>NZ_CAWUDI010000014.1:0-155706 GCF_963920925.1 Calothrix sp. CCY 0018 | reverse complement strand
CATTAGTTTCTGTTATCAGCGAACAATTGGTTAAGAGTAGGGAACAGGGAATTGGGAATTGGGAATTGGAAATTGGGTATTACTCCCCATCTCCCCATCTCCCTCTCATTTAATGCCCATATTTTAATATCAGCTAAATGTGGGTATTTAACGTAATCCAGGGCTGACATACTTTGTACATCTGTTCTTTATCGTTAAATTAATATCGCTTTGCCAAAGTGGCAACAGGTAAGACTTTTTTGGATCTATTATTCAAATTAATAAGTCTACTTAGCTTAGATTAGGGTGCTGAAATAACTATCAAAGTCTGTCAATCGAAAATATGCTCAAGGTGATGTTTGAAGCGGGAAGTAAGGGTAATTTAACTTATTTCTCGCCTTTTTCTTTGATAATTGGAAATTGGTAGTTGGGGATAGGGCATAGGGCATTGAACAACTGTTAACTGTTAACTGTTCACTGCTAACTGCTCACTGTAATAAATCTTTATGCAAAAACGGCTTGGCATCTTCGCCAGTATAATTGCTCGCGACATGGCCGTTGCCTATCATTTTATATTTATACGTTACTAAACCTTCTAAACCAACTGGGCCGCGAGGTGGTATTTGTTGGGTGCTGATTCCAACTTCTGCACCGAAGCCGTAGCGGAAACCGTCTGCAAAACGGGTGGAACAATTATGGTAAACTCCTGCTGCATCTACTAAGGATAAAAAGTTTTCTGCTGCTTCTATATCTTCTGTGACTATTGCGTCGGTGTGTTTGGAACCGTATTCGTTGATGTGAGTTATGGCTTCGGGTAAAGAATCAACAACTTTTATTGACAAAATCAAATCACTGTATTCTGTTTCCCAATCTTCTTCTGTTGCGGGTACTATGTTGGATAAAATCGATTGAGTTGCTTCGTCTCCGCGCAATTCTACGTTTAATTTTTGTAAAGCTTCTGCTACCTGGGGTAGAAAACTTGATGCAATCTCTTGATGAACCAGTAATGTTTCGATGGCATTACAAGCTGCTGGATAATGAGTTTTAGAATCAACTGCAATATTTACCGCTTTGTCAATATCTGCGGCTTTATCAATATATAGATGACAAATTCCGTCAGCGTGCCCCAATACCGGAATTGTAGTGTTTTGCTGAACAAACTGTACGAAAGAATTTGAGCCTCTAGGAATAATCAAGTTTACATATTTATCCAACTTCAAAAGTTCTAGAGTTTCTTCTCTGGTAGTTAATAACTGTACCGCATCTGGGTCAACTGTAGTTTGAGATAATCCTTTTTTTATAGCCTTAACTATTGCTTCACAAGAACGAATCGCTTCTTTTCCACCTTTAAGAATTACACCATTACCCGATTTTATCGCTAGAGACGCAATTTGAATTGCCGCTTCTGGACGTGCTTCAAAAATTATCCCCAAAACTCCTAAAGGACAACTTACACGCTTGAGAATCAAACCAGTGTCTAGTTTGCGATGAATTGAAATGCTGCCAACAGGATCGGAAAGTTTACCTATATCCCTTACTCCGACAATATTATCTTTTAATTTATGTTCGTCCAACTGCAAGCGCTTGTAAAGTGGTTTGGCAATTCCCTCGCTTTCGGCTGCTTCACAATCTGCAATATTTGCTTGAATTATTTCATCTTGTGCTGATTCCAAAGCAGTGGCGATCGCTTCAATAGCTTCGTTTTTTGCAGCAGTAGATAAAACCGCTAGCTTCATTGCAGCAAGCCGAGTTTGTTTGGCACTCAGAATTAAATCCGAATTATAAGTAAGAACTGTCATAAGAAAAATTTGTGTCTTGATGAGAAACCCAGTCTTATCTTTTATCGTAGCTGCGAACGGGAAATATTAAGAATGAAGTATGAAATATGAAAGATAAATGTTTTTAATGATTTGAAAGTAATTCTCTATCGGCGCTATATCCTACAAATAGGTATTTTTTCTGTTTCAAAAATATTTTATTCTGTATCCGGAATGGTCAAACTGGCTTTTGTAGCCTTCCATGTCGAAATAATTTTTTTTCATAGTTAACAGTCAACAGTTAGGAATTAACAGTTCTTAATCAAAGAATACGGTTAATTTTTGATAAGCTAAATAGAATTTTAGCTTACATTTTAGTGAACCTTCAAGCTACTAAAATCATTATTTATATATCTTTTTAATTTAAGCCTTCGGCATCAAATACAGCAGTTCAAACATCAACTAATCAATCACTACCTCCAACTTCTATGACTTCCACCTACAACTTTAAAACTACTCAATCTCAGCTAAAGAAACCTGTATTAAAGCAAGGTTATACAGGGAAAGCCGTAACAGAATTACAAGAATTATTAAAGCATTGGCGATGCTACTTTGGTAAAGTCGATGGTATATTTGGGCCTCAAACTACGGCCGCTGTTAACTGCTTCGATTACTGGATGTTTTTAGCAGAAGACGGAATAGTTGATGAAAATACTTGGCAATGTTTGTATAAAGGTGCCCCAGTAGATATGCCTTTGTTACAAAAACGCAGTCAAGGCGAATTAGTGGAAAAAATTCAGGAAAGGCTTTTGTGGTCTGGGTTTTTTCAATTTGAGATTACTGGCTATTTTGGTACAGTTACTGAAAATGCTATCAAAGATTTGCAACAGCATACCGGATTAGTTGCAGATGGAATAGTTGGCGATCGCACTTGGTTCGAGTTAAGTAAAATTCGCGAGTATGGCTGTTAAATAAATATTTGTATACAAAGTTAATTATACTAAATAAAAATAAATCCGGTTTTTCAAAAATCTGAGTTTCTGATTTTTGTATTCCTTAGTTCCTACTCCCTACTGCTTTTAAAATCAAAATATGCTTAGTATATTATAAAGCTAAAATAGTCTTTTCAATATTTAAAAACATTCTTTATTAACTTGTAATTTTATTCAACCAAATAGATTAACCACATTTAAACTATTCTTTTAGGCTTAAAAGCTAGCTTTTTGCGAAGCAGTGATATTTATTTGCGTTAAACCAATTTACAGCTTCAGAAAACGACTATTGATGATAATATGACAATAATCGCTTAATAAACTTTTATTAACTTAAAGCTTTTAAGTCATAATATTTGCGTTTTAGAAGCGACAGCATCAAACGACACTTTAAGCAAATTCAAATGATGTAGCAGATGAAATTAAATCCGTTAAAAAAAAACTGCGGCAAATATAGAAATAACTCTAAGAGAAAACAGCAAAAAAATATCTGGAGAAGTGAGATTAATGACATCGTTAGAGGCGGATGTGGGGGTTTTTTATTCGGTATTCCCTTACTTTATACGATGGAAGTATGGTGGATAGGTTCATCTGCTACACCAGCAATGATGTTGATAGCACTGGTATTAACATTTCTCGTTGTTTATCTTCTTATGCGTACTGAAGGTTTTCGTAAACCCAAACGTTTCAATCGTAGCTACCAAGAAATCACCGAAACAATAGAAGCAATGGGAATTGGTTTAGTTTGTTCCGCTTTTGTATTGTTACTGTTGCGAGAATTATCTCCTGGAGTTTCCCTTAAAGAAGCATTGGGAAAGACTGTTTACGAAAGCGTGCCTTTTAGTTTGGGTGTTGCATTAGCTAATCAATTATTAGGTGAAAACGGCACTAATTCACCCGATAATAGAACCAGCAGACAAGATGATTTAGTTGAGAACAACTCGACTTTTAGCGATTTAAGTGCAACCTTGATTGGTGCAATAGTTATAGGTTTCAATATTGCCCCAACGGATGAAATTGCAACCCTTGCAGCAGCAGTATCCGAACCTTGGCTGTTAGCAATTATTGCCACTTCTATATTAATTTCCTACGCGATTGTATTTCAAGCAGGTTTCTCCGCACAAGATAAGCGCAGACAACATAAAGGTATATTTCAAAAACCGTTTAGCGAAACTATGATTTGCTATTTAGTATCGTTGATAGCAGCAGCTATAATGCTATGGTTTTTTCAAAAATTGACTTGGAGCGATCCTTGGACAATTTGGCTTGAGCATAGCATTATATTAGGATTACCCACAACTATTGGTGGTGCTGCGGGAAGATTGGCGATATGAATCAACCTCAAAATCAAACTCAAGATCGAACTTTAGAAAACAAGCAACAGCAAAAACGTACAGTAGCCGAATGGATAACATTTAGCGTTGCTTCATTTATTCTTATTGGGGTTGTAGGTTTGGTAAGCTTCACCTGGATAAAACAACCGTCGCAGAAACCACCCCTCCTTGTTGTCACCAACAATCAACCGCTAAGAAAAATCAACGGACAATATTACATACCTTTCGAGGTAGTCAATAAAGGAGGAGAAACAGCAGCTTCGGTGCAAGTTATAGCCGAATTGCGTATAAACGGAAAAATAGAGGAAACAGGGGAACAACAAATCGAATTTTTATCTAGAAGAGAGAAAGAGACTGGGGCATTTATATTTAGTCAGAATCCGGAAGAAGGTGAATTGATTTTGAGAGTTGCGAGTTATAAATCTCCGTGATTGGTAATTACCCATTACCCTTCAACTCTTTTTTTGCCTGCTGCCAAAGCGCTTCCAACTCTAACAAACTATATTCCGAAAGCGGACGTTCGGCGAAAGTTTCCATCTTCTGAAATCGCTGAATAAATCGTTTGTTTGTCCCTTGTAAAGCTTCGCTTGGATCTAAATTATTCCATCGCGCTAGCTGAAGCACGCTAAACAACAAATCGCCTAATTCCTCTTGCTGTCTTTCTGGTGATTCCTTCGCTAAAGCCTGTTTAAATTCTCCTAATTCTTCTTCATATTTTTCCCAAACACCATCAATATCATCCCATTCAAAGCCAACATCAGCAGCCTTTTTAGAAAGTTTCATCGTCGCTATTAACGGCGGCAGTTTGCGAGTATAACCACTGAGCTTATTGCTAAATTTTTGACTTACTGCCACGGTTTCACTCTTTTCCGCAGCCTTAATATCTTGCCAATTTTGTTTCACCTCATCAACATTTTGTACCGACAGATCACCAAAAACATGAGGATGACGGCGAATTAACTTTTGAGTAATACCCTCTGCAACTTCTTTAAGCGTAAAATCTCCAGATTCGCCAAAAATTTGTGCTTGTAAAACTACCTGTAAAAGTAAATCTCCTAACTCCTCAGCAACGTGATTTTTATCGCCGCTTTTAATCGCATCAACCACCTCATAAGCTTCCTCAATAACATAAGGGGTAAGGGTTTCAGGGGTTTGTTCTAAATCCCAAGGGCAGCCACCATCAGGCGATCGCAATTTCGCAACCACATCAATCAATTCCTGCAAAGCCGTTAAAGTATCCATTAATCAGTTATCAGTGAACAGTGAACAGTTATCAGTTATCTTCCCCCCATCTCCCCATCTCCCCATCTCCCCATCTCCCCATCCCCCCATCTCCCCATCCTGCCTACCTCCTTCTCCTAACGTTAGATTTGCTTTGACGGGTGGTGGTGGATTTACTAGTGGGTTTACGTTTTTTTGGTTTCTTTTTGGGTAGTAAGCTAGCGATACCTTTTCTTTTAAAACGCTTGTAAGCGGAATTTGACCAGTCACTTATGGAATGACTCATCGCACCTAGTTCCAATCCGATAAACAACGCTAAGAATTGCGTTGAGTGAAGGTTGATTGTTTCTAATAGATTTTGAGCTACTTCCTGCCAGTTCAAAGTCATATTTAATATTTTTTCTGCAACAAGTAAAATTAAGATTCCCGCGACTGTAATTAAGCCGCATAAGTAGAGTACCCGCACGGTTGTTCCGATTAACGGTCCGTGGGATAAAAATGAACGATGGCGGAGACTTTTTTGATACGGAAGCCAGATAAAGCGGAAATAACCCCAGCGCTGATATTGAATTGAATAAATGTCTAAATCGGGGCCAAACATCAATCCCCCAAACATAAACCCACTAGCAATTATCAAAGTGATACTGCTGCTGCGAGTCTGCCAAAAAGCGACACCAGCAATAAATGGTAAAGCCCAGATTGTAATGCGATCGTGAGTTTGACCGGAGGGCATAATAAAAATAAGAAAATGGGGAATGTGGAATGGGGAATGGTGCATGGGAATTAGCAACTACCAATTACTAATTACCAAAACCTATAAATTAAGTCTCCCCTCTGTGGAAGGCTGGGGTTTCTCTAACGCCCGAATCATAACTAATAAGCTGACATGATACAAGGTACACTCACACCCTACTTAATGTCCATCTGTGGTTGTTACCAAATAAGGAAAGCAATTATCCTAGCTACAGAGACGGTTTCAAGCGATGAAGGAAATTTTATGAAAAAAAAGTTTGCAAAAGACTAGCGTTATACAAAAAAGTTTGCTATATTATTTTATTAGTGACACAACAAGGACGATTAGCTCAGTTGGTAGAGCGCCTGCCTTACAAGCAGGACGTCACTGGTTCGAGTCCAGTATCGTCCATTTGTTAGTTTAAATATTGATTCTTTAATTTGGTTGTTCGATACATAAATTAAGGTTTGATCTGCCAAACTTTAACTGATTTATCACCGCTACCAGTATATAAGGTCTTGCCATCGCGACTTAATGCGATTCCATAAATTCCCCCAGCGTGTCCGGTGAATTCCATGACTGGTTTAATGGTTTTAATATCGCGTAATATCGCTGCTGAATTCAAACCACCAGCCATAAATGTTTTGCTATCAGGGCTAATTACTAAGGCATTAATACTTGTACCCAAGGAAGTATTATGAATTAACTTCCCGGTTGTCAAATCCCAAGCTTTGAAACTTTTACCGTCAGTTGTAACCAGCGCACCGGATTGAAAGCTGTCGTCGTATCCACCACTGAGGAGCATTTTACCATCGTCGCTCACAGCAAGTGAAATTGGGGCTGATGCTTGCTCGGAACCGTTCCATTGCTTGGGTAGTGGTGGGGTAAAGCTGCGTAGCTGTTTACCTGTGGCTATACTCCAAACGCGAATTTTCCCGCCATTTTCACCCCCGCTAAATAAAGTCTTTCCGTCACTGCTAATTGCTAGTGCTGTGGTTTCGACTTTGAGTATCCGATCAATTTTTTTGGTTTTGAGATTGCGAAACTTGATTGTTTTATCTCCACTACCACAAATCAAAGTTTGTCCATCTGGAGTTAATAGCATCGCAGTTATGCCAGTTTTTTCGCCTATTTTGCGTATTTCCTCACCAGTTTGAGGATTCCAAAATCTGATCGTGTTATCGAAACTGCTACTAATTACAGTTTGATTATCGGGAGTAATGATGATGGATTTAATGCGATCGCGATGTCCATTTAAGGTACGCAGCAATACACCTGTAGTCGGATTCCACAGTTTGATTGTTTTATCGTCGCTACCGCTAGCTAGAATTTGACCGTTGGGAGACAATGTTAATGCACGAACGGGTTCGGTATGTCCTGATAAAGTTAATTTAAATCGCTTTGATTGTGGAGTATTTATATTGGTAGTAGCTGGTGTATTTGCAACAGATGGAATAGTAGTAATAATACTAACAGATGTAGAAAATAAAGTCAGTAATGCTAAGGTTTTGAGTAAGTTGAGTGATTTCATGATGATAGTATAAAAAGATATTTTTTTATCCTTACTATCGCTAACGTTAAACTTGAGTTTATAGTTCCCCTAAAATCCGATTAGAGATGCCAAAAAATCTAAAATTTAAAATATCAAAATCTAAAATCAAATGACTCAAACAGCAATGACCAAAAGAATTACCACAATTGCGGAAGCAGAAAAGCAATTTAATTTAGTTCGTACTGCGGATGTCAATTTTTTCACGGAATGGAGAGAAAATTTAGTAGATATAAGCGATGCAGAGAAAGCAGTCTTAGACAGAATTAAAGCCAGATATCGCTACCACCGAGCGAATGGAAATTTAGCTGAGAGTTTAGTTAATTTATTAGTTTTATCACCTTTACTAGAATTAGCAGGTTTTTACGATCCTCCTTATTTGATGCAAGGAGAAGTTGCTGTTGAAGTTAGCACATCAATAGCAGAAAGTGAGGTATCTGATGAAATATTGCGAGGAAGAATTGATTTTTTGGTGGTGTCAAAAGAATTATGGATAGCGGTTTTGGAATCCAAGGGGACAGAAATTAATCTTGATATGGCAATTCCCCAAACTTTAGCTTACATGATGGCTAATCCAGATGCTAAAAAACCCGTATTTGCGATGGCAACAAATGGGGGAGAATTCTTTTTTCTTAAGCTGAATCGTCAGGGAACAACACAATATGATATTTCTCGTGTTTTTTCGCTTTTGCCTTTACAGAATGAACTCTATGAGGTGCTGAAGATATTGAAGCAATTGGGGAAGGGGATTGAGAATATTGACTAAATAGTTTACCTTTCTATAAGCTGGCTTTTAAATTATAGAAAATGTATAACTTACCAAATGATGATAGTTTAGACATTTCAACATTATCAAGATTATTTGAATCAACAACCAATTCTTATAAATACCTTTATTTTCTATCCTTATTAGATATTCTTAAAAGAGAAAATTTTGATATTGTATCGCCTATCAGCTTTCAAGAGATTATTGTTGAAATGCTGGCTAATGCTTGGTATCCTCATAATTATTTTAAACTCTCTTTCGGAACGCAAGACCAAATTGCGAATAAGCTAGATTCTCTTCAGTTAGAAATTACAGAACCGATTTTAAAATTTAGGGATACAGACAAAAAACTTTTACGTACAGCTATTAGTAATCAAAATATTAACGATATTGTAACTTTTATTAGTAATTATGTTCCTTATCGTTTAATTCGTCCCTTTTATAATGAAGAAACCAGAAGATTTAAAGACTATGATGTCAATCCGGCTATTATTACTTTATCTAAAAATCAATTCGATAACAAAAAACCTCTATACTGTTTTAACGCTGAAAAACAGAAAGATTGTAACGCCATTATTTTACATCCAGATTGGATTAAATATTTAGAAAAAAACTACACAATAGTTAGAGGTTGGGCATCTTGGGAATGGTTGAAGTATATGCAGCAGAGAAACCCTAATATTCCCAATGTGGTTAATAAAATATTTATGCCACAAAAAAGAGATTCTTTAAGCAAACAAACTAAATATTGGCAAACTGTTTTAACTCATCAAGAAATTAAATGTATCTACTCTCAAGTTCAATTAAATAAAGATGAAATCTCATTAGACCATTATTTACCTTGGTCATTTGTAGCACATGACCAACTGTGGAATCTGATTCCAACAACACCATCAGTTAATTCTTCTAAATCTAATAACTTACCGTCTCAAATATATTTTTCTGCTTTTGTGAACTTGCAGTATTTAGGTTTAACAGTTTCTCATAACAATATTTCTGAAAAAAAATGGTTAAAAGATATTGAGTCTTTTGTTTCGGACTTAAAGGTTAATCAAGCAGAAGATTTATTAAATTTAGAAATTCTTACCAATGCTTATGAAACAAACCTTCAACCTTTAATTACTTTAGCAAGTAACCAGGGGTTTAGTGCTAATTGGGTTTACGCTTAAATCCTCACAATATTGATTGAGATAAAAGTGAAGCAAGTAATTAAAATTTTAATTTCAACTACCTACTATCAAAAGCAAACGAAGAAAAACTACAACAACTATTAGGTAGTGCCACTTTCCGATTGCTGCAACTCCTACAAGCTGACTTAACCCATCCCAGTAAACTAAAAAAAACCCTCTTAACCCTCCATACCCCCGAACAACTATATACCTTGATTACCATTCAACTACTCCCGTCGATCCCAGAGTAGCGGAAAAAGTAATGTACTACATGACTAATACTTTCGGTAATGCCAATAGTGTAGACCATAGTTATGGAGATGAAGCATCCCAAGCAGTTAAACAAGCCCGTCAGCAAATAGCTGAATTAACCAATGCTTCTGCAAAGGAAATTATTTTTACTTCCGGTGCAACAGAAAGTATTAATTTGGTAATTCAAGGACATATTCAACAAAATACTCCCTCAAAAATAATTGTTTCCCCAGTTGAACACAAAGCAGTTTTGGATACCTGCCAAGCATTAGCTAAAAAAGGACTTGTGGAAATTATTTGGTTAAAAGTCAACTCACAAGCTCAAATTAATTTAGAACATCTGGAAAAAGTTTGCTCTGATGGTGCTTCCTTACTCTGCATAATGGCTGCTAACAACGAAGTAGGGACTATTTATCCCATTCAAAAAATTGCCTTAATAGCTAAAAAATACAATATTCCTTTCTTATGCGATGCCTCTCAAGCAGTTGGTAAAATTCCGATCCACTTTCAAGAATGGGGTATTACCTATCTGGCTATTTCCGGTCATAAACTTTATGCTCCCAAAGGAATTGGTGCATTAGTAATTAAAAAAGGCTATCATCTGCAACCGATTATTTATGGTGGTGGACATCAACAAGGAATTAGATCCGGTACGCTAAACGTTTCTGGAATTGCTGGTTTAGGGGAAGCTTGTCACTTGAGAGGATTAGAAATGAAACGAGATGAAACAGCGATACCTTCGGTGAGCTTAGTCTAACGACTCACTGCGTGAACGCTTAACGCAATCCTCCGAGACAAGTTACAACACTCGCTGCAAGCTCAAATACCAGACTTAGCGGTGAATGGAGACTTAAACAATCGTCTATCAGGTAACTTACATATTTCCATCGCTGGAATTCCCAACAGTGCCATTATTGCCAGAGTACGCCAGCAATTAGCTATTTCCACAGGTGCTTCTTGCTCGTCAGGAACAATAGCTTCGTCTCACGTTTTGCAAGCAATGAAACTTGCAGAGAATATAACTGAAGGAGCATTAAGAATTGGTATTGGTAAATTTACAACCAAACAAGAAATCGAAACAGCATCCTCTTTATTAATCAATGCAGCCAATAAAATTCATCAACTTATCTAAAAACACCGAAAAACACACCAAAATCCAGCCCACCTTACCGTGGTGAGTCAAGGAAAGGGGTGTCGGTTTCCGTCCCCCAAAAAGGGCGTTAGCGAAGCGTCTCCCCTTGGGAGATACCCGAAGGGGCTTCGCAACTGTAGCCCCAGCCTTCGAGGCTGCGGGCGATTAACGATTGACCAATACGAACAATTAAGTACATTCTCCCACAGATGATAAGCTAAGCTAAATAAAGCAAGCGTTTTCGGGGAGAGTAGTAAATTAGTGGACGGAAGAAAACACGCACTAGCAACTGAGCGCAACCGCGAACCGATTTTACAAGTACTTTTAGAAGTTTTGCCACCCACTGGCACGGTTTTAGAAATTGCCAGCGGTACGGGTGAACACGCTGCATATTTTGCACCACGCTTAAAACCTCGAAAGTGGATTCCTTCCGATCCTGATGCTTCGCTACGTGAAAGTATCGTCGCATGGATTAAACATTCACAAAGCGAAAATCTCTACCAACCCCTCGATATTGATGCTTCTCAGCCAATTTGGAAAGCCGAAAAGGAAGTGCTATCGGAAATATCTGATATTACTGCGATCGTAAATATTAATATGATTCACATTTCAAAATGGTCTGCTTGTTTGGGATTAATCGCAGCAGCTGGTCGTATACTTTCATCCGGAGGTATTCTGTATTTATACGGTCCATATAAACAAGGTGGAGAACATACAGCACCTTCCAATGCAGCCTTTAGCGAGTATTTACAAGAACAAAACCCGGAATGGGGAGTACGTAACTTAGAAGACGTAGTAGAACAAGCCAAAACCCATAATTTGATTCTACAAAAAACCTACCCAATGCCAGCGAACAATCTTTCGGTAATTTTCAAACATTCTTAAAATTGAATTAGTAATTGGTAATTGGTAATTGGTAATTGGTAATTGGTAATTGGTAATTGGGCATTGGGGATTGGGCATGAGAGACAAGGAGACAATAAAAAAAATATTTTACTTGCTACTTGCTACTCACTCTTAACTCTTAACTCCTAACTCCTCACTGTTCACTGATAACTGTTAACTGCTCACTGATTATGTCTGATGTAAACGGTACTTGGTTGGGAACTTATTGGCAACATGGAAATCCGACTCGCTTTGAAATCGTACTTTTGCAAAGCGGGAATAGTTTGAGTGGCAGGGTTTTAGATGACAGTTATTTGGGAGAAGCTAAGTTAAGTGGTGAAGTTGTAGGTCGTCGGATTAGCTTTATTAAAAGTTATTTTACTTCTTCGCCCGATGCAGTGGAATATGTTGGCACAATTTCTGAAGATGAAGATTATATCCACGGGCAATGGAATATTAGTAGTTTGGATTATGGCCCTTGGGAAGCTAGACGCAGCGGTGAATCTTTAAGTTTGTCAGCTAAAAATAAGGCTGAGAAAAAAGTACCTGTTACAGTTAACAGTTAACAGTTAACAGTTAGCAGCTACCAACGATCTAATTACAAAATGATAATTTGCGAAATCAAATTTGAAACCCACGCAGGTGGGTTTTGCCTGTGTAGCAGCGACTTCAGTCGCCAGCTATCAATTATTTTATACTTTCAATTGGCTTACATCTAAATATATTCCACATCAATATAAAGTTTCGTTCTGGAGTAGTTATATATTCCTGTTTACGTATGTTTACATTAACTTTTAAGGAATAAGGGTGACAAGCACTGAATTTATTAAGTATCAATCGAACAAAGATTACTTTTTAGATTTAGATAAAATTTTATGTCATTGCAAGCTGGGTTTGATGCAGCCAAAGAAGGGCGCTATCAAGAAGCGATTCCAATCTTAGAAGAATATTGTCGTAATTGTGCCGAACAGAGTTCCGCTGAATACTGTACGGCACAGATGTGGTTGGTTAGGGGCTATAAAGCTACTGGAGAAATCGAAAAAGCTTTGGTTCTATGCCAAAGGCTGATGCAAAGCGAACATCAAAAAGTCAGTGATTGGGCTGGCAAGATGTACCAAAAGCTTAATAACCCATCACCGGAAACTGAAACTACTGAAAATCCTGTTGCTACTAAAAAAGCTGTAGGTGCTGCTGGGGTGAAGTTAGCAATGGCGGGAGTTGGTGGAAATCTGGCTTTAGCGTCTGTTGTTACCATGTCTTTGATGTCTGGCATGGTGCTGGTATTGGCTTTGGGAATAGTATTGATTGCCGATAGCGAGAATCCTATTTTAGGTTTGGGAATTGCGATCGCCATCACCATAATTTTCAACGTAGCGGCTTTTTTCTTATCTCCATTTTTGATGGATTTAACCCAAAATTGGCTGTACAAAACCCGTTGGGTTGAATTGGCAGAAATTGAAAACCTGAGTCCGCAAACAATCGAAGTTATTCGTCGAGTTTGTCAGCAGAAAAAAATCAAAACACCGCGTTTGGGAATCATTGAAGACCAGAACCCTACGGCATTTACTTACGGATCTTTACCTAATAGCGCTCGATTGGTAGTAAGTAGGGGTCTTTTTACTTATCTTGATGATGATGAAGTTGCTACAGTTTACGCTCACGAACTCGGACACATCGTCCATTGGGACTTTGCAGTAATGACTGTAGCTTCAACTTTGGTACAAATCTGCTATTTGATTTACGTCACCGCGAGAACATTAGTACGCGGTATGGGTGATAGCAAACTTGGAGATGCAGCGAAAACAGCTTCATTAGTCGCATACATTTTTTACTTTATTGGTACTTATTTACTGCTGTATCTTTCTCGCACTAGAGAATATTTTGCAGATCATTTTGCAGCGGAAACCACGGGGAATCCCAACGGTTTATCTCGCGCTTTAGTAAAGATAGCTTACGGAATTGTGGAAGAAGGTTCGAGAGCAAAAGAACCCAGTCGTTTAATAGAAGGAACTCGCGCTTTGGGTATTTACGATGCTAAAGCCGCAGCGACTACAGGAAACGCTTACCGCATCGCTTCCCAACCAGAAAAAATCGGTCGAGTATTTCTTTGGGATATGTTTAATCCTTGGGGTTGGTTGATGGAGTTGAGTTCAACTCACCCTCTTACGGGTAAAAGAGTCCGTGCTTTAAGTACCTATGCCGAACAATTGGGTTTAGAAACCGAATTCGATATGGGGAAAGTAGTAGGGGAAGGCAAGCATTTAAATAAAAAGAAGCTTTACGGTAGTTTTTTCACAGATATTTTCCTTTATGGTGCGGAAACGATTGGTTTATTTGTTGGTATTGCGATCGGCATTATCCTTGTAAGTTCTGGTGTACAAAATTCCGGTTTATGGATTGCTTGTCCGTTAATTGGTTTGGGAATTGGAGTACTGATAAAAGCCTTTGTAATGTACCCCGACTACGCTAAAGCAGTAGAAACAGACGTTCTCACTTTAATGTCAGATCCTTATGCTAGTCCTTTACGCGGTCGTCCTGCAAAACTTGAAGGTAAATTAATTGGACGAGGTGACGCTGGCTATAAATTTGGTTCCGATTTGAAAATACAAGATCCCAGCGGAATGCTTTATTTGCGTTATGCTTCTCGATTTGGTTCCATTGGTAATTTCTTATTTGGAATGAAGCGAGTAGAAAGCTTAATTAATATGAATGTTGCTTCTGTAGGCTGGTTCCGTCGTGGTGTTGCACCGTGGATGGATTTGATTGAATTAAAAAGTGAAAATGGTACCGTTGTTAAGAGTTATCACCGTTTTTGGTCTTTCGTTGTCGGTGGTTTTTCAATTATTTTAGGTATAGCTTTGACGGTATTGTTCTCAGGGGTTTAGTAATTAAATAAAATACCCACAAGCTAAAGCGAAAAAGCCCACATAGGTGGGCTTTATTTTTGACTCTGGATAGCCCACCCTATAAAGTTATAAAAACTATACTAGAGTAAAATTACTGCTACTCAATGTAGTGTTATCTACATCAGTCAAAATCGCTAGAATTTCATTGCTGCCAGTGACGATAATGTCATTGCCAGAGAAAGATAGGTCGTTGAAAGTAACACCACCAGTCAAACCGATCGCATCAGGCCCATCGCCAAAATCGGTAATGGTATCTGTGCTTTCCCCAACTGCCAGAATAAAGAGATCGCCGCCTTTTCCGCCCGTGAGAATATCGTTGCCAAGTCCACCTGTAAGGTTATCTGCGCCGTTGCCACCGACTAAAGTGTCATTCCCAGCACCGCCGTTAAGGGTATCTTTGCCGTTACCGCCATTAAGGTTGTCGTCTCCTGGAGTACCAAAGAGTGGGTCTTTGCCATTGCCACTATTAAGGTTAGTACCCACTTCTACAGTGACTGCGGCTGTAGCTATACCGCCCTTACCATCGTCGATGGTGTAGTCAAAGTTGGCAGTACCGCTAAAGCCAGCAGCAGGGGTAAAGATAATATCGCCATTGGTATCTAGAGCAACCATAGCATTTGTAGCATTATTGACCCCGGTAATGCTGAGGACATCGCCATCTGCATCGGTATCATTAGCAAGTAGGTAAGTAGCAAATATAGTTTTGTTACTACCTTGAGCGGCGGTGGTACTGTCATTAACCGCCACTGGTGCTTGGTTGACAGGTGCAAGGGTCAAACCCGCCACAACTGGGTCATGGTCGCTGGCTTGGTCAGACTCAACGAACTCAACGTTGACGTGAACAATATCGACTTCAGCATCTGCAAGTAAACTGTCACTGACTAAAATATGGTCTAGTTGCTGAGAGTTGCCTTGGAAGATAAAGCTATAACGTTCATCTTCAGGTATGGTATTAATTAAATTTGTCAGAACAGCAGCACCACCAGAAACAGTGTCTTGTCCCCCGTTGGTGCTTTCAGTAGTTCCTGCCAAAATCTCCAGGGGAGAAACGAACTCGAACTCGTTCAAGTCGCCGACAACAACAATATTTTCATCGGCATCATTTGCTAGAACATTATCAACAAAATCGTTGACTGCTTGAGCTTGCTCTCTACGTTCATCCAAAGAGCCGTTAACAGTGGGGTCTTCTTGGCGATCGGCAAAGTTTTGCTCAACTCCAAAAATTGGTGCGCTTCCACCTTTGGAGGAGAAGTGGTTGTCGATAACTGTTACTTCTTGACCATTGAAATCGAAAGTAGCAACCAGAGGTAAACGGGCACCGTTGAAGGTTGCACCTGGGGCTTGGCTACCAATTGGTTGTACTGAACCATCAACCAAGCTAACTCGGTTGGGGTCGTAAAGGAAAGCAGTGCGGATGTTACCACCGGGCTGACCACCACTAGCGTTGTTAGTAATGAAGGTGTTGTCTATAAATTCATACCCAGGACCACCGGCTGTGGCGATCGCGTCTACCAAAGTTTGCAAAGTTTGGTCGGCTGCAATTGTACCGTCATTGACAGAACCACTGTTGTCTTGAACTTCTTGCAAGCCAATGATATCGGGAGTATTTAAGTTGTTAACGATTTGTCCGGCAATAGCATCGAAACGACCATCCGCGACATCGGTATCGCCATCGCTATCGTTTGGATCTAAGTTAAGGACGTTATATGTGGCAACGGTTAGCTGGTTTGCAGTCCCATTTAAAGCGGTGGATTCTGGGGACAAGGTAGAAGATTGGCTTACACCAAAGGCTTGGGTAGGTAGAATCTCGAAGTTACCGAAGCTGTAGCTGACAACCCCAGTCACGTCACCCAAAGATGCACCTGTATTCACATCAGGCAGGTCAAAATCAAAGATGCCAGTATCTTCGTTAATTTGCACCTTCTCAGGATTAAAGTCATCTGGGCTGATGTTCAAAGTACCGCGATTGCTTAAACCTGTAGCATTCGCCCCATTGTCAACTACCGTGAATATTTCTCCGAAACTATTGGTAGGAGCAACAGCGACTGCATTTTGAGCAGTTACACGCATTGCTTCTAACGACTCGAAGAAATCTATACCGTCAGTTGTCGGGTCAAAGCTTCCGAAAGCATCGTCATCAATGTCTTGTGATGGAGGAACGCGACCACCAGTCCCAATAATGGTTGCAGCAGGTAGAGCATTTCCAGTAGAAAGAGTGGTAATAGTTGGGCTAGAAATCTGAGTTATCGAAAGGTTGCCACTGCTTTGCCCACCCGGAGTAAACTCAGAAACTGTACCTTCAACTTCTGCTCGATCGCCAACGTTGACGCTAGGTGCTGAACTTGTGAATACAAAAATCGCATCTGAGGTCGCAATATCACCATCACCTGTGGGGTCTTGTAGGTAAAATCCGTTACTATCAACAGCGGTGACGATACCAGTAGTAGTTACAGATTGACCTAAAAGCGGTGAAGTGTGAGCGGTTCCTTGAATTGTGGGAATCGCAACCGTTTGAGTGGGTGGTTCAATATTTTCAGCCCCTGGGGTTGGTGAGAGAGCTTGGTAACTGCTAGTATTGCGTAATCCACCATTACCATTAGGGATACGTTGCAAAGAATCGCCTGTACTACCATTTGCGCCACCTGCTTCATCAACTTGAGGCTCGCCGCTATTGAGCAAAGGTAGTAAACCTGCATCATCAGCATCGTCCGTGTCATAGACAATCGCATCGATGAGATTATCAGTGGTCACTGCCGTACCATCAGGGAAATCACTAGCGCTTCCTATATACAATGCAACTGCATCTGCTCCGTTTTGCAGACCATTGGTCGTAAATTCTACTAAATCTACATTGGGTACATTATTACTACCAATTACAAAGTAACCATTCGCATCTGTAGATTGACCATCTAAATCGATTGCATCGTAAACTGTGTCGTTGCTGCCGTTATACAATACAACAACTCGATTATCGAGGGATGTATTACCAGTACCGCCGTCGTATAGCTCGATGAACTCCGCAGAATCGGTACCTGTCTGGTCAGCATCAATTTCATTAATTAAGATATTAGTCCCAGGGTTACTTCCTCCTGAGAAAGTTTGACCACCATTGACTGCACCGGGTGTATCATCAGCAGGTGAGTTCCATGAAAAGTCCTCCGACGTTGTACCTGTTCCGGTAAGTTGTAAAGAAAAACCTACGGGGGTAGAACCAGGTTCACTCACACCAATGTCAGTACTAGTCATACCATCAGCAGGACCACCAACCGCAGTGAAGTTTCCTTCATAGCTGAGGAATTGAACTACATTATTAGTATCGTCTACTAAAGCGATACCATCTGGGGAACCATTTTGAATCCCATTAGCAGGATAATTAACAACAACCGTACCAAAACCATTAGTTTGGTCGGGAATGGTGCTGCTTAAATTCGTTGTAGTATAGCTCGATCCACCGTTTCCGTTGTACAGAACAATTGACCAACCTGTGAGGTCAGTTCCCGCAGGACCAGCAATCTCAATAAATTCACCAGTATCGGTACCGTCGTTGTCGTAATGAAACTCATTAATAAATACGTTAGCCATAAAGATTCCTGGAATTTTTCAGCAAGTAATATTTTTAACAATCAATATATCTTCACATTCATTTGTAACTAAAGAATTAAACAGAGGTTAATAATCATTTAAAATTTAGAATTAATTTTTCTGGAATTATGAAGATAAGTTGCTACGGAGCTTGCCGACTAAAACCGTAAGCAATCTTGGTCTATATCTGATGCTGTATAGTAGCGAAGTCTTGCAGGCAGAATAATCTGTACGCAAGACTTCACAAAAATATTTCGTTAATTTGAATACAAGTGCCAATGGTACGTTAGAGAATTAATCAAAGGTCAATCAGGTTGCAGTACCTTTTCATAAGCCAACTTACCCGTAATATCCCGGATTTGAACCGTCAGTTTTGCTGTTTGACCATCTACTTCTGCTAATCCAAAGAACTGCAAATCGGTCTTAGATGGTGGCAAATTTGCAGGTAAGCCTTCAGTTTCCGGAGCGCGTACAAATTTGTACTCCGGACCGAAACTAGGATCGAGATTTCCTGGGCCAAAAGCACCAGAGTTGATCGGACCAATCACAAATTCCCAAAAAGGATTAAAATCTTTGAAAATTGCTCGTTCTGGATCGGCATGAATCGCTGCTGCGTAATGAACGTCAGCAGTAATGGAAATCACATTCTTAATATCTTCGTTTTTAATAAACTGCAACAAATCGCGCAGTTGTAATTCGCGGCCTAATATTGTTGAATCGTCTTGACTCCAAGCATCCCTGTCATTTGTTCCCCCAGTGACAATGGTAAAAGGATCGTGGTTAGCAATAACTTTCCATGTAGCCTCAGACCTTTGCAATGCTCGTTTTAGCCACTCGAACTGCTCGGAACCTAACATTTCGATGCCATTGGGATCGTTATTCTGCGTATTAGGTCCTCTAAAAGAACGCTCATCGAGTAAAAAGACTTCTAAATGCTTACCGTGTCGGAAACTGCGGAACAGTTCTTCCCCACGGATAGGATTGTATTCAAATAGTGCTTGTGAAGCTCGTTCTGCCAGAATATCAGTAGAAAGACCGTAGTAAGGATCGTCATTAGGCAGTATTTCCCCAGGATACCAGTTATTAGTTACCTCATGGTCATCCCACTCTACATAGATAGGCGTTTCGGCAAGAAAACGCCGTAACTTCTCATCCCCTAAGTTGTATTTCCAATTGGCTCGAAACTCATCTAAAGTAACTGCCACAAAATCTTTCGGTACATTATTCCAGATACCGCCACCTACTTCAGCCGGAATTTCTTGTTGCTCGGGTATTGGATTATCCGCATAAATCATGTCGCCTTGAAAAACCGCAAAGTCAGGTTTAAACTTACGAATGACATCAAAGACTACATATCCTCCTTGAATCGTTTCGCCGTCAAAGGATTTAATCTTAAATTCAGGGTTGCGTCCCCAACCCTGACCTGCTAAATCGGCTACCCAAGCAAAACGAACCGTTTTACTTTGATTGGGCGATGGAGCCGTTTGAAAACTACCTTGTCCTGAAATAGCAATATCTCTTTTATCTCGTCTTCTATTTCTTTCTCTTCTGTTATCAGAACCTACTCGATAATAGTATTTCGTCCCCGGATGCAGTGCTTTTACGTCAACCTGACCAGTAAAGTCGGTAGCAGCACTTAAATAGTTTCCTTGAATGGTTCGGGTGTCTCGACCAAAGGACGCTGAAGTAGAAACCTGTACAACAAAATTGGAACTGCGATCGCCCTGCGTCCAGATAATCGCTTCGTCTGAAGTAACATCCCCTACCTGAACCGGAAAACCCGACGATAAACTATCGTTTGCCTGAACTGAATCTAGGTCTAACCATTGACTACCTACTACAGTTCCAGCGCTAGCTGCACCAAGGGCAAGAAACGAACGTCTTGAAATGTGATAACTCATATACCTCCTCTCTTAAAACAATATTTAGGCTGAGAAACGCAACGCCAAGAAAAAACTTCTATTACACAAAATTTAATTCTATGAAGATAAAACTCAGTAAGGTTTTCCCCTTTCTACTAAATTTTTTCTGCAAGAATTTCATCTATTACAAGAAAAACCTCTTCACAGATTAGACTGTCATATTTACTTTAAGAGAAGTTTATACAAAGCTTAATTATTATTTGATAAAATATTACTTTTTATAAAGTAATCATCACGTCTGACGAACAAAACTTTTTACTAAAAAACTAATTAAGAGAAAAGGAGTTAAAAGATATATTGATAGGGTTAAAGAATATAGATAATTAACGAAAAGATACAATTTAGCTTTTTTATTAAATTTTCAATTATCCATTATCCATCTATTCTTTTATTTACTTGTGTCATAATATGAAATATATCAACAACAACTTGAGCATTTGGAATTAATTTCTGCAACTACATTTTTGTAACTTTGTTACAAGTCTATGCTTATTTTATCTATTTACTCTAAAAGCTCTTTTTCCCATAAAAAAAGTGCTTTATTGATTACTTCCTGTATCCTGACTGTTAAGATTGCTAGTAATTTAGACTTTAGTTTTTATATGAGCCTCGGAATTGATAAAGAAGCGATTTTAAAAGCGGCGTTGCAAGTGCGACAAGATGTGAATTCTCGGAACTTGCTTTTGTTTAACGAAAGCACTATTAGACATAACTTCAGATAAAATTATTATTTTAGACGTTAAAATTGCTTCAAACCCGCCTAGAAAAGGGGGACTTGCATAAATCCAAAGCTAAAACAAATACATCCGTTGTTAAAATCTAAAATTCTAAATTGCTATGTCTGTAATAGTTGCCACATTATATAAATTTGTCAAATTGCCAGATTACAGAGAAAAACAACAACCTTTGTTATCTCATTGCGAAGCACAGGGAATAAAAGGAACTATTTTACTGGCTCAAGAAGGTATTAATGGAACAATTACGGGTTGTCGTCAGGGAATTGATGCGGTTATTAATTTTCTACGTTCCGATTTTCGTTTAACAGATTTGGAATATAGGGAATCTACTGCTGAATCTCCGCCATTTCAACGGATGAAGGTACGCTTAAAAAAAGAAATTGTAACCTTGGGTTTGTCGGAAGTTAATCCCAGCGAACAAGTTGGAACTTACGTTAATCCTAAAGATTGGAATGAAATTATTTCTAATCCAGAAGTAACGGTAATTGATACTCGCAACGATTACGAAGTAAGTATTGGTACTTTCCAACGGGCAGAAAACCCGCAAACCGAATCATTTCGCGAATTCCCAGAATACGCGAGTAAAAACTTAAATCCCGATAAAAATAAGAAAGTAGCAATGTTTTGTACTGGGGGTATTCGTTGCGAAAAAGCTACTTCCTACCTGCTTTCACAAGGATTTGCAGAAGTTTATCACCTCAAAGGCGGCATTCTCAAATACTTAGAAGAAGTACCACTAGAAGAAAGTTTATGGAATGGCGAATGTTTCGTTTTTGACGAACGTGTAGCCGTGCGTCACGGTTTAGAACCCGGCTCCTACGATATGTGTCCGAGTTGCGGACATCCGATTTCTGATATTGATAAAACTTCACCCAAATACGAAGAAGGAATTTCCTGTCCCCACTGTTTTGATGAAATTACCGAAGAGAAGAAAGCCAAGATGTTGGAGAAGAAGCGGCAGAAGGGGTGAGGGGGAGATGGGGGATGGGGAGACAAGGGGAGAAAAGGGGAAAATAAGTTAGGAGTTAGGAGTTAATATTTTCAAATTTCTACCCCCTCTACCCCCTCTAATTCTTTCTCGCTAACGTTAAACCATCCGCAATCGGTATCATGCTGATGGTGACTCGCTCGTCTTTGTGAATTTTTTCGTTTAAAGCGCGGATTTTTTTGGTTCTATTATCTTGAATTTTTGAATCTGCTACTTGTCCAGACCACAATACGTTATCTATGGCAATTAATCCACCGGGACGAATTAATTTTAATGCTCTTTCGTAATAATCATCGTAGCTGCTTTTATCTGCGTCGATGAAGGCAAAATCAAAGGTATCCGTTTCACCTTCTGCAATTAATCGATCAAGAGTGGCGATCGCCGGAGCTATGCGTAAATCAATTTTATCGGCTACTCCTGCTTGTTCCCAGTAACGACGAGCTATTGATGTATATTCTTCGCTGACATCGCAGGCAACCATCTTACCTTCTGGCGGCAGTGCTAAAGCAACCACTAAGGAACTATAGCCTGTAAAAACACCGATTTCTAAAGCTTTCTTTGCTCCCATTAATTGCACCAGTAAAGCCATAAACTGTCCTTGCTCTGGTGAGATTTGCATGATATTTCTGGGATGTTTTGCGGTTTCTTGGCGTAGTTTTGTTAAAACTTCCGGTTCCCGTATAGATACTGATAGTAAATATTGATATATGTGATTTTCTAATCCCAGTGTTTGCTTAGACATTTTTGGAATTGTGGTGGTTTGAGTCGTTTCTTTACTGAGACAATATTTTAAGTTAATTATGTCTTTTTATTATATTCCTGCCGAGATAGAAGGATTTAGGTAAAACAAACTATCTGGATTGTGAATGATAATTCTAGTTCGATATTGGGAATGATAATAATGGTCTTATTTATTACATAGTATGCAGTATTTGCTTTACCCTGTTGTAATTTATGCGCTGTTAGTTGCTGTATCGTATGTTGTTACCTTTTTGCAGCTTTGCAAGGTTACGGTACAATACCCCAGCTATCAAGTGCAAGCAGTTGAGAATATTCCGGCTTATCTACAAAAGTTGTTTTTGATTCCCATTCAAGAACTTCAAGAGTTTGGTTTTGTACCAAGCTGTTATTTGCAGGTAAAGCCGATGTTAAAGGTTTATCCTAATACTGCTTGGGAGATTTTACTATATAACGAAGCCTTTAATTGCTATGCAAAAGTTGGCATACGTCACCCGATAGAACCTTTACATTTATTTGATATTGAATTTTATAGTTTTTTTAAGGATAAAACTTGTTTAGTAACAACAAATGGGAAGGGAAATACGGTTATAGGTAAAATTCCGTTCTTTATCATGCAAGATTTTTATACTGCTCAAACATCTCTACAATGGCAGTATCATCAAGGTAGATTAAGGCAGTTAAAAGCACATAAAATTCCCAAGCTTTTATCACCGGAAGCTTTTACAGAAAGGCTCCAGGTATATTTTCAAAACTATATTAATTCTTTAGTAAAATTAAAACACATATTACCTATTTCCAAAAAGTTATTATTCCGTTTGAATGGAAGATTAGCATTAAAACTTACGCAAAAAATAATTCAGGGGAATAATCAAAGTGCAAATATTCTCAAACAGCGTCGAGAACAAGCGAAAACTGAGTCTAAATTATCGGTGGAAATTCCTATCGAATTGGAAATAGAGGGATTTCGACGCATGGAAAAATTGCAGAGAGGACTTATTGATAAAAAATTGCGTCCTTGGGCGGTATTAGGTAGTTTTGCTTTATTCGTAATTACTTCCACAAATTTTTTTGGCACTCAAACTTTAATTATTTTCATTGCTGCATTAATACTTCACGAAGGCGGACATTTAATAGCAATGAAACTTTGCGGCTATCGTGATGGTTCATTACTTTTCATACCTTTTCTTGGTGCTGTAGCTACTGCCCGCAAAGATGATGCTACAATCACTCAACGGTTTATTGTATCTTTATCTGGCCCTTTACCGGGATTAATTTTAGGTTTAGTTTTAGCAATTATATTTAAAGATGCCAGCTATTCAACTTGGATAAAGCAAGCAAGTTGGATATTAATTTGCTTAAATTTATTTAATTTACTGCCTATTTACCCTCTCGATGGCGGGCAAATAATAGATATATTGTTATGTTCTCGTTTTCCCTATAGCGATGTTGTGTTTAAAGCATTTGGAGCAATTATTATTAGTTTATTAGGAATCGCTCATCCGGCTTTATTTTTACTCACAATCCCCTTATCATTAAATATTGTATATAGCTATCGCGCTGCTAAAGTAAACTCTAAATTACAAAAGTATTTCCGAACAAATCCACCATCAAACCAAGAAAATATTTTATATTCTATATTTCAATCTTTACAGCAATTTGATTATCATTATTTGCCATTTAACAGTAGATATTTACTTGTTAAAAATTTGATAGAACGATATCACTGTTATTACAGCAAGCGAATAACAAAAGTTTTTTTAGCAAGCGTGTATTGTGTCAGTTTGTTAATCGGAATTTTAAGTATCTGGCAAGCAATTGTACCGAATTCGGTTAATTTTATTCCCAAATTTGCTAAGACATCCACCGATTATGTTCCTATTCAGCAAGAAATAATAGAGGAATAAACACAATGGTGTAGAGACGGGGCGTATTGCTACGTCTCCGTAAATTTGGTTTGCGCCGAAAATGAATGTGAAATAGTACAAGCGATAAATCGCTTACTAAGAACCTAAATTCAGGTTAGTATCGTTACTTTTTTGATTTCTTTCGCATCCGTCAGGGGTTGCAAACTAGTACACCACGGCTTAAATAAGGCAACCATTAAAAATGGCTGAAAAGCTTAGAAAATCAAACTTCTTACTTCTTACTTCTTACTTCTTACTTCCGCCAAGCGGTACTAGGCTGTTGACTTTGATATAATTTCTCGGTTTTTATTCATACAGCTTTTATGTCGGTAACAACCATAATCTTTTTCCCTCACCCCGCCTCCGGCACCCCTCTCCAGGAGAAGGGCAGAGGGGAAGGGGGAGAGGGCAATATCTTAAACACCAACACGTTTTTTGTATGAATTTTTATGCTTAAAAAATGTACAGAGTCAACAGCCTAGTCGCAAACCTTTGTCTAATAGGGAAAATCCTCTCAAGAAGACAAAAGTTCCCTTTTTTAAACTTTAGAAACTACTACAGCATTAACATCAACTTTGCGATCAAACAAAATTCGCGGTTTGAGCAATATCTTGAACAGTAGTATAAATGATTGTAATTCGCCGGGAGTACATTTACGCTTCCATTGTCCAGGACGACAGAATAACATTTGTACTAAACGGCGATGTTGAGGTACGGTAACAAGGGGAAATCTAACTCGAATTATGGGAAATTCATCTTTAATTCCCGTGCGTAAAATCTCTGCATTAAGCTGTAAATTTTCTTCGGCTATTTCTAGTTTTACCGATTGATTGGGAATTAATTCCATCGGTATTTGTTGGGTAAGAGCGATTTCTGCACCAACTTCGGAAATCATTGTGGTTACTCCCCAAGCTGTTTTTTCGCCAACATCTAAACGTACTACTCGTCTTAAATCAAACCATTCATAAACATCGGCTTTGGGTGCATCGAGTAATATTAATAAGGAGATTCCAATTAATATTAAGTTGTAAATACTCCATATCCAGCCTAAATCTAAACCTTGGAAATGTTCTACTACTTGAGGAGTGCTTGACTGCTGCCATAATAGCACCAAACACATTCCTAAATTCCGCCATAAGCTAACAGCATTGGCAATGAATAAGATGATTAAAGGTAAGGCTAAATTCCAGTTGAAATAAAATTTATGACTGGCGTTTCCTTTGGGTGTAACTTTAAATCCTTTTGAAAATGGATTTAACATTACTTTAATTACTGTTAATGCCAGGGGAAAAGCTAACGCTATACTGTATATTTCCGATAAAATAGCAGAACGTGAACGTGAATTTAGCCAGGAGAATACCATTAGCTGTGTGAGATAAAAAGGTAGAAGGAAATATAGTGCTTCTTCTACGGTTGCCTGTACGGGAATAATGCCTAAAAATGAATATGCTAAAGGCATTAATAAAAAGCCGACGCGGGAAATGCTAGCAAACCAGTTGAGCAATCCTTCTAAATGAGCTAATCTTTGTAATGGTCGTAATCCTTTAATTGTCAGAGGATTTGATTTAATAAAAAATGCTTGTAAAGTACCCTGCGCCCAGCGGATGCGTTGAGTTGCGTGTGCGCCGATGTTTTCAGCAGCTAAACCCGCGCTGAGTTTTTCATCTAAATATATAAGCTTATAACCTTTCGCTGATAAATTAATTCCTGTAAAATAATCTTCGCTAAGAGATTCGGTAACAAAACCGCCAGTTTTCTCTAATGCACTGCGTCTAACAACAAAAGAAGTTCCCGCACAAACTACGCTTCCGGCACTATCTTTTATCGGTTGAATCTGTCTGTAAAATACTTCTTCTTCCGGAGTGACAACATTTTCTAAACCTAAATTATGGGCGATGGGATCAGCATTATAAAAGCTTTGTGGTGTTTGTACTAAGGCTACTTGTTCTTCTTGAAAAAAGCCTACGGTACGAGTGAGAAAGTTTGTTGTCGGAATAAAATCGGCATCATATACAACGATTAATTCTCCATTGATTTTAGTAAATGCATGATTTAGATTACCCGCTTTAGCATGATTATTTTCTTGCCTGCTAATATACTGGCATCCCAACTCTTCAGCTAAAGCCTTCATTTCTGGACGACGAGTATCATCTAATAAATAAATAATTTTGTTATCATATTCCAAAGCTTGACAGCCAATAATTGTCCGTCGTAAAATGAAAGCTGGCTCGTTATAAGTTGGAATCAAAACATCGACGCTAGGATTAAAATTACCTTCAATAACAGCAATTGATTTTCTATCTGCATCGTGACGGCGTTCCTTGACATTCAGCATCAAAAATAACTGAATTGTCGCACTGAATAAAACCAACATTTCTAAACCAAACAAACCCAAACTAAACGCTCCATTTAAAGGAGTGTCTAAATTTAAAGTTGATAAAGAGCGCCACAAAACATATCTACCAGTTAAAAATAATAATATTCCTACAACTAATCTTCTAGACCAAATACGGGGTTGAGGAGAAATTTTCATGATACCCCAAACAGCTATCAATAAAGCGACAGTTGGAGCTAATAAATACTTTCCCGTCACCATTGGTGCCTCCAACCACATTGGTGGATTTCGCTGTAAAAAGTTAATTTGAGCAAAAATTGCATTTATTTGATTTTCTCCAGCAAACCAAGCTCCAACGATAATTGCTGATAAAATAACAATGCTTAATAAAAATAGAGTTGCAGTTCTAATTTTGAATTTACTTTTACGAAGATTACGTTGATATTTCCGTTTTTCAGATGGTGTAATTATCATTGTTATATTCCGATAGTTGGTAGACGAGTCGATTTTGGATTTTAGATTGCTTTTCCAATAGTTCAAAATATTAAGCTGTTACATTATTTAATATAATTTAATTTAAAGAAAACTGAGCGTGCTTACGTGAGTAATATTACGCAAATAAATATTTTTCTCATCTAAAACTCAATATAGGTTGATTTATATAACTTTGGATTAAAACAAGATTAGAAATAAAATCAAAATTTAGCCTAATTTTCAACAACTTCTCAGCTTCTATTAATTTATCTACTAAAACAAAGCTCTAAAGTGTACTCATAGACGAATTTGAGGACACCGCAATGAAATTCAAGTATGCAGCCGTTTTAGGTATTGTTGCTTTATTAAGCGTAGGTTGTACAAATGTAGAATCACAGCAATCAGAAACTCAACCCCAAGCAGAAACAGTTGCAGAAACTCCTGCTGCTGGCTCCGTCCAGGCTTCGGGTGCTTTTATCGACGCAGAACATCCAACCAAAGGAACCGCTAGTATTATTACTGAGAATGGGAAGAAATACATTCAATTTGATAACAACTTTAAATCGGATAATGGCCCCGATTTATTTGTAATTCTGCACAAAGACGACAAATTGCCAATTACCGGAATTAAAGAAGCAGATTATACAACTGTTGCTGCTTTAAAGAGTACAAACGGCGCTCAAAAGTATGAAATTCCTGAAAATGTAGATTTAGCTACCTTCAAATCTGTAGCTATTTGGTGTCGTAAATTTAATGCAACCTTCGGTTATGCAGTTTTAAAAGCATAGATAATACCAAATCCGCTTAAATACTTGTCGTATTTGTGAGGGTGGGTAATTGGTAATTGGTAATAATTACGATACAAGGCTTAGACAATAATGGAACTAACAGATTTTGTTACACTCATACATCCGGCGATCGCGATCGTCTTTGTATTCCCTCTCATCGGCAATGTAGTAAACTTCGCATGGGCTGCACGTCAGCGTCGTTTGCAAACTAAAAATAAAATTAAAAGCAAAATTCCCCCGGTTGTTGGTGCGGAACACAAACGGATGGGAGACTTGTTAACAGGTTCGGTTGTGGGATTAACTTTACTCGGTGTAGGACATCCAATTACAGAAAATATTATCAAACAAGAATTGTGGAGTAAATCACCTTTTCAAGTTGTTTTTATTGTCTTGTTATTTGCAGCTACTATCGCTTCTTTAGTATTACTCTACAAAGCTAAAGAAAAGCAATGGCGAGCAATTTTTGCAACCTTAACAGGTATGGGTATAGTTATATTAGGTTGCCAAGATGGAGTTTTTCGACGTACAAATGAATGGTATTGGTCGCATTACTATTACGGAATAGCTGCATCTTTACTGATGGTTTTCTCATTAGCAATTGTACCGGAAATTTATCGCGACAAAACTAATAAATGGCGCATTATCCACACAGTGATTAATACTTTTGCTCTAATGCTATTTATCGGACAAGGTATGACAGGAGTCAGAGATTTACTAGAAATTCCTCTAAGTTGGCAGAAACCTTTTGTCTTCCAATGCGACTTCGTGAATAAAACCTGCTCTTGACAGTGAACAGTTATCAATTATCAGTTACCAGTGATAGCTGATAATTAACTTCTTTTTCGACTTTAAAATACTAAAATTATTTAATTCCTATAATTATTAACTACTAACCACTAACCACTAACTACTAATTACTATTAACTAACTTTTAGATGAAACTTGACTTTAATTCTTTAAGACTACGTTTAACGGCTGGTGTTGCTGCTTTTTCTATTCTCGGTTTGGGAAGCCTTGCTTCTTGGACTGGTTGGAGAATGCAGCAAATATTAATTGAAAGTCATAAAAAAAATATTGAAGAAATTGCTACACAAATACCCCGCGATGTTGAAATGTTAAGTAAAATGGTTCCGGAAGAACAAGCAATTTCCCAAGCAATTAATAATTTCAAGACTAATAACGCATTATTATGGGTAGAAAGTTTAGATAATAAAGTGTTAGCCAAATCTAATACTGTAATGAACTCATCGAAATCTCAGGAGAATGAATTAGCTTCTTTAACACAAGTACCGATTAAACCTAAAGTTGTGCAAATCAAGAATCGCTATTTTGTTTTGTGCAGCGATTCTTTAAGTTTACAGGGCAAAGTAATCGGAAATATCTCTGTAGCTCAGGATATCACCCGCGACCAAACTATGTTTGTAGTAATGATACAAAGTGTAGGTACTACCAGCATTTTGGTTATTATTATTATGGCTGGAGCGATTGCATTTTATATTCAGCGCTCTTTAAAACCTTTGCGACAGCTAAGTCAAATGACGGAAGTGATTTCTGCTGACGATTTAGGAAAAGCGCAACTGTATTTAGATAAAGCACCAAGCGAAGTTAAGCAGTTAGCTGAAACTTGTAATATGATGCTGGCTCGTCTTTCCGATTCTTGGGAAAAAGAGCGACAGTTTGTTAGTAACGTGTCTCACGAATTACGCACGCCATTAACAATTGTCCACGGTTATTTGCAAAGTGTATTACGAAGACAGCAGAATTTAACAGAAATTCAAAAAGAAGCTTTAGAAACTGCTGCATCGGAAGCAGAAAGCACTATTAGTTTATTACAAGATTTATTAGAATTAGCTAGAGCAGATCACGGTAATTTACATCTTAATATAGAAAACTGCATTTTGAATGATATAGTCAGCGAAGTTGTAGAAATGGCAGATAAATACAGTGAAAGAGATATAACAGTTGAAGCTTCAAAAGATGTGATCGAAGTTAAAGCAGACTATAATCGTCTCAAACAAGTATTGCTAAATTTGATTGACAATGCTGTTAAATATTCAGAAGCAGGAACACCGATAACTTTAAAGTTAACTCGTAAGGAAGATGAAGGATGCGTTCAAGTTTGTGATGTGGGTTATGGCATACCTTTACAACATCAATCTCGGATATTTGAGCGTTTTTATCGAGTAGATGAAGCGCGTAACCGGGCTGGTGGAACTGGTTTGGGTTTATCGATAGTTAGGACGTTGGTTGAAGGAATGGGTGGTAAAGTTTCGGTGCGTTCTAAGTTGAGTGAAGGGAGTGTTTTTACTGTTAGTTTGCCGGTTTAAGAAATGGGTAATGGGTAATTGGTAGTTGGTAATTGGTAATTGGTAATGCCGTAACCTACCATCTGTGAGTTGTGATAATAATGATAAAAAACCGCAGAGACGCGGAGAGCGCGGAGGAAGAGAAGAAGAGAGGTCTTTTATTTACCGAAAAGTTTTTTCCATAAAGGGTTTTTCTTATTCTTTTCTCGTTGCATGATTTCTAGATTGTCACGAGTTTTTTTAGTATTGGGATGTTTTGTACCTAATATTTGTTCGCATATTTTCAAGGCTTGGATATAGAGAGGTTCGGCTTGTTCATAACGTCCTTGGGATTTGTAAAGTAATGCCAAGTTGTTCAAGTTTTGTGCATAGTCGGGATGATTTTCACCTAATATACGTTTTCTCAATTTCAAAGCTTGGATATAGAGGGATTCGGCTTCATCGTATTGTCTTTGGGATTCGTAAAGTCCTTATTATGGGCGCATGAGTGCATAACTCAAGTATTTTCTGAGTTAAACGTTCTCTTTAATCTTTCTCAACCAAATTAATTCGATAACCCAAAGTATCTAAAAATTCAATTAACCCTCTAATTTCCGCACCACCAGTTTCAGCCAATATTTTATCGAGTTGTTCGTAATGCTCTTGTGCAGCTTCGGAAAAATTATCGCTGCGTTTTTGTGCTTCTACAACTTCTTCTAAAGCAGAACGAAAAATTTTAGCGTCGTAACCATCTTCATCTAATTCCAGAAAAGTCTCAATATATGCAGCAGCTTCTTGAGAATCTTTAAGAGAATTAACTAGATATTCTTTGCAACTTTTACTTGTCGGTGCTTTCAAGTCTTCCATACTCTCTACAATATTACAAGCTTATTTTCTAAAAAACTCTGCGCTCCTCTGCGTTTCACTTTGGATTCCTTTGCGTTAAATTATATTATTCCAATACTAATAAATTTGATTTAATACCTCCATTAGTCATAAACTAAAACCCGGCAATTCACAAATAGCTTTCATCACTTGCAATAACACAGTTGAACTTTGTGTTTCATTTAAACTTAGTGATGGCATTAATTGATAAATTGGCGGATTTGATTGTTTTAAATATACAAATTGGTAGCGAAGTCCGTTAGTAACTAAACCCCAAACTGATGATTGCTCCTCTAAACTTTTGAAAGCGTAAGTTAACAATTGCGGTACACCTTCAAAAACATCGATCGCACTATTTTTTGTTTCAATTACCAAAACCCAAAAAGGCGGTGTAGTAATTGCCTCAGCTTGATTAACTGCTAAAATATCCATCCGTCCTTTGATAATTTTATCTTCGTCTTCAACGGCTATTCCCACTACATCTTCCATTGTTAAACGAATTGGAATATCGTAAAATCCGGCCAAGCGCATTAAAGGAGCGATAGTAAAAAATTTGACCATACCTTCTGAAATTTTACCCGCTGCAAGATAACGTTCAAAGTCGTTGCTAATGCGTGATAAATCTTGTTGTTCAAACTCTGTTAATGGTTCTAAAGTCAAATAATCTGTAAATAAACCGTTTGCTTGCTTTTGCAATTTCAATAGACGATGAACGTCATTCAAAGATAAACTACTAGGCTCAACTGTTATAGTCATAGTTAATATTTTTAAAGCATTATTACAATTATCCCTCAAAAGTTTTTTTTCTTCGTTACCAACACAATGAAAGATGCAGTTACACATAATATTTAGCCCACCTTACAGTGGGCTTTGTTTCTGTAGCCCCAGACTTCCAGTCTGAGGGCTAACCAAGGAATATAGAAATGTATCAATGTATGTCAATTAACTTTGTGTTTCCCTAACTCCTTGCTATCATGCGCGACAGATATGCTTAAGGAAAATCTAAAGATTCTCTGACAAATATCAGTTAACAATAAACTGTAACTATAACGAACTTGAATACAAATTATGCCTGAAGCAAATATAGAATCGATTCTCCAAGAAAAGCGTTTATTCCCACCCACTGCGGAATTCTCGCAAAATGCCCACATCAAAAGCGCAGAAGACTATCAGCGTCTTTACGACAAAGCAAAAGCTAACCCCGAAGCTTTCTGGGCTGAACTTGCTGATAAAGAATTAGACTGGTTTCAAAAGTGGGATACCGTTTTAGATTGGCAGCCACCTTTTGCTAAGTGGTTTGTTAACGGCAAGATTAATATTTCTTACAATTGTCTTGACAGACATCTCACTACTGCCAACAAAAATAAAGCCGCGATTATTTGGGAAGGTGAACCGGGAGACTCGCGCACCATTACTTACGCACAGTTGCACCGCGAAGTTAGTCAATTCGCCAACGCTCTCAAACAACTTGGCGTGAAAAAAGGCGATACCGTGGGCATTTATATGCCGATGATTCCCGAAGCGGCGATCGCCATGTTAGCTTGTGCCAGAATTGGGGCACCTCACAGTGTTGTATTCGGTGGTTTCAGTGCGGAAGCTTTGCGCGATCGATTAAACGATGCCAAAGCTAAGGTGGTAATTACTGCCGATGGTGGTTTTCGTAAGGATTCAGTAGTTCCCCTCAAGCCCCAAGTTGACAAGGCTTTAGAAAATAATGCCGCTCCTTCTGTAGAAAATGTCTTGGTGGTGCAGCGTACAAAGCAAGATATTGAAATGCAGTCGGGAAGGGATTATTGGTGGCACGATTTGCAAAAAGAAGTTTCCGCAGATTGTCCCGCCGAACCAATGGATGCTGAAGATGTGCTGTTTGTTTTATACACTTCTGGCAGCACGGGTAAACCGAAAGGTGTCGTTCATACCACTGGTGGCTACAACCTTTACAGCCACATGACCACCAAATGGATCTTCGATCTACAAGATACAGATGTATATTGGTGTACTGCGGACGTAGGTTGGATTACTGGACATAGCTATATTGTTTACGGGCCGCTTTCCAACGGTGCAACCACGGTAATGTATGAAGGTGCGCCGCGTAAATCGAATCCCGGCTGTTTCTGGGATGTTGTAGAAAAGTACGGCGTGACAGTATTTTACACTGCACCCACAGCAATTCGCGCCTTTATCAAAATGGGCGACGAACACCCCAAAGCACGAGATTTATCATCTTTGCGATTATTGGGAACCGTTGGCGAACCAATTAATCCGGAAGCTTGGATGTGGTATCACCAGGTAATTGGCGGGGAAAAATGTCCGATTGTCGATACTTGGTGGCAAACGGAAACCGGCGGCATCATGATTACACCTTTACCCGGCGCAATTCCTACCAAACCTGGTTCGGCAACTCGTCCTTTCCCCGGTATCCTTGCAGATATCGTCGATTTAGACGGCAATCCGGTTGAAAATAACGAAGGTGGATATCTCGTAGTTCGTCATCCCTGGCCCGGTATGATGAGAACAGTATACGGCGATCCAGACCGCTTCCGCCGGACTTATTGGGAACATATAGCGCCCAAAGACGGCAAATACCTTTACTTTGCTGGCGATGGTGCGAGAAAGGATGAAGATGGCTATTTCTGGGTAATGGGACGGGTAGATGATGTATTGAATATATCTGGTCATCGCTTGGGTACAATGGAAGTAGAATCAGCCCTGGTTTCCCATCCAGCGGTAGCTGAAGCGGCTGTAGTTGGTAAACCTGATGAAATTAAAGGCGAAGAGATAGTAGCATTTGTGACCTTAGAAGGCGATCGCGAAGCTAGTGAAGAATTGAACAAAGAACTGAAAAAGCACGTAGTTGCAGAAATCGGCGCGATCGCCCGCCCCGGTGAAATTCGTTTTACCGACTCTTTACCCAAAACTCGCTCTGGTAAAATCATGCGGCGATTATTAAGGAATCTTGCAGCAGGGCAAGAGGTATCAGGCGATACTTCAACTTTGGAAGATATCAGCGTGTTGGATAAATTGCGAGAAGGAGCATAGGATTTTGGATTAATTGATTGTGGGGTGGGCATCCTTGCCTGCCCTTATTTAATAGCAAAGCAAGTTAATCTACTAATGTGATACCATTTGATTTACGTATAATTATCTGTTGTTTTGTCTTGTCTATAAAAAAGTTAAATGTTGATAATTTGGAAGATATTAAATCTATCCGAACTGCTGGTGTTGACATTTTTAACATAGAAAGATTTTAATAGTTTTTTAACGCGGAGTTTTTTGATTTTGTCGAAAATTATGGCGAAATTTGAAGCGATATTAGTTGTTGTACTGGGAGATTTATCGAGATGGCGAATGAGTTAGAACAATCAATAAAAGATATTTTCGTGGCTTTGATGACTGAAGCTCATTCCGATGATGGAGCTATTTTTAACGTCCGATTTTTAGACGATGATATATTGCCTCATGTTGATTGCATTGTAGAATTAATTGGACAAAAAGATTATCTTCCCTTTTGTTTCGTACAGTTGAAAAGTACAAAAACAGGATATACCAAAAAAGATAAGCGTTTGAAAGTGAAATTTGCTCAAGAATCCCTCACTGGCTTGTCATTATATCCCGCACCTACTTATATAGTTGGAATTGATGAGAAAGACGAAAGTGCTTATCTTGTTTCTGCTAATGGTGAAAGTCTGAGTGCAATGGCGAGTATTCCTACAGAGTTTCCCATTAATCTATCTAATAGAGGAACTCTTTGGAATGAAGTTAATGATTTTTGGTATAGAGCTAAGAAAATCAAATTTGCATCGAAGTTTGTTGAGAGTGTAGAAGAGTAATTTTAGTTATGAGTTAGGAATTAAAATAATTAAGATTATTATAGTGTAGGCGTTTAAATCGTCTTCAAGAGGTGCTGTAGTAGTAATATTCAAATACTAACTACAACCTTAAATTATGTAAAAAAATTATTTTACAGGTTTTATAAGCTATCGAGGTCAATATTTAATTCTCTCAATATCAGAATGATTTTGAAAGTGAACTTTTAATACTTCTGTTGCATAACTTAAGTAATAACGCGATTGGTCACTTTCAGCCATTGGTTTACCATCTTCTTCAGGATACTCAATTGGTGCGACCGGGCAATATTCTACAATAGTTGTCATAGATAATTCCTCAAATTTACTTTTATTTAACTGATATCTTTTATCTAAAACCTAAACAGTTGAAAATTAAATTAAAATATGATTATTTCCTGTCTCAATTATACGATGAACTATTTTGTAGTTTTCATTTACATTCAAGCATTATAATAAACCATTAATATTCCTCTACTTCCAGCTATGACTACCCTGTCATCACTTACCTTACCAGATCATACTCAGTTACCAGAATCCGATGGAAGTTTTGTGAAGAATTGGCAAAAACATCCTCAAAGCATTTTACTCACCGATTCAATTGAGCCAATTTTAGAACAATTGCATCCCGAAGGTAACTTTTGCATCGGACAAGATTTAGGTATTTATTGGCGTTTAACTCAACCACCAGAAAAAGGCGCGGAAGCACCGGATTGGTTTTATGTACCTAACGTACCGTTAACTTTAAATGCAAAAACGCGACGTTCTTATGTATTGTGGAAAGAATATGTTGCGCCATTAATTGTAATTGAATTTGTATCTGGAGACGGTAGCGAGGAACGAGATCGAACCCCACCGTCTCAAGAAGGTAAAGTAGGCAAGTTTTGGGTTTACGAACAAGCAATTCGCGTTCCTTATTACGCAATTTATGAAGTCGCAAAAGAGCAAGTTGAAGTCTATCATTTAGTAGATAATACGTATCAAAAACTCGCACCTAACCAACGAGGACATTATCCAATTACACCAATGGGTGTAGAATTAGGAATCTGGCAAGGGCTATATCAAAATGCCGAATTACCTTGGCTGCGTTGGTGGGATGAGAATGGTAATTTATTATTAACAGGTGATGAAAGAGCAGAAATTGAAAAGCAAAGAGCAGAAATTGAACGACAGAAACGAGAAAGACTTGTAGATAAATTGCGTCATCTTTCTCCCCAACAGCTTGAAGATTTAGGAATCGATCCAGAAATGTTGGAATAGTTTAAGAGTTAAGAGTTATAAGTAATAATTCAGAAACCGGGTTTCTAACACTTTGAATTATTGCAAAATCTAAATTTCAACGCACATAAGAAGCACCATTAATATCAATTGTCGTACCAGTTGCGTGAGGTGCTAAACCAGATGCTAAAAAAGCAATAACATTTGCAACATCTTCGGGAGGTGCTATTTTACCTAAAGGAATATCGCGAGTTACGAAATCTTCACCGTAATCTTGAATAAATTTCTCTGCCATTTCGGTACGTACAAAACCCGGTGCAACGGCATAAGCTAAAACACCATCGTTACCAAAACCCCTGGCAATACTGCGAGTCAAAGCAACAACACCACCTTTAGAAGCAGCATAATGCATATATTCCGGGGTATCTCCTCGAAATGCTGCACGACTGGCAATATTAATAATTATTCCACCGTTACGAGTTTTAAAATGTGGAATAGCTTCTCTACATAAGTCAGCTACAGCAATAAGATTAACCTGTAAAGTATTTTTCCAAGCTGTATTCCAAATATCAAGTTTGTCTTCTATTCGAGCAGATGGCATTATTCCGGCATTATTAATTAAAACATCAATATTTCCGGTAAAAGATAAAGCGTCTTGCCATAATTGTACAGATGCATTTTCTACGGATAAATCTGCTTGTAATAAATGAATTTGATTATTTTCGATACTTTCAGAAACCGCTTGTGCTTTCTCTAAATTATTAGCATAATGTAAAATTACCTCAGCACCAGCTTTTACTAAAGTTTGTACCGTTACCGTACCGATACCAGATGAACCTCCGGTAATTAAAATTACCTTTCCGCTTAAATCAATCATGTCAAAATCTGGTTTGGTTTATAAAATTGTTTGTTGAGAAAGGGAACGTGGAACAGTGTAAAGAAGTAATTTGAATAAATAATTTTGGTTGTTTGACATATTATATAAAATAGTGCTTTTCTAGAGCTTTTCAGCAAAAGATTTAATACGAAAATTACAAAAATGACTGAATAATTTTATATATTTTCGCCACAAATCAAATAAATATTTGTATATATTTCTGTTGCCTGTTCCCCATTTCCTATTCCCTATATCTTCTTAAATTTATAAATCATCTTAAAAAAGCAGCTTTTACTCAAAAGCAAATTAATAAAATTAAGGAAATTTTATCTCACTTAAAATAGAGAATAATATTGCATCAAACTAAGATAAATTTGCAACCGCTTTATTTAATAACTGCGAAAAAAGTTGGCGATCGCCATCAGAAAAGCCGTGCATTGCTTGTTGTCTAATTTCCTCAACAATAGGCGGCAAAACGGTTTCGAGTTCCCTACCTTCATCAGTCAACCATATCCGCCAAACTCGTCTATCCTGCATATTTCGTTCGCGACGTACTAAACCTCTGTCTTCCATCCTATCGATAACGCCAGTTAAAGTACCGCCGACTTGTTTAAGTTTCTCACCAATACTAGATGTAGGTAAACCATCCTCTTCCCACAAACAGCACAACACAACCCAGTGAAAAGGAGTTAACTTCAAATGTTCGAGATGCTCGCTAAATCTACGGGATAGCAATTGAGATAGCAGCTTAATTTTATAATCAATACTGTAAGGTGCCCGTTGTTGTTTAGCCGAATCCGATATAGGGGAACTGTCTGATGTTTGAACCATTGATGTAAATTACTTAGCGCTCGTAAGATTAGATTATCATCATATGTAGTTTAAAATTAATTTGATTTTAGAGAATTTATTTCTGATTAAAATCGTAGGGGAGGCAAAAAGCGGTGTAGATTTTCTTCCCGCTTTATTAAGGCAAAATGGGGTGTAGATGTTCTCCCCCCATTATTGCCGTGCCGTTGCGTTATCGCTTCAGCCTAACGCACCGCAAAAAATGAGTAAACCTTAAAATTACAATTAAATACATTTTTTTTGTTAGCCATCACTCACCCCAACCTGCTTCAAAATCCCCATCGGTTTACAATCCTTCAATATCTGCATTTGCTCTTGATTTCTTACCAACAAAGCACCAGCAATACCCAAAGAATTAACAGAAATAGATTCAAAATGTTCTTGCGATCGCGGTACAATAAACATCCATTTTCTTGTTGCTAGAAAGTTATAAGCTATAGCATCGTTATTTTCTGTATCTTCATTCAATAAATCAACAGCTTTGAGTAACTTATAATAACGTTCAAGAGTAATTTGTGCAGCATCATTGGGAGAATTTATTAAATCTGAATCAAACAGAGAAAAGCCGTTTACAAAAGGTAAATATGGTACTCTTCCAACATCACCATTAAATACAGCAGATGCAAACAAAGGTGCAATTGGAATCGATTCTGTTTGATTGGGTGCGAGTGGTGTAGGAACAATTTGTAAATGCTTATGTCGTTGAGAAGCACCAGCGATTTTCCCACCGTTATAAAACACTAAACCATCTATTTCCCTTAAACAAGCCCACATTGCTTGAAAATCTTGATAATTAAGTAAATTGTCTTGCTCCTCAAATTCGCGAGTCACAATTAACAGGTGATTTTCGACAACATTAAATTTATTTAACAAACATAAATGCGTCGGGGAAATATCTGCAACAAATAAATCTTCCTCATAAGGAAGAAAAGGATTAAAATCTTTACCTTTCTTAGCAGCTTTATCCTGTTTATTTTTCGCTTCATCTTTGCGCGTTAAATTAGATAAAACTCTAACTAAAAAATTAATTCCATTTTCTTCCACAAATTCGTAATCCGTTTTTATAGATTGCAAAGCACCACATTCAAGCCCGTGTTTGGTTTGCTCTTTAATTCGTGCCCATAAAGTACCGGGTTGCAACAATATTTCTCGATCAAATAATTTATTTCCTGTCATAGTTTTATAAAATTATAAGTTGATTTTAGTTATCTATTATTATATTTTATCTAACTAAAATAACTATTTTAAAATTTACGAATTAAATTTAATTGAATACTTAACGTAGCAGTTGAAACCGCTGTCACACAAATAAAACCCGCCGTAAGGCAGGTTATAAATTAGCCCACGCAGGTGGGCTTTGTATCTGTAGCCCCAGCCTTCGAGGCTGCGGGCGATTGTGCTAATCAACCTGTCAATCTTTATTCCTTCAAAACCGCTACCGAATCCCGCAACACTTCAACCTTATGCTTCGGAAATTCACTTTCAGAATTATCAATAATTTTCAAAGCAGTTTCAAACTCAGAAATTGTCTTTTCCAATTCAGCATTAGAAATACTATCTTTATTTTCTTTCATTTTAAATGCTATATTGCTCAAAATATTTACCGAAACAGAACCAAAATCTTTATCCGGCAGCCTTTTAACTAAAGCAGGAATCAAAGCTTGAGCATCAATTTTATCTAAAGCAAGTGCAGCACTTACAGCTAATGTTTTAGGATTTTGCTTATTTTCCAATATATCAATTAGTACGGGTACCGTTGATGCAGCATCTTTTCGCATCTCACCTAAAGCCATCGCCGCATTTTCGCGATATTCATTATTCTCTTGCTGATTTTGCAATATCGCAACTAATTTCGGCTTCGCAGCTTTAGCTTCAGCACCCATATTTCCTAATGCGTAAATTGCAGCACTGCGAATGCTGCCGTCTTTATCATCTAATGCTTTAATTAATGCTGGAATTGCCGCTTTCGCTTCTTTTCCTAAATCTCTAATTCGATTGATAGCCATATAGCTAACTCCTCAATCTTTGTCTTCAATTGCTTTGATTATTACAGGTAAAATCTGGGGATTGGTTTTATTAAATTTTATACGTAATTGGATAAACGTCATTCATTGAATTACCCAAATCAATTTGCTGAAAAATAAAAAACGCCCTCTTAGGGCGCATATCAAAATAATTAATTCGATAAAAGATTCTAGAAAGTATTGCTTTAAAATCCAAAATCTAAAATCTAAAATCTAAAATCCCTGCATCGAATCACTCTTCCCGAATCGACTCGTAAATCCCCAAGTAATCACTCGCTGGATGATTCCACGAGTAGTCATAATCCATACCTTGTTTGACAAGCATTCGGAATTCATCTTTCTCGTTATGCCATAACCACAAAGCCCGCTCCATTGCAAACTCTACAGCATGATAATCCATATCATTAAATACGTAACCGTTACGTTTCTCCGCCGGTTTATCCAAATCGTAATCTCTGTCAAACACGGTATTAACTAACCCACCAACTGCCCGCACAATCGGCACTGTGCCATATTTCAAACCAATCATCTGCGTAAGTCCACAGGGTTCGTAGTTACTGGGAACCACAATCATATCTGCCCCCGCGTAAATTAAGTGGGCTAATTCTTCATCAAATCCAAGTTCTAAATGAACGTCGGGATTATCATTTAAGAAATTTTTCTCATGCTGGAATTGAGCATTAATTTTAGCCCCCGTTGCCGAACCCAACAGGACATATTGTGCATTTTTATACAGCGCGTGGTAAATCGAATGATGTACCAATTCAACGCCTTTTTGACCATCCAATCGACCGATATAAGCCACGATTGGTTTATCAACTTCTTGTAACAGCAGCCTTTTTCGTAATGCTTGTTTATTTTTGGCTTTAGCGTCAATGTTATCTATACTGTAAGGTTCGGCAATATAACGGTCTGTTTGCGGATTCCAGAAGTTATCATCGATACCGTTGAGTATGCCGCGATACTTATCTTGATGTAAATCAATAGTATGACTCAATCCACAGCCAACATCTGTATAATGCGCCTCCCAAGCGTGATGGGGAGATACGGTATTTACAGCATTTGAATAAACAATTCCCCCTTTCATAAAGTTAATCGCAAAAGGATTAAAATTATCTCGCAGCTTATCGTATTGGAAGTAATAATTTTCGCGATTTAAACCAGTAGCTTGCAGTATTTCTGCACCACCCATTCCTTGATGCTTAAAGTTGTGAATGGTGTAGCAAACCCGCTGATTTCCCATGCCGTGATATTTGTAAATCTCATAGAGCATCACTGGGATTAAACCAGTTTGCCAGTCATGACAGTGGATAATATCGGGGCGCTTATTGCTTTGTAATAAAAATTCCAATGCTGCTCTACTGAAAAACGCAAAGCGCATATTGTCATCATCACAACCGTAATAGCAGCCGCGATTGAAGAAATTATCTTCAGAATGAGGTTCGATAAAGAAACAAACTCGCCCATGTACCCAACCGCAGTACACCGAGCAATGAATTTTACCATCGTACCAGGGCACCCACAAGTCTTTATACGCATCATGAAGACCCCAAACATGGTCATAACGCATACAGTCGTACTTCGGCAGAATCAACTCTACGCAATTCCCCCGGCTTTCTAATTCCGTACTAAGTCCGTAAACAACATCCCCTAAACCTCCAGCTTTAATTACAGGAGCGCATTCAGAGGCAATTTGTACAACGTACATTCCTACTCCTTGCTTAACCCGCTTAACAAAAATTTACTGTATTCATTAAAAACAGAATACAGCAAGGTACTTGACAAGCAAGATAATACAAAAAATTCTAATTGGCATCCCCCTAGACTCTTTCAAAAGTAGGGTATTAGAAGCAGAAAGGCTGATTTTATGTAGCTCAAATGTATAGCCCTTAAACGTAACCTAGTAACCGCAACTCATACCTCTATCTATAAGATTAATTATCAAAAAAAAATCACAAATCTTTTACATCTGAAGGAATATGTCTTAAGATATATTAAAGAGACTTAAATTAGCTTATGACTAGCTCACACTATTACCTTTAACCTTTATGGAGACTAAGCTTCAAGAACTAATTGGTCAGCAAAACGTTTGGTTATTGGTGAAAACCAGTAACGGCTGGCTAAAGAACGTAGATATTTTAGATGTTAATTCAGACACAGTTACCTTCCGTTACGAATCGGAATCGGAAGTAGACAAAAAAGTTTGGGAAAAGACAACTAGAATTGACAACATCGCCGAAATAGAAATTCGTCTGATGGCACTACCAAAAGACAACAAAAAAATACAAGATTTGCGCCAAAAGTTTTCTCAGCTACTAGAACAGGAAACTCAGGAATACCAAGAACCTTTAGAATAATTACAAATATTTGATTACCAACAAATAACTCATGTAGAGACGTAGCATTGCTACGTCTCCTTTTGCTGCGTAACAAACTACTATCTTGCCGTTATTAAATATAAAAATATAATCCGACGCTCGTAGGTTGGGTTAGACACGATTCGTAAATTTTGTTTGTAACGCGAATTTATAATTATCGTGTCGTAACCCAACTGTCTTATTCCGGGTTTTGTCTGCATATTTCAATTTATCCAAAACGCCTATATTGGGTTACGGTGCCGATATTAAGTCGTTAAATATGATTATCTCTTCCCATCGTGACAGCTTGTAGCTTGTAGGTTGGGTTAGACACGATTCGTAAATTTTGTTTGTAACGCGAATTTATAATTATCGTGTCGTAACCCAACTGTCTGATTGCAGGTTTTGTCTACATATTTTAATTTATCCAAAATCCTGATGTTGGGTTACGGTACCGATATTAAGTCGTTAAATATGATTATTGTTCATGCACCTAACCCAACCTACTAACTATTTCAGCAGTTTAGATCCCCCCAACCCCCCTTATGAAGGGGGGCTTTGCGTAAGTCCTAATAATATAAAACCTAAAAATATTTTTTAATTCCTCAAACCCCCAATAACTGCTTTAAAATCGGCAATACCAAAACAGCATTCTCTTGATTAATATCGCTACCATCATCAGTAAATCCTGACGTATTTCCATCCACACCATTCTTCACTCTTTCACCCATTTGTCTTCTTTCAGGTTCAGAAAAAGTAGAAAAAGTACGCCTTAATAAAGGTAACGAAGCAACAAAAAATTCTTCACTTAAGGTACTTACCCAATTATCCAAAACCTGCCAAAGCTTATCATCGTGTAAAAGTAATAAACCGCTACCTTTCAAAAATCCTTCTACCCATGCAGCAGCTTGAGATGGTTCGTTAGCTATAGATAAAGCCAAACCCATCCGACGTGCGGCTTCTGTCGCATCCAACACCTCAGCATCCAATAATAAACGACAGCAACGCCCGGAAATTAAGCCGTGTACGTTGGAATTATCTGCTATTTGTGATAATACCAGTCGCCAAGAGGTAATATGCTCTTCATTTTGTAATAAAGTAACAGTATTATTCACCTTCATCAAATTCTCATACATTGCCGCAGCCGCATCATCATCCAAGGAAGCGCAAGCACCCGGTAAACTAATACAAATTCGCGCTACCAACCCATCAACAACGTGAGATATCATCTCTGTATCGGTTTGGCGCACGTTACCGTAACGCATAACATTCGCTAGCGGTGGTAATGCATTCATTAAATGAGTAACATCGCTGGTTAAAGCCGCAGCATTTTGTAATCGCGACATCAAATAAATTACTGCATCGGGTAAGTCAGACAAAATCACTTTATCCAACAAATTTGTCAGCATTGGTAATTCATCAGTTGTATCCGCAGCACTACAAGCTTTGACATTTGCAGCATCGAGAATCGTATTACCCCAAACTCCGGCTTCAATTAAATTTACAGCAAATTCGGGATGCCACTGTACCAACCAAAATTCGTGAAAAGTACCCTTCTTACCCTGAGTTTGCTGAAATTGTCCCCAAGGAATATCTAAAAGATTGAGACGATGCAGTAAATGAGAGCGAGCTAAATCGTTTTCCTTACGCAAATCTAAATCGTACATTTTTTCCGTCGCATCCGCAGGCATCCGCAACCGCTTTTGCTGTCGCTGTAAATCTTGCTGCAACGGTACCATCGGCGTTTCGTCGGGTACTTTTCCCAAAGTTTCCCCAACAATTAACTTATCGAAAATTAACTGCATCGGTAAATCGCTACCAAAACACATCACCGTTTGAGTAGCTTCATTCAACTCCGGTAAACCAGGTAAAGAACGATTTCGCAACGCCGCCAAAGATTCCGCTAACCGCACCGCTTCAATTACGTGAGCCGAAGAAGCATCTAAATCTTGTTCCCGGAGTAAACGTGCTACCCGCGTCATCCAGGTTATTGAAATAGAGGGGGGAGAGGGGGGAGAATGGGTAGCAATTTCTTCATTATCTTCTTGTCTTTTTAATGCCCCATGCCCAATGCCCAATGCCCAATTCCCAATTCCCGAATTCCAAAGATGATGATACCAACCTGGCGATTCTATACCAGCACCATAACCGCTGCTGTATGATAAACGTCCGTAAGTCCAAGGTATCCAGGTTGCCTGTACTTTTGTTTTAGGTAAACCTTTGAGTAATGCTGTATCTTCCTTTGCAACTGGCACCTGGGAAAGTGCAGGGGCGTGCCAAGCACCACAGACAACGGCGATGCGCTGAAATCCTTCTTTTTCTGCTGCACGGATTGTTTTCCGCATATAGGCTTCCCGTTTGGCTTCGATGGGATTTTCCGAAGCTGGCATTTCCTCACGCACGGCAGTCATTGCTTCCAGGATAGCGGTAAATAAATCAACACTATCTTTGCGTGTTTCTACCATATGTTCCCACCAGCGTTCCCCGTCGCTGTAACCTGCGGCTTCCGCGAGTAAGCCCAAGGGATCTTGGGGAATTTTGGATTCTTCTCCTTGTCCCCCCATCTCCCCATCTTCTTGTCCCCCCGTCTCCCCATCTCCTTGTCCCCCCGTCTCCTCTTCGGCGATCGCCATCCGATGCATCAGGGGTAAATCCATGAACCGCACGGGAATATTATTACTTAGTCCAAATTGTATTGCTTGCCACTCTGGGGAGAAGACAGCAAAGGGATAATAAACGCTTTCTTTGGGGTTGTCTGGGAGGTAAATTAGTAGTGCTACTGGCGGCTGCATTTGCGATGAAGCGACTAGTGGCAGCAAGGATTCAGCATCGGGTGGTCCTTCGATCAGGATGGTATCGGGTTGCAGTTTTTCTAATGCTTTACGTAAACTGCGTGCTGAGCCGGGGCCGTGATGTCGGATACCAAAGATGTGGGTTGTCATGATGAATAAAACCTTACTAGACGCAGAGGAAGAAAATATTAGGAATTAGAAGTAACTATATTTTTATAACTTATTGGCTTTTTAAATTTCTTCTATCACCACTCTACGAATAATTTCTGTCACCCCCGCAGCCATACGTGCATCAAGTTCCCTCCATGTATCGTTGCCAGGATTTTTAACTCCTCGAAGAGTCATGGCTAATGTTCTTAATTTACCTAATTGATTGGTGGATTTAAAACGCTCATCAATAAACTGCACAAAAGCGGTGTAAGTAATCTCAAATGTATTTCTACTGTTGCTGTATCCATAACCTAGTTTGGAAATAATTACTGATGCGCTAATAGTTTTTTCTAATCCTAAAGTTTCTAAAGCTACTTCTACATAACGTGCTTTATCGTAACCCATTGCATAAATTATATCTTTCAAACTATGCCATTGTGCTGACGGTAAACGTGCTGATTCGTTAATATGTAAATGCCATCCTAACATTGACATTAACCGGGTTAAATCATAAGCAGAAAGATAATTTTTATCTGCTTCTAAACCTGTGGTAGCAGCATTTAATATTTGCTTTCCGGTTAAGCGATCGAATAATGATGGTTGAGTAATAAAAGGTGTTTCACCGTATCCGCTACGAAATTCTAGCTGTTGATTGCCAGTGATGCTTTTAAGCCAGTTTTCTAAACCAAGGGGTGTTTGAAATCTTTTTAACATTGCAGTTGCTGAGTTAGAGCTTGTTATTTTATTCCGATAGCTAACGATATCTAAGACAATATCTATGAAACTATATTTTTTATCGTTAATATAGCAGCTTTCAAGATCGAGGTTAGCTAGTTTGGAATTTGCTTCACACACTACATTCAAAATTGGAATAATTTTTGTCGCACTCCAAAATTGATTTTTAGTTAAAGGATTTTTTCCCAACCACCGGGTTTTAATTTCTCCACTATCAAATTTACCGAGACAAACACAGGCTTCTGCAATGACTGAATCAAGAAAATTTAAACTTTGATTTTCAATACTTGGGATTGTTCCTCGTTGGGGATAATTATTATATGTTGAATTAATAGATTGATTTTCATATTTCGCCGTTAAACGATTGGAATATTCGTTTATTTGAGTAATGTATGTTGAATTTTTAATATCTCGGTGTAAAAATGCTGCAACATCATCTCCCGTCAAACGAGTTTTCTTTGCTGTAGTAAGTAATTTTTGAAAAACCGATTCTTGATTTGCGCTTTGCAATATAAATGGTAATTGCTTTGTAATTAACAGCCTCCAAGCAAAGTTTTCATCAAAGCGCAATAATGGCAAATCTATAGCCTGACAAAACTGTTTGATTGCACCTTCAGTCATCGGGCCATAATCACCATCTATTAATTTTCCACCAGGATATAAACCTAAACTTCTGAGCTTAATTTGGATTTCGGTAATTAGTTCTTTGTCAGCTTTTACTTGCTCTGTACTTAATAAACCACTAATATTTTCAATTTTCATATTCTGTTAAAATTTCTGACTATAAAATTCTACTATCACTACAAGCTTTTATGTGGTGAATACAGAAAATTGGTGAAAAAAATATTGTTGGATAAAGCTAGATAGTAGGGTTGGAGAAATAGGGAATAGGGAACAGAGGAAAAAGAGAACATTAATAAACTTAAACACTTCCGAAATCTTTCAAAGCTTATTTGTAGTGACAAACATAAGAAATTCTACAAATAACCTACAAATAATTATTATTTCGGAGCCAAATTATGCCTGCTTTATCCATTGCTATTAAAAGTTTCGTCAAAAACGCTCAATTTACAGCTGCTGAATTAGTTAACTTGGAAAATAAAATTGAGCGCAGACAAACAAGTTTAAAAGAAGCAGAAATTATCGCTACAAATTATGCCGATACCTTAGAAGCTGGTGTCGGAAACTGGTTAAATAAACTATTACGTAGATTTGGCAGTAGCGTTAAAGTCGCAAAAGCGATAGTTAATCTTGCTGAGGATACCGCATTACTCAACGGGCAAATAACTATACCAGATTCCGGAAACAAACACCCATCAGTTCGCAATATTCAACGTTGTTTAATTGCTTTGGCAAGTCGCACCCAAACATTAGATTATATGCTTCCCGAATATGGAGCAGATGGAATCTATGGTGAAGAAACAAGCAAAGCTGTAAAAGCATTTCGTGCCAATAATTCAATTCCTATTACGGGGAAAGTTGATGCTTATACAGCTAAATTGTTAGATGAAGCACTCCGCGCTACCGATGTACCTGGAAGTTTATTTGCGACTCCAAAGGATATAGTTAATGCAGCGATAGAACTTTGTAGTGGAGATATTGCACTGTATTACGGCGTTCCTCAACCGTGGATAAATAACGATCCTAAGCATAATGTTCCTGCCGATATTCACTTTAACTATCTTATAAATCGCTGGAAGTGCAATCTATTTGGCGGTAATGTATTGCGTAAAGGTGGCTATGAACCCCCCTATTATCAAGATAATACCGATGATGGAAAAGGCGAATATCCTAACGCTAATCAATGGTATAAATGGACTGATAAATATGCTCTTAGACAGGGAAATCCGGTGCGTTTCGAGTTAATTGCTGAAGTCGCTGCTCATTCTTTATCCCGAAGTGAAGCAACAAGCAAAATTCATCAATTATTTGCTTTGATTCAACCCGGTGATTTTTTGATGGTAGATCATCGAGGCAGCGAAACTCAAGATGGTGGACATACTCGGGTTGCTGTTAAAAGCGATTTTCATGCTTCGGGTAAAGTATCTTTCGCCCAAGCTAGATATGAAAAAGCAATAATTTTAGATGAAAGTGTTGATGATTTAGTTGACAAAGAAGAGGAAAATATTTGGTTGATACGTCCAAATGTGAGAATGTAATTCCCCGGCGTTGCTTTAGTTACCGATTATATTAACGATAATATCTCTACAGAAATTAAATTATCTGATTTAGCTAATTTAGCAGGAATCAGCCAGTTTCACTTCAGCCGTTTGTTTAAAAAGTCCTTGGGAATCTCACCAAATCAATATGTAATTAAGCAAAGAGTTGAGAAAGCAAAGTTATTATTGAAAAATTCCGAATTATCAGTAACCGACATTGCTTTTCCATCTGGTTTCAACAGTCACAGTCATTTTGGTAAATATTTTCGACAATTTACCGGATTTACACCCAAGCAATATAGAGCGGAATATTAGTAAATAAACTATTATCCCTGTCCTGTTACAAGATTAATCATTTGAAAAAATAATTATAGTCATATCGCAATAGTTTTTTATTTCAATTCAAGCAATAAATATAAATATTGTTTTGATTTACATTTTATTTATTTGAAAAAAATTTTTTTACCGCTGAAAATATGAGATAATTAAAAGCAAATAGATAGTTATTATTTATAATGGGAATATTCGCAAAATTTTTATATAAGTCATGCCTCCCAATTATTAAAATATATTATTATAAATAATAATATCACAAAACCGTTACTAATAAAAAAATCGCTATTTTTTCTATCAGTTTTTTTAAGCAATTATATATACTTAAAGGACAAATTAGTAAGTAATTATCTCATTATAAGCGGGATTATATAAGATGGGTTAGTAATAAATAAAACTTCTAACTACTGCGTTCATGAATGAAAATTATTGATAAAAAAACCGCAGAGACCTAGAGAGCGCAGAGAAAAGAGTTTTGATAGAGCGGTTCCCTAACTGAAGTTAATTATATTGTTATCGCAATAGTTTTAAATTTGAAGTGAAACAGTAAATCAGTTGAAAAAGAAATATGTTGCGATCGCAATAGTTTTTATTTCAAGTGAAACAATAAATCAGTTGAAAAAGAAATATGTTGCGATCGCAATAGTTTTTATTTCAAGTGAAATTTATAGTGGTTTTTAGTTGACTCCAACACACAAGTTAACCTCACCCTCTTCCCCTCTCCGATATTTTGGAGAGGGGTGTTTGGAAAAGAAGGGGGACATAATATTAATTTCGATGGTATTTCTGATGTGCGACTTGATGACGAAAACGAGCCAAAAACAATAGCGCAACAATCCCGACTCCAACAGACTGTCCCAACCACAAACCAGTACCACCCCAATTAAAAACAAATCCGAGAATATAACCACCAGTTAATCCAATACCCCACAATACTGGAACGCTTAATAATAGAGGTACTTGAGTATCTTGAAGTCCTTGTAATGCACCGTAAGTAATTTTTTGAACGGCATCTAAGATTTGTGAGAGAGTAGCAATAGTTAACATCGGTAATGCTAGATTGATTATTTCACTATTAGCAGGGTCATTAATATCTAGATAAAGTCCAATTACTGACTGAGGAAATAACAGCATTAGAATTGTCAACAAGATTGTAATCCCCACTCCGATAGCAATACTGATATATGTGGATAATTTTATTCCTTTGATATTTTTTTGTCCAAACCACTGTCCAACTCTTGCTGTTGCTGCATAAGACATTCCCAAAGGAATCATAAAAGTTATAAGAACAGTTTGAAAAACAATTTGATGTGCTGCTAATACTTCTGTTCCCAGAGAACCCATTAAAAAAGTAACTGTGGTAAATAGTCCTAGTTCAAAAGCAATAAATATACCGATTGGTAGACCAATTTTGCTCAATTCCCGAATGATATTGGGTTTGAATTTATGTAGCTGCTCGAAAATACGATAGATTTTCAATTGCGGATGTTTAAGAGTGTAAATCACCAAAGCAATAAACATTCCCCAAAAAGTTAGAGTACTTGATATAGCTAAACCAGCTAATTCTAATCTCGGAAAGCCAAACTTACCAAACCCCAAAATATAATTACCGATAATATTAAAGAACGTTCCAACAATCACAATAAACATTATCGGACGAGTATGGGACAATCCAGATAGGACACTCCGCAACATTGCAAAACCTAAAGCTGGGAAAAAAGCCCATAAAATAATATCTAAATAGGTATTAGCTAAATTAACGGTTGTTTCTGTTTGTCCTAATTGCAGCATTATCGAATCTAATTTTCCAATTACCAACATTGTCGGTATTGACAATGATAAAACTAACCAAAAACCTTGACGTGCATACTTTTCAATCTTTGTTTTATATCCTGCACCATAAGCTTGTGCAATGGCTGGGCTTACTGCTGAAACTACGCCAGTGGCAATATTTAATAAAGAAAAGAAAGTTAGAGAAGCCAAACCACCAGCAGCAAGAGTTTCTGCTCCCAATCTCCCCATCATAATTGTGTCGAAAAACCCCGTTAAAGATTGGGTAATTTGAGCGCTAACTAAAGGAATAGCTAATTGCAGAAATTGTTTGGTTTCCTTGCGAATAGAAGTACCTACCGATTCTTTCTTTATACACTTTTTTTTGAAAAACATTTTTACCTCTAAAATTGAAATGCAATTCTTGTAATCTAATTTGTTTGATTTAACGAAATTAGTGGTTTCAGGGCTTGAGTAAGTTACTAGCATTAATTAAAATTTATAAAGAATTGAAACGTTTAACTATTTAAATCTTGCGGTACTATCAAAATCTTGCTGCAAGTTTGTCCAAGATATGCAACTTGATAAAAACATTGATAAAAACACGGATGAAAACTGTAAGTAGCACAAAACCAGTCACAATTACTCATTCATCAGAGGAAGGGCTGATTAATTCCAGTCAAGATTTAGGTTGGGAGTATATTGTTTTTAATGAATACCAGTTAGCACCTACACAAATTTCATATCCAGCTTTTCCCCAGCATAATTTATATTTGTGTCTTGCAAATCGTCCTTACCGTATCCATCATTTGATGGGAAAACAACGTTATGTAGGAATTTACAGTAGAGGTGATATTGGTATTACACCAGCAGGAATCGCCAGTATATATCGTACCGAAGGTAATGACCATTTCTTGCAAATTCAAATTGAACAGCAGTTTTTACATCAAGTTGCACAGGAAACGGATGAAATTGATGCGAGTAGTGTAGAGTTGATACCAAAATTTCGCGAACGCAATCCCCAAATTGAGCAAATTATCATGATGCTGTATTCGGAACTCCATCAAGGAAGCGGTTGGGGAAGCAAGCTGTATATCGAATCTTTAAGTAATGCTTTAGCTGTTAATTTACTGCGAGGTTATTCGGTCAAAAAAACTAATTTTAATTTACATTCAGTAGGTTTAAGCGATAGCAAGTTACTTTTAGTTACCGATTATATTAACGACAATATAGGAACAGAAATTAAAATATCAGACTTGGCTGCATTAGTAGGAATTAGCCAGTTTCATTTTAGCCGTTTGTTTAAAAAATCCGTAGGAATGTCACCTCATAAGTATGTAATTAAGCAAAGACTTGAGCGAGCAAAATCTTTATTGAAAAATCCAGAATTATCTGTTACTGATATTGCTTTATTATGCGGTTTTAACAGCCACAGTCATCTTGGTAAATATTTTCGGCAACTTACAGGATTTACACCTAAGCAATATAGAAATTAGGAGGAGTAGGGAGTTAGGAGTTAAAAATAGCAAGTAGCGAGTAGCAAGATTCCCCCCTTCCCTGTAATCTATTCTCTGTTTCTTATGAATTACCCACAAATGAAAACTCATTTTATAAACAATAGTCATTTTTATGATTGAATTTAAAATTGTCGATAATATTGAAACGATTTTCCAAGTTGCAAAATTAGCTCATTATATTTGGAATCAACATTATTTACCAATGATTGGCAGCGAGCAGGTTAATTATATGCTCGATAAGTTTCAAAGTGAAGACGCGATCAAACAGCAAATAGATCGAGGGTATAAATATTACATTATTTTTAACGAACAACAAGAAGCCGGATATTTTTCGGTTAAGGTTAACGATCAAGCAGAAAAATTATTTTTGAGTAAATTATACGTTCTTAAATCCTTTAGAGGAAAAGGTATTGGTAAGCAAGCAATCAAATTTATTAAAACTAATTTTTACAATCCTGTAATTCAACTAACAGTTAATAAAAATAATTCTCGCAGCATCGCTTTTTATAAAAATATTGGTTTTGAGATTGTCGATGATGTAGTTACGGATATTGGAAGCGGATTTGTGATGGATGATTATATTATGGAAATGCAAAATTTAGGTAATAGGTAATTGGTAGTTGGTAATTGGTAATTGGTAATTGGTGACAAACATTTTTCACTCTATTCCCTATTCCCTACTCCCCAAAATAAAAAACCCGATTCCTTAAAAGAATCGAGTACAAAATAATAAAAAAATATAAATACTTAAGCTAATTTAAGCTATTCTCAGCACTTTACGTAAAACTAACTGGTCTTCTATTTTAACTTTTAGACGACCATTTTCTATGTCCCGAATCCAGCTTTGACTTTTTCCCATCAGTCTTGCTAATTCCCTTTGAGAAATGCTCAAGTTTTTTCTTGCTAAACGTATTTGTTCGCCAAGTAAACCACCTGCTGTTTTAATATTTCTTCTCTTGTTACTGGTTTTCTGCGGTTTTTTCCTTGCTGCCAAATTTGGCTGATCCCACTTTGGTGACATTTCAAAAGCTAAAATTCTGGCATTCATTAGCAGTTTCCACTTACCACGAGGGCTGACATCGGTTAACCTTCTTCCTTCATCACCATCGTTAGTCCAAAATTCTAGGGCTTCATCTGGATCTTCGGGAATGTCGGCTAACTTTGCCCACAGCGGCTGAATCGGCTCTGGATAACTAACTGGATCGAAAACTGGTTTCATTCCATGATGCGACAAAGTTTCCAAATCGCTTTCATAAGTTCGCAGCAGTCGTTTTCTCTCTTCTCTTTGTCTGCAAGCAATCGCGACTTTGCGATCGCCATAGGCAACACGCATTAATGTAGGTATTGTAATGCGTTGTTGTTTGCCCATTTTTGCTTTGAACATTAACCACATCATCAATCGAGCCGCACCTTCATGCTGCTGCCAAATACTCATAACTGTAGTCAGCAAAGATTTGGGCAAATTACCATACTGATAAAAAGCCGTTCGCTGTTTGCAAGCATCTTTATTCAAAAAATGCTTTGCCCAATCACCAGCTTTGACTCTAAATGTTAAACCAACCAAATATTTACACCCTAAATCGTCATGTTGGAAATGATGCTGAATTCCTGTTAAATCCCAAAGTTTAGTTTTTTCTAAGGAAATTGGTTTGATACGCCCTTGTTGAGGCAGATCGATCGAAAGCATTAAGGAACAAGCTTGGAGAACTAAATTTTTCATCAAAGCCAATTTTGTGGTTTTGTTCAAGTCTTTACGTTTTTCTAAACCTAAATACTTCTCTATTTGCTTATCATCTACAACAAACTCTTCCTCCCAAGATTTTTCCGAAAAAGTCGCATAAGCTGCAAAAATTAAATGCAAGCAAGCAGCTCGAATATCAAGAGCTTCTACTGCTTCTAAATCTGTTGCAAGCTGGCTTCCCTCAGAATAAGAATTAATATGAAAAGCAATTTTACCTTTTCCTCGATCGATCTGTTTACTATAACGTACTTCGTTATTTTCATCGATTTCCCAAGGTAAAGAAGTTCTTTGGGATAACACGTTACAAGCTTCCCATACCGGAATACCCGATGCAAATGGATTACTTTTACCGTTGAAAAATAAATCGGAACTAGTTAATTCTCTATCATCAATTTTGCACCTCCCTTTTTTGACTTGTAATGGTATTGGAGACTTACTCGGACAGGCAGATACGCACTGAGGCTCTGAATAATAACCCTCGCAATTGTTACATAAATGAGGGTCAATCCAATACTCACCATTATCGATTTTGATAGCACCTGTTGGACACTGAAAACGACATTTGTCGCATCCAGCACAACTGTTGTTAGATATTGTATAAGGCATAAGGCTTATTGCCACTTCACTTCTTGCGACGCTTGGCTCAAGTCCTACCTAGATGTGTCTTCATCGTAAATTTTCGTCACCACACTTTACGACAAGAAAAAGGTTTACTTCTCGCAATTTATGACTCACATCTATATATGTACTTCCGATTAATCACAGGAGGTTAATTACAAGTATTAACCCGAGCCTGTATTTCACACTTCGTTATTTATAGTTTTCATAAATATGTTAAAAAGTTTTGTTCGTAATGAGCTATGAACTATTTTTTATGCTATTTCTACAGGTTTTACGCTAAATCTTCCCATATTGACCTGCAAAGCTATTCAAATTGCTCTCTAAGAACAACTCAATCATTTAAAGTTTTCAGTGAAATAATTATTTAATTTTGCCTGCGTCTATTTATTATCTTAACATATTCTTCACGTAAATTTCATGATTGATTTACTTTTTCTTTTTTCTCAATTGTTAAGTATTTAATCCTACAGTAATTTGATTTGAGTAATAAAATACTAAACCGAAAATAGAGTAAACCAGGACTTACGCAAAGCCCCCTAAAAAAGGGGAGCCACTGCGTTGCCGGGGTTCCCCCGGTTGTAGCAAGTGGCGTGGGTTGGGGGGTTCTTAGAGTTGGGAATGCCTGCTTTTTGGTTGCGGTTACGTAAGTCCTGTAAACAATAGACAGGAAAAATTGAAATAAGCAAAAATCGGCGAAGTATTATTCCTTAACTTTTGATTTGTTGCAGAAAATAGGTTCATCATAAACAAATCAATAAATTTTAAATCGTCAAATATTAACAAATATAAAATTGCAAATATTATAATATAATGAAGAATATTTTTTACAAACAACCATTAATCTAGCGAAAATTATCAATTGTAAATTTTATGTTTAATTCATAATTAACTTAGCTGAATTAAGCTATCTTAGAATCAATGCTGGATAAGTTGAAAACGTTCTAAGTAGATAGATATAAATGAATTGAAAATAAGCGTGTCCTCTACTTATTACATAACTTCCTGTAATACAATTATGTAATAAGCATTATTGACCGTCTTAATTAAACAGTATTTATTTATATCTTAAAAACTTATCCTTCATAGAGAAAAATTATGTTTAAGTGCTGCGTTTTATAAATCTTAAAACCAGTTAGCTGCATCTCTTTCAAGATTTACTCCTTTGCGAAATTATCCTCAAATCTGAAAGGAGTGTAACAAGTACATAAGTTTTAAGGCTTTAAAGTTATAAAAAAAATTAAAAGCGTAGCGGTTAGGAACTTAAAGCTTATGCATCTTCTTGACAAATAGATGTAGCTCCTAAAATTTTACGGGATTACATGGTTCATAAATAAATCGAGAAAATCGTACCGTAAGCGGATGAATGTAATCAATTAATCGCTAACAAGACTTAAACCCATTCATCACCAGATTACACGAAACTTTATACCATAAGTCACCATGCAACAAATTCCTGCTTCATTACTAACCCTGGTTGCTGGAGCTTTAGTCACAATTATAGGTTTATGGGTTAGTCAAACTCATAGTCTATTACCAGTACAAGCATCCGAACAAGCACCCTTAGTAGACGGATTTTTCAACGTCATGTTCGCGATCGCCATTGCTTTGTTCTTAATCGTAGAAGGAACAATCCTATTTTTCGCGATCGCATTTCGTCAGCGTAAAGGCGATGAGACAGATGGGCCACCAATTGAAGGAAACGTCCCCTTAGAAATATTTTGGACTGCAATTCCTACCCTGATAGTTTTTGCTTTGGGTATCTACAGCGTAGATGTTTACAAGCAAATGGGAGGATTTCCGTCATCTAGCCCTGCGATAGTTGAAGCTCAAAATCATGCAGATAGTGGAAGTGCGATCGCAGCCACAATCGGCGAAGCTCCGATAATTTCATCAGAAGCAGCCCCTTTAGCCAGTCAAACAGTTGGTATTAAAGGCTCACCCGATCAACAAGGTAAAACAGCAGACGTAACTGTAGATGTTACCGGAATGCAGTTTGCTTGGATCTTTAGTTATCCCGAAGACAACGTTACATCAGGTGAATTACACGTACCAGTAGGTGCTGACGTACAGTTGAACATTGCAGCAACAGACGTAATCCACTCATTTTGGGTACCGCAATTCCGTTTAAAGCAAGATGCAATTCCTGGAATGAATACCGAATTGCGATTTGTCGCCACCAAACCGGGAACCTATCCCGTAGTTTGTACAGAATTATGTGGTGCTTATCACGGGGCAATGAGAAGTAAAGTAATCGTTCACACCCCCGACGAATATCAAAGCTGGTTGCAAGAAAACCGCATTGCACAGCAAGAATCACAAACAGTTGCACTTAATCCCGCACAATTATCATCATCCGAATATCTAGCTGCTTACAATTCGCAAATTGATATTAATTCAGCAACTCTTGCTCAAATTCAGAAATAAATTAATTGGGAATTGGTAATGGGTAATTGGTAATTGGTAATTGGTAATGGGTAGTTGGTAATTATTCTCCCCCCATCCCCCCATCTCCCCATCTCCCCCCTCCCCTCTCCTCAAAATAATCCAAAATCCTGTTAGCGAAAATCTAAAATCGAATGACTCAATTAGAACATCCACAAAATACAAGTGAAGTGGCTGCTCATGCTCATCCCGAAGCATGGAAATGGTATGACTATTTCACGTTTAATGTAGACCATAAGGTAATTGGAATCCAATACCTGGTAACATCGTTTATTTTTTATCTGATCGGTGGATTGATGGCTGTTGCCATGCGTGCCGAATTGGCGACACCTGATGCAGATTTACTTGACCCCAATCTGTATAATGCATTTCTGACCAATCATGGAACAATCATGATTTTTCTCTGGATTGTTCCCAGCGCGATTGGTGGCTTCGGCAACTACTTGATACCGCTGATGGTTGGTGCTAGGGATATGGCTTTCCCTAAACTAAACGCTGTAGCCTTTTGGTTAAACCCGCCTGCTGGTGCTTTAGTTTTAGGTAGTTTTTTCTTCGGTGGTTCTCAGTCAGGTTGGACAGCCTACCCACCCTTAAGCTTGGTGACGGCGAATACCGCTCAAAGTATGTGGATTCTCGCCATTGTTTTGGTCGGAAGTTCTTCAATTTTGGGTTCGTTGAACTTCGTTATTACCATCTGGAAAATGAAAGTTCCTTCTATGAAGTGGGATGAATTACCTTTATTTTGCTGGGCAATTTTAGCTACTTCATTGTTGGCACTTGTTTCTACACCAGTATTGGCTGCTGGTTTAGTATTGCTGTTATTTGATATCAACTTCGGTACCTCCTTCTTTAAACCAGATGAAGGCGGTAACGTAGTTATTTATCAGCATTTATTCTGGTTTTACTCCCATCCGGCAGTTTATTTAATGATTCTGCCCATCTTCGGGATTCTTTCCGAAGTAATTCCGGTTCACGCTCGTAAACCCATCTTTGGATATAAGGCGATCGCCTATTCTAGTTTGGCGATTTGCGTTGTGGGACTTTTTGTGTGGGTTCATCATATGTTTACCAGCGGAACCCCCGGCTGGATGCGGATGTTTTTTACCATCTCCACCCTGATAGTTGCCGTTCCCACAGGAATCAAAATATTTAGTTGGGTTGCGACTCTTTGGCAAGGGAAAATCCGCTATACTAGCGCGATGCTGTTTGCGATCGGCTTGTTGATGATGTTCGTTTTAGGTGGTCTTGGTGGCGTTACTTTAGGTACAGCACCATTTGATGGACACGTCCACGATACATATTATGTAGTTGCCCACTTCCACTACGTCTTATTTGGTGGTTCCGTATTTGGTATTTACGCTGCGATATACCATTGGTTCCCTAAAATGACCGGAAGAATGATGAATGAAACATTGGGTAAAATTCACTTTGTTCTCACATTCATCGGCACCAACTTAACCTTCCTACCCATGCACGAATTGGGTTTGCAAGGAATGCCTCGTCGAGTTGCCATGTACGATCCGCAATTTGAAGCAATCAATGTGCTTTGTACCTATGGTGCTTATCTCTTGGCAATATCGGTAATTCCTTTCACCATAAATATTATTTGGAGTTGGATGTCTGGAGCAAAAGCCGGTGATAATCCTTGGAATGCTTTGACATTAGAATGGACAACCACTTCTCCACCTGCAATTGAAAACTGGGAAGAATTACCCGTCGTAACTCACGGTCCTTACGATTACGGTGTAGTAACTGAAGGTGAACCTTTAGAACCTACTACGGAAGTAACTGCTTAGAACAGGTTAAAGGTCAAAGGTGTTCACTGGTTCCTAGCCGTACTGCTGGGAATCCCTGAGTGGAGGCTCTGCCTCCAAAAACATCACAAGAGGCAGAGCCTCGAACAATGCATTCCCAGCCTGGAGGCTAGGAACGAGGCAATCCAAAATCTAAAATCTAAAATTGAATGGGGGATACAAAATGGCGATCGCTACAGAAAAATCACCAGCGCAGCATGAAGAACACGCAGACTTACGAGTTATAGGATTAATAACTTTCCTAATCTCGGAATCATTAATGTTTGGCGGATTCTTTGCTACTTATTTGTTCTATCGTGGAACCACTGCAACTTGGCCCCCTGAAGGAACAGAAGTAGAGTTATTGTTGCCAACTATCAACACCATCATTCTAGTATCAAGCAGTTTCGTGATTCACTTCGGCGATTCAGCGATTAAAAAGAATGATGTCAAAGGAATGCGTAAATGGTACAAAATTACTGCATTCATGGGAATTATTTTCTTGCTAGGTCAAGTTTACGAGTATCTGACATTAGGATACGGAATGAATAGCAATTTATTCTCCAACTGCTTTTATCTAATGACAGGATTCCACGGCTTACACGTCTTCATCGGAGTCTTGTTAATTTTAGGTGTATTGTGGCGCTCTCGTCGCACCGGGCATTACAGCGAACATAAGCATACCGGAATCGAGATGGCAGAAATCTACTGGCACTTCGTAGATATCATCTGGATTGTACTTTTTACCCTACTTTATATTCTGACCAAATTTTAAATAGGGAATTGGGCAAGTTAAGGTCAAAGGTTAGAGGTTAAAGGTCAAAGGTGAAGAGTAGAAAGTTGTGAATAAATTACTCCCCTTGTCCCCTTGTCCCCTTGTCTCCCCATCTCCTTGCCCCCTTCCCCATCTCTTTGTCCCCTTCCCCATCTCTCACAACCATGCAAGAAACAGAATTCTCTTGGTACGAGGTACCCGAAGATGTCAAACAGCTATTGATATTAGCAGCAGACAATTGGGAAAATACCTCAGAATCCGAAAAATACATCAATCAAGCTTTAGCTAAAACGGGAAATAATATAGATGTTTTAATATCAGCTTATCGATATTTTTATTACAAACAAAATTATCAGATGGCATTAGAAACAGCGGAGAAAGTTCAAGCGCGAGTTAAAGAAACCGAAAATTTACCTGATGATTGGGAAAAACTAAAACCAGTATTAATTAAGCGCAAAGAAGAACAAATTATTCGACTATATTTAACTTCTTATGCTGCTACGGGATTAATCTTAGCTATATTAGGAAAAGAAGAAGAAGCCAAAGAAATATGTAATAAGGTAAAAGAAATTGACGACAAAAACGACTTTGGCGCGGGAATCTTGTTTGATGTTTTAACACGTCCCCCAGAAGATGATGATGAATAGTTACGAGTTAATAATTAGGAATTAAGATAGATTTATATATTGAATACGCTTCCTTGATAATTGATAATTGACGTATGGAAGGAAAAGACTGGCTTGTAACGTCAGATGGTAAATATCAAGCTTGTAAATCTGTAAGAACTTGGGATTTAATTACTGAGAATTATCGCCTTTATCGCTTTCTTACGGAATTAGAAGATATTCTGAAAAAGTCATTAGATGAAAGCAATTATCTAGCAGAAATTAGGCAATTAGTAAGACGATTGCTGGTTAATTCTTATTGGATTAAAACTCAACATCCGCAACCCGATACTAAAACCGGAACTTCTGTTAAACTTTTATATGATGAGTTGGGTTTTCCTTTTACAGTGCAAACTGTTACCTTTACAAAAGGAACGCAATCCAATATTCATAATCATGGAATTTGGGGAATCGTCGCGGTATTAAAAGGAAAAGAAAAGAATATTATTTGGAAGCGAAATCCTACCGCAGAACATCCAGACAAAATTGAACCAGCAGCAGAAATTATCTTAAATCCTGGGGATATTGTTAGTTTCGCACCGGGTGCAATTCATAGTGTAGAAGCAATGAGCGACGAACCAACCGTAACTTTTAATTTATACGGCGAAACTAAATCGAAAGAACGTTTTGCATTTGATACGGTGCGTCATACTGCGAAGAATTTTTGAGAATGGGAAACCTAACCCCCAACCCCTTCCCTACGAGGGAAGGGGAGTAAGATTTAAAGCCTCTCTCCTTGCAGGAGAGAGGTTTGGAGAGAGGTCAAAAATGTATCGTATTCAACTAATAGCCCCTACATCTACTAATAACTAATTTGGAGTTTTAATCATGGCAAAGGTAATATTTTACGAGAAAACTGGCTGTCGAAATAATACTAAACAAAAGACTTTATTAACAGCAGCCGGACATCAAGTTGAAGCGCATAATATCTTAGAAGAAAAATGGACTAAAGAGCGTTTGCGCTGGTTTTTCAACAATCGTCCCGTAGCAGATTGGTTTAACCGCTCCTCACCTAGAATCAAATCTGGTGAAATAAACCCAGAACAAATTGATGCGGAAACTGCTTTAAATTTGATGGTAGAGGAACCGTTACTTATTCGTCGTCCTTTAATTCAAGTTGGTTATCGCGGTGAAATCGGTTTTGATACCCAAGTTATTGAAAATTGGATTGGTTTAAAACCTAAAGATGAGGCTTTGCAAGAAGTTAGTGAAAAATTGATGAGTCAGGATTTACAAGGTTGTGCTCATAAGCATGAGCATCATCATTGATGTTGGGGAATTCTTATTTTTAAGTTTGGAATTTTAGGAACCGGGTATCGTGAAGATGTCCGGTTTTTTTGTTTTTGTACTTTGTAGGTTGGGTTGAGGAACGGAACCCAACACAATCTAGAAGACTAAACAAAATAATTTAAACAAATTCAATATTTAACTTTCAACCAAAACTCGGATGTTGGGTTACGAAGCTTTTATATTCTTCGTCAACAATTAATTTATCGTGCGTCTAACCCAACCTACAAGATTTGTTTAATATGAAGTTAAGATAAGGCGATCGCCACATTTCTAATAATGTTTCAGTTCAGCCATTAACAATTCCCCTAACTCTCATCGCGGAATTAAGGGGCTTTTTATAAATAAATATTTGCCAATTTGGCAGTTAATTTAATGTAAATAGTGATAGCATTTGCGCTTTAGTACTTATTATTACTGTCAATTCTACTAAGCTTCTAATGTCAAATTTATTTTACTTATCTACATATTTACTTATGTATAAAAAGATATTGTGGGGGTACTGTATCAGATAAATTCTGTAGGGTTAATCTAAAATAGTTGAATTTATATTGTTAAAATCGTACAAAAACCGATCGCTCGTTATTTGAGTACCAAATGGTGGTATTAATTTATTTGAAACGTTAATTTAATTTTTAAAGTCTATTTCTAACTATTGCGGTATTTAACGCCGAACATGGTTTAAGGTCAATATTTTCGGATCGCTGCCATCTACCAAAATTAAGTGGAAAAATAATCTCTGCGTGAATGGGGAGCAAGTATGAAAAGTGATATAGCAGTAGAGAAATTACGCCGCTATAAGGAGTATGCGGAATCGGTACTTCAAAGTTTGGAGTTGGTTTCGGAGAATCCACCACCTCAAGAGGATTGGGTGCCCGCAAGTATCCATGAGAACATTCAGCGTCTGGTACAGTCTGCCCGCTCTACGGTAGAGTTGGCTTCTTCTCCTGTCAAAATTGGGGTGATGGGGGAGTTTAGTAGCGGTAAAACTCTGTTAATTGGCAGCTTAATTGGTTTTGCGGATGCTTTACCAGTTAGCGAAACTCCTTCGACGGGTAATGTAACTGCGATTCATTTGGTGCAGCAACCGGAATTACAGACGACGAAGGTTAATAAGTTTACGGTACAGTATCTTTCCCATGAAGGGGTAAAAGAATGTTTGGGCTTTATGCTCAAGGTGGTGGAAGGTAGAGCCAAGTTAGCGGAAGTACCCGCAGCTCCTTTAGCTACTTTAAAAAGTTTGTATCCTACCACTTTTGTCGATACTAATGGAATTTTAACTTGGTGCGAGCAAGCCTGGAATCAAACCCAAAGTTTGGAATTACGAGCTTTGTTACGAGAAGTGGTGGTATTCGTTCGCACCTATAGCGCTTATGGGAAAGATATCTGCGGTAAAAGCTACGAAATTGACCATTTTACCGCGAATAAAGGGTTGAGATTGGCCGATCCCCCAATGAATATTTTGGAGTTGAAGTTTCGGGAGTTACCCCAATCTCCGAAGCGTTGGGAGACTTTCGCGCAGCCTTCAGCGAGAGATTTGAATAATAGTTTCTCGTTGATTCGACGGATAGATATTACGGTAGAGGTAGCAAAACAGATATGGGATTTATCGGGGTTACAGGGAACCAATGAGTTTGTATTATTAGATTTTCCCGGTTTGGGTGCGGCTGATTCGGGTATCAGGGATACTTTTTTATCGCTGCGGGAATTGACTGAGGTACAAACGATTTTACTGTTGCTCAACGGTAGGTATCCTGGGGGAGTCACTGCGGCGAAAATTCGCAGTATGTTGGAACGAGATAAGGGACAAGATTTACGGGATCGGATTATTGTTGGTATGGGAAGGTTTAATCAGCTTCCTTTGTCGAGTCGCGATATGTTAGCGATGGATGAGGTTTTGGACGAACCTTTACTATCGGAAGAAGCTGTTTTAGAAAAGCTGAGAATTCTGCATTTAACTCTTGCGAGCGCGAGTAATTTGACGACTGAGAAGAAAAATATTGTTTTATTGTCGCAGCTTTACGGATTGACAAAGCAAGCGCAATATTCTTCCTTGATACAAGTTTGTTCTCCAGAGTTTTTACCGGATTTAGAAAAGCCAAATCAAGCTGATGAAGTTCAGTTGCGGGAAAAATGGCGCAAGTTGGGAGAAATGTTACCAACTTCGAGTACTTTACACAAGCAGCTAAGCGATTATGCAGAAGATGGTGGGATAAGTCGATTGCGATCGCTACTTAAAGATCATGTGGGGCAGCATGGAATGAAGCAGCTTTTGGAAGATACGCAAAGGGCTGCGGAAACGGTGATGAAGGAGCAAAATAATTTAAAAGCTGTATTAGAACAGATTCCCGCTTATATTCCGATGGTGGAAAATCCGGCATTTCTGGAATTAAGGGAAAAAATAGAGAATTTGGTGACAACATATCGGCAATTTCAGGAAGATTTAGAAAAACAGCCGATGTTAAAAAATCGTACTGGATTGACTTTGAGCGATGTTGTTAAAGATGAATTAACCAACAAAATCTTTTTTGAGTGGAGCGAGTGGACTTTATTATTTGACAGAACTAAAAACGGTACGATTACCTTTACCAAAAATGCCAGCATCTTTGAGGAAGACGAAGAAGAAGACGCAATTCCCACTCAAAGCGACGATTTTTATAATTCCTTTGTCAAAACCGTTAATGAAATGCAATCTTTTGCTCACGAAAGAACTGCTGAAACGGTAAAAGATTTATTTAATAAATTAGCTGTAGAAGTACAGTTAGAGCGCAATAAAATTAAAGAAATTATCCAACCGCAATTAGAGCAGCGAATTCAGGAGAAATTTGGTAAGAGGGAAACTCGTTTATATAGATATTTATTGCGAGCGATCGATCCAACCAATAAATGGCAAAATTTAATTATTCAACACAGCGGATTAGCCAATAGTGCTGTACCGATAAACGCCGATAGTTTATTTCCTTTAGCAAGAAAAGACGCACAACATCAAAAAGGACAAATATTCGATTGGAGTCCCGACAAACAATTTTCAGTCCCACCAAGACCATTTAACCATCAAATAGCCGTATTGAGATTGCGCGATGAAATCACCGCCAGCGCTGGATTACATCTGATTCAATACGTCAGCGAATTAACGAAACAAGTTAAAGGTTCCTTTTCAATGGCATTGAAAGAAATTGTAGATAGTTTACAAGAACTTTTAAAATCCAAACACGAGCCTTTGTTGAGATATATAGCTTCTGCTGAGGAAACAACTTCTGCTTCTACCCCAGAGTGGTTGGATACTATGAAGCGGATTACTGTAATTTCTTATCCCGAATAATCAATTATCAATAAACAATGAACAATTAAAAATTATAGTTATTTAAATCAATTCCCGTAGTGGGAGCATCTTGCTCCCTAATTATTTCAAAATCATAACTTACCTTTTTCCGGAAGATTCATTATTAAAAAAACCGCAGAGACGCTGAGGGCACAGAGATAAGAAGTTAAGAAAGAGATAGTAATTTTAGAGATAAAAGCAATTCCTAATTCTTAAGTTCCTCTACCCCCTCTCCCCCCTCTACCCACTCTCCCCCTCTCACATAAAATATGCCTGTCAAAATTGAACTATTCAGTCGTTATCAATTACGTACTAAAGAAACCGATCCGCTGCTGTTATTGTTGCCTGTTGTTGAAATAAAACCGGCTGATAGTCCTAATTCTCCGTTTATTTCTTCGATTGAAATTAAGGTTTTGGGACAGCGATCAACCTTAGCAGAACAAATAGAATCGGCTTATAAAAGCGTAAGTTTTAGTACCGATAGATTACTTAAGCTTACTTCTCCGCAGCGGTTGAGACAAAATGATTGCATTTGGAATCCACCTTTACCCAAGGGAATTGATTTAACTTTGCGGGTGAGTGCTGAGTATTTCGATGCTGATGATGCGGGCAAGGCTATTTTAGCTGTGAAAAAAACCGCTGCTGCTGATTGCAATATTTGGACTTTTGCTGAAGAAAATGCTCGCTGGAGAAATCCGGAACTTACTGAAAAAATGACCAATCAAGATATGATCAGCGAAACTCCTATTCTTAATCACTCTTCGTCAGTTTCGGAAAAAGAAAAATCCGATATAACTTATCCCGGTTGGTTTGCAATTGATTTTGGTACTTCTAATTCTACGGTAACGCTTTACGATCCAAAAGTTATTGTCACTCCCCATACTTTACCCAGCGAACAAGAGGAAAAGTTAAGCGAAAAATTGGCGTTTTGGTTGACGCAACGCCCGGTTGATGAAGTGCCGGGTATCGGTCGCGATGTTTGGGATGCTGAGTGGCAAAAGTTATTCTCTCACCTCAGTAAAAACTTGGATGATTTTAATCCCGCTAATTTACAGCTTTTAAGAGGAGAGCAGTTATTAGAGGCAATTCGCGAAATAGAAATCTGTCTGAGCAAGCGTTTGGGCTGGTTCCGTCGGGCTGCTAGTAAAAGATTAAATCAAATTTATCATCAGGTTTTTCGGGTTCCGGCTTTGGAATGGCAAAGTTTGTTACCAGTGGAGTTGGATAAAGATAGACGATTAAATGAAATTCCTTCGGAGTTGGAGGTGGTTAATTTAGAACCTTCTTTACCATCTCAAGATCCTTCAAAGGTAAAAGTCATGTTGGGAGAGCAAGCTTATCAGCATAGATTGGATGCGATTAAGCAAGGGGAAGGAATTGACGGTAGATTTTTGCATTCTCCCAAACGCTATTTTGGTCAGGAGCGCAGTTTTAATATAAGTTTGAATGGTAAGGAAGATACTATTGAGGTAAATCAGCTTTTGCAGGCTGCTTACGCTGAGTTAATTGATTTAACCCAAAAATATCGTCAGCGCTATCCTGGTAAATGCAGCGATGGTAACTTTTATCGCGCAGTTTTGACATATCCCACAATTGCTTCCCCATTTATTCGTCGGGAAATCGAAAGTTTAGTTAAGAAGCTGGGTATCGAAGATGTACAAATGGCTTATGATGAAGCAGTTTCGGCAGCTATCTTCTTTTTATGGCAAGAATTTGGTGGGGATTTAAACTTAGGTATAGAATCTTTTAAAAGTCGTTGTCGCCACGACGGAAATAAATGGTGGCAAAATGTTTTAGTTTTAGATATTGGTGGGGGAACCACTGATTTAGCCTTAATTCGACTGACTTTAGAAGAAATTGACCCTTTTGAACCTACCGAAGATAGAGGTGATGGGGGACGATATTATAAACTTACACCAAAACTGTTGGGATCTTCCGGGCATTTACAATTGGGTGGAGAACTGATTTCGCTGCGATTATTCTTGTTGCTGAAAGTGGCGATCGCTGATTCTCTATTAAGTGCTGTTGCGGATGATATTTTACCCAGAGATGCGTTGAAAGTACAGCCGGAAGAGTTAAACGAACGCTTTTTAGATAACGGTAAATATCGTAAAGGTTCGCTGTTAGCTTGTGTTGATAAAGAAATTCGCGAAGGTGATACTTATAAGGAAGCATTAAACGACGCTGAAAAAGTCTTACCTACCCGCTGGAAAAATCGTTCATCTCGCTCTCAAACATTTTACGACCTTTGGGAACACGCTGAAAATGCTAAGTTAGCTTTGGGACAAAAACGCTTTCTTGTCAATGATATCCCAGAAGCAATATTTGTTTTAAACGGACAGCAAATATCGGAATTACTTTCCCAAAACGATATTCAACTACCCACAGACGTACTTGAGAAAATTAGCGTTACCTTAACGGGAGAACAATTCGAGAAAGCAGCTTCCCCGGTAATTCAAGAAGCCATCGGTATAGCTTCCGGGTTAATTGAAAATGCTTTTAAATCGAAGTTTGTCAGCGAAATCAATTTTGTAGAGCAAGACGAAGCCAAACTAAAAAAAGAACAGGTAGACTGGTTAATATTATCCGGTAAAACCTGTAATTTAGAACTCGTAGAGCGGGAACTTTATCGAGTATTTAGTAAATCAGATTACTTTGTCTGGAATGAAGAAAGAGTCACATTTGAACCAGAATATACTAAATTAGCCACATCTGCTGGAGCCTGCTTTGCCGAAAAGTTACGTCAATTAAGCTTTTCTCCCCAAGAATCAAAAGATTTGCTGAGGAAAGGCGCAAATCAACTTTATATAGATGTCAAAAACTTATTTTACTTTTTACCTTGCTCCTTCGTCAGAGAAGTAATTGGTGGAAGTCCAGTTCCAATTTTCCACGCTGGACAAGAACTTTATCAACTCAAAGCCGAAGAAGGAATGGCGAAATTACGCAGCAATTGGTTGGGAATGCAGCTAACCAATAATATCAGAAGACAAGACTTTGAAAAAATGAAGTTGCAGTTATGGGGAAGCTTTAACGGTGACGCTTTAATGAAAAAATTAGGAATCACCGAAGACGACTTTAAAAATAATATCAAAGTTCAATTTGAAATCAATCAAAAATTAGATATTGATTTATTACTTTGTCGTGGAATTCCTCATTATTTAATACCAATAAATATTCCTAGCATCGACGCAGCAAAAGGCATTGGAAATCAAGAACTAATTACCGACGAATCCCAAGTAATCTGCGACATAGCAGTGAACGTCGTCGAAGCAGCAAACGCCTTAAAAACAGACGCACATACAGTATTATTTAAAGCCGGTAAAGACTATAGCAAAGAATTACGAGTATTTCGCTACGAAAACGACGCAAACCAACCGCAAACCATCGGTTTAATAGCAGAGCTTCCACCATTTCCAGCCAGCGGAAAACACACATTTTACTTTCAATTCCGCAACCCCCAATCTAATACCTGGGAATTAATTGGTGAATTACCACAACCACCAGTTAACAGCGAATATCCTTGCCGTTATTACGTCACATTAGACTTTAAAGGAACATTGCGCGTACATCCCTTTGAAGTACCATATTGGACATCAAATAATCCCGAATTTCTCAAACAAGAAGGATGTATTTTTAGAGATACCTTACAACCACAATCTACTAATGTCGAAGCCGAAAGAGATCCATTTTGTGGAATGCATTAATCAATTATCAATGAACAATTATCAATTATCAATGATTAATTTGTAGGGTGTGTTATGGCGCGATTGTTAATTTGGATTATGATTAAATATGTATGTTTCGCGCCTAACGCACCGTTTTTATATTGTTGGGTTGTGTGTGGAATTTAATGGTGCGTTACGGCATTTTCAACTTTGTAACCGACATTTTTACATATTTATGCCGTGACAGCACCTACAATTACCAATAGCCAATCCCCAATTTCCTACTTCTAAGGATTAATAATAGTCAAATCAATATTTTTAAAATCATCTTCATTACGAGTTACCAAGCTGCAATTATTATGTATCGCGATCGCAGCAATTAAAGAATCCATCGCGGGCATTCTCTTCCCTTCTACTTCCAATCTTCCAGTTAATTCTCCCCAAACCAATATTACATCTATATCTATCGTCATAATTTTTCCCCAAACGCGGATTAGTAATTCTTCATTTAGCTAATCTAAAGATTTGGCGACATTATAATCAAAAGGGTTTCGGAATTCCCTCAGAGATTCTAACCACACACTTTCATTTGATTGGTTTGCTCAAGACTTTTTCAATGCTGGAGTATCTGATGCTGGAAATATGAATAAGGATAGTTTTTCCAATCATCACTTCAGAGTTGATATTGTTGATGCTAGTTTTACTGATTGGTTTGGTTCTAGTTCAAGTGATGGAGTACTAGCCAATCTTATATCTCCCATCGCTGAGGCTCCTCTTGTTAATGGTTTTAATAATGGCACATTTGACTTGACTGCCTTTGCTGGTTCTACCGTGCGCTTGGCTTTCCGAAATGTTGATAATCAAGGTTTTTTCCATGCTGGTGTTGATAACGTACAGATTCAGTCTGCATCTACTGCATCTGTTCCCGAACCTACAACTATCTTAGGTTTATTCGCAGTGGGTGGTGCTGGTGTAGTTTCTCGTCGCAAAAAGCAAGCAGCAAAGTAGTAGACTAATTTGAATATCTTAGTAAAACCCAACATCTACACAAAATATGTTGGGTTTCACTATGTCTGAGCTTTGGAAAAATGATCTTGCAACCTTATATAGCAGTTTTTAGTTGAGTCTAATACATCTAAAACCTCACCCCGCCCTCACCCATTCCCCTCTCCTTACTAAGGAGAGGGGAAGGGGTGAGGTTAAATTTATATTCCATTCAACTGAAAACCGCTGTATTCATGCCGCGACGCACCCTACAATCTCCAATTACCTACTTCCAAGGATTAATAATACTCAAAGCAACATTTTTAAAATCATCTTCATTCCGAGTTATCAAGCTGCAATTATGGTGTATTGCAATTGCAGCGATTAAAGAATCTATTGCTGGCATTCTTTTTCCTTCTATTTCCAGCCTCGCAGTTAATTTTCCCCAAACCAACATTACATCTGTGTCTACTACCAGAATTTTCCCTCGAAAGCGGATTAATAATTCTTCATTCAACCATTTTTGGAGATTCACTTTCCGCTTTGATTCGGGTAGTTTCTCTATTCCCTTATAAATTTCACCAATAGTAATAACGCTTAAATAAATACTTTCTTGCTCAAGATTATCAATCCAATCAATAACTTTTTCAGAAGGCTGTTTGGCTACTAATTCAGAAATTACACAAGTGTCGAGCAGATTCATAACACAATATCTTTCCGAGCATCGCTTTTGTCTCTACTAAAATCTAAATCTTCCTCTGTTAAGGGTGACTCGCGAAAAAACTCGGATATCTTCTTTTTTGACGCTATCATCTGACGATATTCTGTATATGATAAAACTATTGCGACTTCAACACCCCTTCTAGTAATAACTTGCGCTCCTTCATCGATAGCTTTATCAACCACTTCACTGAATTTATTCTTTGCTTCTTGTAACTGCCACTGTTTTTCCATTTTTATATATCTGTCTAGCCAGTCTAGATATTTTATTCTATTGTACTGTAATTAATAAGCGATTACGAACAGCATTTTAATGAAATTAAAGCAAACTAGAAAACAATAATGATAAAATAGATTTTCATTGATCAACCGCACTCTTCGGGTGATAATTGTGTATTCAAAATTGATACCCGATTCAATGAAAAATTTTCTCGCAACCATACTCAAATTCGGCGGAATTATTTTAGGGTTACTAATCTTCGCGGTAGTTGTGTTCTATTTCTGGGCAAGCTCAAATGCTTATTCTCGCGAAAAGTATGCGGAAATTGTCGATTACCCAGTTTCAGCAACAACGACGAATCAAAATGAATTTACGCTAATTACTTACAATATCGGTTATCTTTCTGGCTTAACTAATAATAAAGCTGTCAGTAGAGAGAAAAAGCTGTTTGATAATAACTTGAAAACTGTGATTGATGCTCTCAAACCGTTAAATGCCGATTTTATCAGCTTTCAAGAAATAGATTTGGGTTCAAAACGTTCTTTTAAGGTAAATCAAGTTTCTGAATTAGCCAAAGCGCTTTCTTTTAATCAAGCAGGAATAGCAATTAACTGGGATAAAACTTATGTACCGTTTCCCTACTTTCCATTTTCCGCACATTTTGGGAGAATATTATCGGGACAAGCTGTATTAAGTCGTTATCCTATTACAAATAATAAACGGATAGTATTAGATAAAGTAGCTAGTAAACCTTTTTTTTACAACGCTTTTTATTTAGATAGAGTCGCACAAATCAGCGAAATTAAAATAGATAATCGTTCTGTTATTATCATTAACGTTCATTTAGAAGCATTCGACTCACCAACCCGAAAGAAACAAACCGAATATATTCAAAAACTGCTTTCCGAATACGTCGATAAATATCCGGTATTGTTACTAGGAGATTTTAATAGTACAGTTCCCCCAATACCCGAAAACCCGCAACCGACTGTTGATATTTTATTAAAAACTACTTCCATAAAATCAGCTTTACCACCAGAAGCATTAAATAATCCCCAAATTGCTACCTTTCCATCGGATAAACCTAAAGTTAAATTCGATTATGTTTTTTATACTCCTAAAAATATAGAAGTAACCGAATGGAGAATAGTTGATGAAGTAAAACAAGCTTCAGATCATTTACCCGTATTAGTAAAATTTCGGTTTAAGGATTAGGAATCGATCTTAGGAATTAGGCATCAATGTCATAGCATTTAAAAAAAATATTTCTGTAAGCTGGTTGCAATAACTGTAAAAATAAAAAGTTTAAGAATATACCGTAAACGCGGCTATTCCAGCCCGCTGCCACGGCGGGCTTCGTAATTGTAGCCCCACCATAGCCAGAGTGAGGGCGATTGATTGGATTGATTAAGCGCTCAAACCCATTCCCAATTCCCCATGCCCAACTTTAAAAAATTACTAAATACCAAAAACTCAAAGTTAGCTTGGTTACTGCGGTTAAATCTATTAGGGCTGCGAACCGAGTTACAAGAAGCTTTGAAAACCGAAGTTTCCGATCCCGGAAGTGATGCTTGTCGGCAACTTTTGCAAGAATTAGATGTAATATTAGAATCTGACAATCAAAGTAATAATACAGAAGATATTCCGACCTGGGAAGATATTTTAGAACCAGTTTCAAACCAAGTAGATAGCAAACCGCAATTACAGAAAACTCATACTCAGCTTAGACTAGAGCCAATTGCTCAAAACTTACTTTCCCGAAAAGAACTATTGCAATACATCGGCGAATATCAGTTTTACGCTAACGATGATGCTCAACTGTGGAATGAAATGCAACGATTGCTTTTGCGTGTACCTGAAAAACAAGCTGAAGTAGCGCGATCGCAACTCCTTAACCAAGTAATTACATTAGGTGCAACGGAAGATAAAGTCTCTCTGCGGCAACTTGCTTTTCCTATTCCCGAACATATTTACTCGGGTTTGAAAGGTAATATTCAAGCTTCGGGGTTGTGCTTTTCCAATCTAGTTAATTTTGACGAGCGACTGCAAACCCGAAGAAGCGGTAGCGAACTTGATATACTTGCCTCGATTGTTTCTACTTGTCTTAAATTTATTGAAGTAGATCCGCATTTACACCATGCTTTAAGAAGTGTCGATCGCTTTGGGGTTCGTTCGTTAAATTCAGCAGATAAACCTAAGTACATCGCCGCACTAATAGAACGTTACAACAGAGTAAAAGTAACTTTTGATACTGATATTTTCACAAGCTTACGTGCCAGACTTGACTTAGACGAAGCCATACATTCATTAGTTTATTTACCATGCGTTGATCGCTTTTCCTGGTGGGGAAAACTGCAACAAGAAGCGCGTCGCACCTTAGAAACAGCAGCACAACAAGCGCGTCAAGCCGGAATAAGCGTCCAGATTCGTCCTTTATGGGGAACTTACGCTGATGTTTACTCCTTCTCAAAAGACGATTTACAAGTAGATGCAGGAGGTATACCTGGAGAAGTTTCCGCTTGTCTGCGAGTTTATGCCAAAATCAACGACGAAATTCTTCCCGGAAGAGTGTTATTTCGTTCCTCATAAAAAACCATTTTTAAACTTTACCTGGCGGTTAAAACGAAATAGCCCACACAGGTGGGCTTTATAATTGTAGCCCCACTCATAAGCGAGTGAGGGCATCTTTTTATAAAAACTCATTACTAAACTAGCTTTCAGCATCCTAATCAGTACTAACACTGATAAAGCTCATCATAACTTAAACTCATTTTACTTAATAATTGATAGAAGATTTACTGTCAGTTTAACTACTGACAGCTAAAATCACTTATTACTGATATAGAGAAACAAATCTAATTAACTTGTTCACCTTTAAGAGAAAAAAGCAGGATGCTAAATTTAAAGACATTATCAATTTTATCTGTCGGAGCAATTTTTTAGTCAGCGATATAGATCGCTTCATACCAACACGAATTACTAGAAACTAACTTAAATTATGAAGAGCTATAAATGCTTATGCTCCTAAAATCGTCTGAATTTCCCAAAAACCGATAAAACCTTTCTAATAACTGAAAACCTCGACACCTGTTTTACTTATCGCTTGGGTAATAGTTGCAAGTAAATACTTATCCTCTATATCCGTATTTAATCGTAATGGAAGAAACATCAATATCTTATCCATAATCAAAACCAGCATTATTTACGTATATATTCGCAAATACTACGAATATAATTATCTCCAAAATTAGGAAGATGACAAAATACCTATGTAAATAAATGCTAATAAATCTGTTTTTTAGCACTTGGTGAAGAGTTTTGATTAAGTCTTGCGATTAATGATTAGTAGCGATTAGGTTTGAGATATCAAAGTCACGCATAATACATTTTTTATTAACCATAGGGAATTTAACAATGAATCTATTTAATAAGGTAGGAATTGCTGCTATCACTGTAGTTTGTGCTGTGGGTGCAGTTCAAGAACAAGCTAGTGCTGTTAGTTTCCGCTCTTGCTCTACTAGTAGTTATGACATATCGGGTAAAGTCACAGGTACGACAAATTGTACAATAAGTGACGAGTTTCAGGATTCAGTAAGCCCGAACAAGCCCCTGACTGTAAATAAAGGAGAAGGTTTCTTTGGTTACACCAATTGGAATTTTGGTGGCAAAATTGGTGTGAATGGTGGGTTTAATGGCACGGGTGAGGGGAAAACAGGAAGCTGGAATCTATCAAGTGTAATTGAGGAAAACTGGGGTGACATCATGCTGGTGTTCAAGTCTGGAAAGGGGACAACACTTGTAGGCTATCAGCTTGCAGATGGAGTTGAATCTGGAACCTGGAAATCACCCTACGAGAAAGCAGCATTTAATTTTAATGGTGGGGATATCAAAGACGTTTCTCACATCAGTGTCTACTACAGAGAAGGAAAAAAACCAGTTAAAAGAAAAGTGCCCGAACCTACTTCTATCTTAGGCTTAGTTGGTATAAGTGCAGTTGTTGGTTCTTCTCTAAAGCGTAAACGCAAGTCTTCAAGCATTGAGCTAGTTTAATTTAAAAAAACTTTTTGAATAAAATTCTTTTCTAATACTTTTAATTTTCTCCTTTAATGGGAGATTTTTTTTGCTTTTTAAAAGTTTGTAGTTGTAGGTTGGGTTAGGCGAAAAAGCAATGTTGAGCATAGATACGAACCATTAAATTGCGCCGTAACCCAACATGATGATTTGTGGGTTATGCGAGCATATTGAATCGATCGCAAAATGTTGATGTTGGGTTACGACAGGATGAATTTAACTTATGGCAATAAACTAATTTACTTTCCTGTCTAACCCAACCTACAAGCTACAAGCTACAAGCTTACCTCTTCCTTGCTAAGGGAGAGGGATTGAGAAGCCACTGCGTTGCGGTGAGTCTAGTTGGGGGTGTCGGTTTCCGTCCCTCAAACTAGCGAACCCGAAGGGAGGTTTCCGCAGTACGTAGCAAGTGGCGTGGTGAGGTTTTACTTACCAATTACCTAACGGTAGCAACTTCTTTACCCAAATCTTGAAACATCGGGGTACTCAGATATCTTTCCCCAAAGGAAGGCTGAATCATCACAATCAAACGTCCTTTATTTTCGGGGCGTTTACCTATTTCAATCGCCGCACATAAAGCCGCACCGGAGGAAATACCGGATAGTATTCCTTCCTCTTTTGCTAAACGTCTTCCCATCGCCATCGATTCTTCATCGTCAACGGCAACTATCTCATCAATCAAATCCTTACGTAGAACATCTGGGATAAATCCGGCACCTATACCTTGAATTTTATGTGGCCCCGCCAATCCGCCACCCATAACGGGACTGTTTTTAGGTTCTACCGCAACTACTTGAAAACTTGGCTTGCGCTCTTTGATTGCTTCGGCAATTCCGGTAATTGTTCCACCAGTACCAACACCAGCAATCACAAAATCAACTTCTCCGTCGGTATCTTCCCAAATCTCTTCTGCGGTGGTTTCGCGATGAATTTGGGGATTTGCTGGATTTTGGAATTGCTGCAACATAAAAGCATTTTCCGTGTTAGCCACGATTTCTTCGGCTTTGGAAATTGCCCCGCGCATTCCTCCTTGGGCTGGGGTTAATTCCAAACTTGCACCATAAGCTTTAAGCATGGCTCGTCTTTCTAAACTCATGCTTTCTGGCATTGTCAAAATTAAGCGATAGCCAAGCGCTGCTGCTACCATTGCCAATCCAATTCCCGTATTACCAGATGTAGGTTCTACTAAAATACTTTTTCCAGGTTCGATTAAACCTTGTTCTTGTGCCGTTTTGACCATATTCGCAGCAATACGATCTTTGACTGAAGCTGCCGGGTTCATTCCTTCCAACTTCACCACAATTCTGGCGACACATCCTGCTTCTTGAGGAATTTTATTCAGTTCAACTAACGGAGTTCTACCGATAAGTTGAGTCACATCTTTAGCTATTCGCATTGGTTTCTACCCATCCTTTCTATTAATCATAAAATATTTATCTTTTTTTTTCTGAATTCAAAATATTAAAACTCAATTACATTTGGCAATTGCAGGTAATAGGGAACAGGGAAAAGTGCAGTCTTGGGGTTTCCCCCAAGAGCAACTTTTCAAGAGAGGGAGCGCCGGATCTGAGAAAAAAATAATAATTTAGTAAATATTATACGGTTAACCTTAATACGAAAATTTCTGTCACAAATAGTGCATAAAACAAAACAAATAACCCGAAAATTATTATTTTTTAAGATTAGAGATTTTGTATATTTTATAACTGCGATATTTATTTATTCATACAGTAATCCTAAATCATTTGTGAAATTTGAGAAACCCGGTTTTTAAAATCTCGCATAATTTTCTATTCCCTATTACCCATTCCCTATTACCCATTACCAAATAATGAGTACAAAAATGCTAGAACCTCACTTCATGAGTACCAGCACCCCTACCTTAAAATACCAGAACCCGTACCCAAAAAAAAAGTTTAATCCTTAATATAATTGGATTAGAGGTATTTGAGTACAACCGTAATTAATTTAATAAATTCAAGGGCGATCGCATTGAGTACTTAACTGTTTGCCGACTGATATAACTACTATAGGATTTACGCAGAGATTCCCCTCTACCCCCCCGTTAATTCGGGGGGGCTTCTTAAAACCCTCTATTTAAAGCCGGATTCTATATTGCACAGCGCCTTTACTTCGATCATCTTTTTGGGCAATCGCAATTATATTAATTAAATTCTCGCTATAGGCATATTTTTCACTGGCTTGATGTGATGTAAGAAATAAAAGCCATGATGAATTCAAAGCTTGTCAATGTATTTGCTGTTTGTCTAATGACTCTAGCCATCATTTTTCCTAGCCTAACAGTATTTGGTGTGGTATGGGAAAAGCATTTAGAGTTTGTCCAAACACAGCAGAATATTTCGAGTTACAACCAAACTATCGGTAACGAATGTTCTGCGTCTTTGTTACAAACTAATTCGCTTATAAATAATGATTATTCCAATGATGAAGATAAGTTCTATATAAATTCAAATGAAAAAAAGCTAAATTTATCAGATAAATATCAAACTCGTAATATAGGTCGATGGTTTTTTTTATTTGTACCATTCTGTATTGGAACAGCAATTTATCTTTACGATAGATATTTAGTTTATCGCGCTAACCTTTTTCAACAACAAGTAGAAATGTTGGAAAAATTATGGCAGCAAAGTCTCGAAAAGTAGTAAATCTAAAAAAATTATGTCTCCAGAAGAACGTCAGAATCAATATTATGGTTTGATTGAGCAGTTATTAAAATGTGAAAATGGTAAAGAGCCAGAAATTATAGAATCTAATTCTGAGTTATTAGATGCGGATTTAATCAAATCAATGATGCAGGTTGCCACATCATTTGCACACAACGGCAATGAAGAAGGTGCAAAGTTTTTAATACACGTTGCCAAAGAATTATCCAAACAATTAGGATTTTACCCTGAAGTTACAAATAAGGAGTAAAAATGCAATTGACGGCGAATGAGGCAGAGCAAATTGCTGTAGAATTTATTCTTAACGAATGGAACATAGCAGACGAATATAGAGACTGGTTTACAGTTATTGATTGTCGCCTCATTGGTCAAAGTTGGTATATTATCGAAGTTGCTATATCTGGTTTTCCCGATCGGTGGTACTTTCAAGTTTACGATACCGCAGAATGCGACCCCAACTATACATTTATCTCGCCTATTCGCGGTTGTGAAGGATATACCGATCTTAGCGATTTACCAGAATTGCTTGCAGAAGTGTTAGTTTGCGAACGCAATACTCGATAATATCATTGAGCTAAATATTCTATCTAATTCCTAAATTTTTTTGCACGTTTTAATGGTTTTCTTCTTTTAAGAAAGCCATTTTTTTATAAGTAGGTGGGTAAGAAAAATTATCGTTAAAAAAAGGGAACAGGGAATGGGGAACCGGGAACAGAATAAAAAACATAAATAACATTAGCAGGATGGTGCGTTGTCGCAGAGCGCAACGCACTAGGCTGTTGACTTTGTGCTTTTTTAGGGGATTAAAATTATGCAAAAAACGTGTTTGCCCCAAAGATATTGCCCTCTCCCCCTCCCCTCTCCCAAGCTTGGGAGAGGGGTGCCGGAGGCGGGGTGAGGGATTGCCGGTTGCGATTGTTACCGGCATAAAAGTTGTATGAATAAAAAGCCCGGAAATCTTATCAAAGTCAACAGCCTAGCAACGCACCCTACGTTTTCTCTATATATTTTTTCTTGTTACCTAATTCCTATTCTTATTCCTGTTCCCTGTTCCCCATTCCCTGTTCCCTTTTTTTTAATTAATTTTATCATCACAAAAAACAATAAAAACACCCTTAATTATTTATCTAATCAACAAATAAAATTACAAATCAATCAATAGTAGTATTTATTAAAAAAAGAATATATGTTATATTATTAATGCCTTAAAATCTACAGATTTATGTTGACAGATGATTAGCGAAGACACTCTTGCTAATGAATTTATTCGAGTCATCAACGAGTATTATCCAAAACTAGGAGAGGTGCTTGATGGCTGTTATGTGAAAGTTGTCACAAACTATTGGGGAAGACCTCGTAAAAGCTTCCAACACATAGTAATTTATTGTCCAGAGGAAATCATATCTTATGTAGAAAGTCACAAACCAAAACTTACGGATGTCGCCGAGAATATGGGGCTAATTCAGGTTGTATTTCGTAATGCTTCACGTTTGTTAAGAGATCCAATGTCTAAGATAAAGCAATCTGACCCCCGTATGTGGTTAGATTTGCAGTGGGTTTCCAAATAAATAAATTTTCAATTTCGCAAATGTTGTTAATGACCTGGTTGAGCGCAGCAACGATGCAAAAGCTGTAATTTTTCAGGGCTTAGATAATAGAAATTCTATTTTTTTCTAAGTTAATTGTTAGCAATATTATAGCGGGTTAAATTAAACTTCTCTGCGTAAATTATGGATTTTAGAAAGAGGATAAATCCTAAATCCTAAATCCTAAATCCTAAATTGAATAACACAGAGGGCTATTATTATGAATAAATCTTTCCTTCATGCCGATGATTTACCACCGACAGAAGTGACAAAAGGCGACAAAATGTTGCTTTTAGAACTAGAAAGAACCACAGGAAAATGTTTTTACGATTCTTGTGACGCTATCACGCAAGCATTGATATCAAGTTGTTTTTGGTATCTTACTATTAACGCTGAATATTTGACATTAGTGATTCACGCGCCGGATATAGTAACTTACTGGCATATAGTCAGCAATATTGTCCAATTGGGAATGAAACTTGAACCCCTGGCTTCGAGTGCTAGAATCGTAGTAAATGCACCTCCTGGTAAAGCAACATCCTTTGAAATTGGTGTCGATGAAGTATCAGCTTTTCGGGATTGGCTGTAAGGAAAAGCTGTTTATTAACTTTTTGGCGAACAAGTAATCGGTTTTCCTCCCGAAGCCACCCGGCGGTTGAAACCGCTGCTACACAAACAAAACCCGCCTGCGCGGGTTTCATAATTTTATTAATAGCTGAATACAAAAACCTTAAGTATAGTGCTTATCAAATGCAAGCCTAGAAAATGCAAATATAAAAAGTTTTACTAATAGATAATTTAGGAATGTGAAAAAAAGTACGCTGCGTTACTTGCACTAATGCTTTTCAAAGAATCTAATCAGACCGTAACCGATTATACCGATTATGAAAATAATCATACTTATAAAACCACTAGTAAAACCCCATGCATGAATGGTATTATTTAAAGATTGTAAAAAAAAATTAATATTAAACCTACGATTACTACTTTCTAATATCCAAACAAAGGCTGCAAAAAGAATAATAACAAGAGTACTAATAGTAATACTAAAAAATATATAAATAAAACCAAGATACCACTTTTTAAAATAAGTTTTTTTTGCTCTTATAAACCATAAAATGCCTACTATAATACCAGTTAAAATACTGATTAATGTATAGATTCCTAGAAGAATATATTCCATAATTTATACCTGCATACCAAAAAATAATTATTAACTATATTTTTGTTATAAATAACGTGATTAATAAGTTAAAAAGTATATTTATACTAAAAAGGTGACGAAAGGTTAAAGGTTAAATAACTCCTAATTCCTAACTCCTAACTCCTAACTTCTAACTATTTATGGATACAACCTATCCCCAGTAACCGAATCAAATAAAAATAATTTTTGCAAATCTAATTGTAAATTCAATTTATCGCCAGCGCGTAAACGTATATTTCCACCTGTTTGTACATTCAATATTGTCCCGCTACCTAATATAGCGACGCGAATCAGTGTTTCTCTTCCCAAAGGTTCGACTAATTTCACTTCTACTTGCAATTCAGCTTGAGATTTTTCACCGATCTGTATGTCTTCGGGACGAATGCCCAAATCAATATTTTGTCCCTCAGATAAACGCAATTTATTTTTAATATTTTCAGCAACAGTTAATAATTGATCGTTGACATCAAAGCCAGCAGCAGTACATTTTCCCGGTATAATATTCATCGGTGGGTTCCCTAAGAAATTTGCCACCATCCGGTTAGCGGGATTAGCGTAAATATCTTGCGGTTCGCCAATTTGCTGAATGCGTCCGCCACTCAGCACTACAATTTTATCGGCTAACGTCATAGCTTCTACTTGGTCGTGGGTGACATATACCGTAGTAATACCAATATTTTGATGTAGCTGCTTTAACTCAGCCCGCGTATCGTCTCGCAACTGCGCGTCCAAATTTGATAAAGGTTCATCTAATAGAAATACCTGTGGCTGTCTGGCGATCGCCCTTCCCAAGGCTACCCGTTGCTGCTGTCCCCCGGAAAGTTGTTTGGGTTTGCGTTCGAGTAAATTATCTAAGGAAAGTGAATGCGCTACGGTTTCCACTCTTTCCCGAATAACTTTCGAGTCAACTTTTCGCATTTTCAAGCCAAAAGCAATATTTTCTGCCACGCTCATATGGGGATAAAGCGCGTAATTTTGAAACACCATAGCCACATCTCGCGCTCTGGCAGGGACATTATTCATCAACTTGTCCCCAATAAAAAGTTTGCCAGAAGTCGCAGATTCTAAACCCGCAATAGTTCTTAAAATAGTAGACTTACCGCATCCCGAAGGCCCCACCAAAACCCAAAATTCACCATCAGGAATAGTGAAAGTAATGTCATCTATGGCGGTGACGTTGTTGAATTTACGCTTGATGCTTTCTAGAGTAACGTTAGCCATTGTTCAATTTTTGATTTTTGATTTTTGATTTTTGATTTTTAGTTGGAGATTGGGGATTAGGAAAGCTATTAGATTAATTCTATGTTTTATTCCAAGCAAAGTTCTATAACTTCTTTAATGTTTTCTATTAACTCATCAATTGTTTCTCCGAACCGAATAACAAGCTTTCAGTTGCGGAACTTCCCCAACATAGTATCCATCTTCATCGCGCTCAATAATTACATAGAATTCTTGCTTACTTGCATTTATCACAATATTTTTCCTTAAAATAATTGATTTTACCAATTACCAATTACCAATTACCTAAATTACTTCTCCCAAGCCGGATGAGATAGCAAAGAGGAAATAGTTCTGACTCCACGTAGCTGATTTGATAAAGGTAAATGACCTCTGGGTGCATCTAAACTCCAAATAAATTCGTTGGGATAGCGAGTCCAATTGTTACCTTTTTTCCAACCAATTTTTACCCAAAGATTTTCCCAATTTTTTCTTAAACCCAGCCACATTTCCCGCTGTACGGAAAAGCCAAATTTGCCTTCGGAATGAATTAACCACAGTTTATCAATCGTTTGCAAATCGGTGATGGGAAATTTTTGCACTTCGGAAAAATACAGCCATTTTCTTTTTACTGCTTCCTCACCTGAAATTTCGCACATTTTTTGTAGCGTCAAACGGTCGGCTTCTTCAAATTCTTGGTTTGCCAGCAGCTTTTGCAATTCGGAATAATCAATATTGCACTCGGATTTTAGCGGTACAATTCCTTGAGGAAAATTACTATTTAAAAATTCTTTAATTTCAGGAAAATCCGACTGATAAAGAACTTGATAGACTTTACCATCGACTATATTTGCTGAAATATCCCGACGCTTTAATAAAAACTCCATTAATACCTTTAATCCTTCGGTACCAAAAGTAGCCAGTTTTTCCACTAACTGCTTTTGATTTTTTTCAGACCCTTCGGTTAACTGGAGACTAAGGGATTCAATATCGCTGTTACTACCGTAGGAAATTTTGGGGTCTGTCATGCTTTTATTCGTGAAACGCAATTCAATTAATGAACAAGCTAATGGGCAATTTTTTATCAAGCAAAGACGGTTTTTCAACTTGCAGCCAATTAATTAAAGTACAAATAGCCTCTTTTTTACAAAGACTTTGCTGCCATCTCGGAGGTGCGTCTCGCCCGTCTAGAGGAATATTTTCTCATGAACTGCCCTCATTTTGCTCATTAGTTTTTTCCGAATCAGCTTTTTGCTAATTTTTTTTCAGTTTCCCATCTCCCGACTGCTTGTTTTGTTGTATATTCAAGAGTAAAGCACTTTTCCACATCTCATCATGGTGCTATTTGGGGAATTTAAAACTGCATCTCCTAGTTTAATGAAAGCAAGACATGACAAAATTTGAAAGTCTCGCTGCTTAACCTCGATGGAGTTTGTAATGTACGAAAAAATTAAAGCCCCTACAAGCGGAGAAAAGATTACTTTTAAAAACGGTGAACCACAAGTTCCCGATAATCCGATAATTCCCTTTATTCGCGGCGATGGTACGGGTATTGATATTTGGCCTGCTACGCAAAAAGTATTAGATGCTGCGGTAAAAAAGGCTTATAACGGTAAAAAACAAATTAACTGGTACAAGGTTTACGCGGGTGATGAAGCTTGCGATTTATACGGGACATACCAGTATTTACCACAAGATACTTTGACGGCAATTAAAGAATATGGCGTTGCTATAAAAGGACCTTTGACAACTCCCGTTGGTGGAGGAATTCGTTCTTTGAATGTAGCCTTAAGACAAATTTTTCAACTTTACGCCTGCGTGCGTCCCTGTCGCTACTATCCCGGTACTCCTTCACCTCACAAAAGTCCTGAAAAACTTAACGTCATAGTCTATCGGGAAAATACCGAAGATATTTATTTAGGGATTGAGTGGAAGCAGGGAGATGAAATTGGTCAAAAACTGATCAAATTGCTTAACGAGGAATTGATTCCCGCTACTCCCGAACACGGTAAAAAGCAAATTCCCCTAGATTCCGGAATTGGAATTAAGCCCATTAGTAAAACTGGTTCCCAGCGTTTGGTACGTCGCGCTATCAAACACGCTTTAGGGTTGCCGAAAGATAAGCAGCAGGTGACTTTGGTGCATAAAGGCAACATCATGAAGTATACCGAAGGAGCTTTTCGCGATTGGGGTTATGAGTTAGCAACTGCGGAATTTCGCGACGAATGCGTTACCGAAAGAGAATCTTGGATTTTGGGCAATAAGGAAAGTAAATCTGATATTTCCCACGAAGATAATGCTCGCATGGTCGATCCAGGTTATGATTCCCTGACACCAGAGAAGAAAAAGGAAATTGTCAAAGAAGTAGAGACAGTTCTTAATTCAATTTGGGAAACTCACGGCAACGGCAAATGGAAAGAGAAAATCATGGTAAACGATCGCATTGCCGATAGTATTTTCCAACAAATCCAAACCCGCCCCGATGAGTATTCAATTTTGGCAACAATGAACCTTAACGGTGATTATTTGTCAGATGCTGCGGCGGCGATAGTTGGCGGATTGGGAATGGGGCCAGGAGCCAATATTGGTGATAATGCGGCGATATTTGAAGCAACTCACGGTACAGCACCCAAACACGCCGGTTTAGACAGAATTAATCCCGGTTCCGTCATCTTATCTGGTGTAATGATGCTGGAATTTATGGGTTGGCAAGAAGCAGCTGACTTAATTAAGAAAGGATTGGGAGAAGCGATCGCGTCGGGTGAAGTTACCTACGATTTGGCAAGATTAATGGAACCCAAAGTCGAACCTTTGAAATGTTCCGAATTTGCCGAAGCCATTATTAAAAGGTTTTAAAAGTTAGGAGTTAGGAGTTAGGAGTTAGGAGTTAATAATTAAATATTTTGTAAGCAGTTTGCGGTGTGGATGAACACAGCCGCAAAACTGCCCTTCTTTCCCTTGGGTTGCCGTTGTGTTGTCACCAAACGCAACTTTTTTTAATCAAGTTGTTAAAAGTTATCCTCAATAGACATTTGCGGAAAAAATTTATCTAGTTAAATTTTTAACTCTAACTTCACCCCCCTACCAGGCAAGGGGGATTGTAAAGCCTCTAGTGGGTTGGGGAGAGGTTTGTATACAGTTCTTTTTCCTAAACGAAGATGTCTAATTAACAATCAAATCCGTGATAAGCAAAATAAGGTTGTAATTTTTCGGTGATTTGTTTACGGTGCTTTTTCACCTCTGGTAATAACTCTATCGGGCGAGGTTGAATTAATTTCTGGTAATCTAAAGTTACTCTGGGTTCCAAACTTAAAAATTCCAAAATTCTGTGGATATTTACTTCTGGAGCTTCACATAAATCTTGATACCTTAGAGATAAGTAATTTTTCTCGGATAATGATTCAATATTCTCCAAAAAGTAATCACTAAATCGAATAGATTGCTTGAGATATTGCTCCAATCCCAAATTGAACCACTTTGAATTCCTGATTCGGCATGAAAAAAGTTTAGCGGGTTTTTTGAACAACTCCGAATACGATTTATCAAGTAGAGCATTATAGGGACTATAGGAAGCAAACAAGCTGCGTGCAGCTTTCAACTTGGAATTAATTACATGAATTGGATTGCGATGAATAAAAATGTACTTGGCGTTGGGAACAACGCTATTTACATACATAAATTGAGAGAAATCCCACGGATTCTTAAGCAACAAAAGTTTATCTAAATCTGATACGAATTGAATTTTGCGGCATAACTGTTGAAAAATAGGTAGATTTTCAGGAGCGATGCACAACCTCTCTCCATCAACTTTCTTAAGAATGAAACCGTACTCTTCTGTCAAATTGGGAGTCGCCATTACTTTATCAACCCGGCGATCGCTTATTCCTTGGGATGCAAAAAGTTTCTCTAATTCTTTAATAGCCTGATTCTCAGTTTGATTAATATGATTAGATAAGATTTCATCATATTTGATAATATGATATGCCTCGACAAAGTTAAAGCACCCAGTTGCCGCTAAAGTCTGATATAACAAGGTTGTCCCTGACCGATGATCTCCCATAATAAAAATAGGATTAAAGCTTACTTTATCTAGTAAATCTAAGTAAGGCGTATCAGGAATAACATTATTGTCTACAGATATCGATGTCATATTCTTCTAGCTCAAAGTATTTTTTTTGACTTACATCGCATAATTCTTGTATGCATCTTGCTTCTGGTATTTTACAATGCTTTGTCTATTTTACTATTGAACAAATTCCTCTAAACTAGTTTCGATATGTATATTTTTATCATTAGTATAAGTATTATCAGAACTCCTTCAATTTTGGCAACAATGAACCTTAACGGTGATTATTTGTCATATGCTGCTGCGGCTGTCGGCGGATTGGGAATGGGACTATGTGGATTCTCGAAGCAGTTTGAGGTGAAGCAGTGCGCTTTCGAGGGGGTTTCCCCGATGAGCAACTGCTGTTAGCGTTACCCGAAGGGTGTAGATGAACACAGCCGCAAAACTGCCTGCCATCCTCCCCCTTGGGTTGCCGTTGTCTTCCTTGCTGCGCGCAACGCACCTTTTTTGTTTATAGATATTATCAGATAATAAATAACTTAGTGGTTAAATTTTCGGGGTGTATTTAACATTAATGTAGTGGGACTACCAACAGCAGAACAGCTAAAAAATTGTTTTGTACTCAGTGCTTCTATAACTACTATGTATCAAACAATTAGTCTTATTAGGATAGATGAAAGGACGAAGATAATTGATTTTCTGGCTGGAGAAGAAATAGAATTAGTAATTTTAGAAAATCGTGATTGGAGTTTTGTAGAATGAGTACCCCAGATTTTGACTCAATGATTCAACATTATCTTTTAATTATGAGAGCAAAACCGGGGAGAGTTGTAGTTAGTACAGACGAACAATTAGAAGCTGAATTGAAAAAAAGATTGGTAAATTGAAGATTTGAAATATTTTGAAATATTTTATAGAAATTAGCTTTGATTCTTGAACAAAATTATTTTTTCGTAGGGTGTGTTGTCGCAAAGCGCAACGCACCTTTTTTTGTTTATACCACTTAGCTAGAAGGTGCTTGAGATCAAACCACTCTCAAAAAATATCAATATTCCTTAATTCTGGAATCCGCGAAACTGATACTGAAGTAAACATACGATAACCCTTGTATAAACTATTGCAATTATTTATAAGCTTAATTAGATATACAAGTATTATATTTGACTATTATCTCTAGCTGAAATTATGTAATTTCCTTTTATTAAAGAAATTATTGTCTGCTTTCTTGTCAATCCCAACTCCCCTTTATTCCCCAACAATGTCTAAAATCACCAGCATTAGAAGAAAGTTTTCGTTTTTTCTAGTTTTTACTTTTACGTTTTTATTTATTCTTCAACTGTCTTTACCTTGGGTAAATGCGAAAGAAGCACCCAAGCCGGAGCCAAAAGACTGGCATATTAACGGTATTGTCGCTGCGCTGGATGATGGTTATCCGAAAGTACAGGAACTTGCTTTCCATAAGTTAGGAGAATACGAACTCAAACATTTTAATCAACAGGAAGCAAAGAAGATAGCTAAGAAAGCCGCTAATGTGTTGAAAGATGAAAAGCTTGATTCAGAAGTTCGCCGTAGTGCAGCTTCGGCATTAGGGAATTTAGGGGATGCAGCCAAACCCTACGTTAAAGATATTCTCGCTATCCTAAAAGATGAAAAGGTTGATGATAATGTTCGCGGTAGTGCAGCACAAGCTTTAGGAAATTTAGGGGATGCAGGCAAACCCTACATTGAAGATATTCTCGCTATCCTCAAAGATGAAAAGGTTGATGATAATGTTCGCGGTAGTGCAGCTTCGGCATTAGGGAATTTAGGAGATGCAGCCAAACCCTACGTTAAAGATATTCTCGCTTTCCTCAAAGATGAAAAAGTTGAATCATATGTTCGCGGTGTTGCAGCACAGGCATTAGGAAATTTAGGGGATGCAGCCAAACCCTACGTTCAAGATATTCTCGCTATCGTCAAAGATGAAAAAGTTGATTTAAATTTTCGCTACGGTGCAGCTTCGGCACTAGGGAATTTAGGGGATGCGGCCAAACCCTACGTTCAAGATATTTTCGCTATCGTTAAAGATGAAAAAGTTAATTCAGGTGTTCGCGGTGGTGCATTATTCGCATTAGCAAACTTAGGGGATGCAGCCAAACCCTACATCAAAGATATTGTCGCTATCGTTAAAGATGAAAAAGTTGATTCAGATGTTCGCGGTGGTGCATTATTCGCATTAGCAAATTTAGGGGATGCAGCCAAACCCTACATCAAAGATATTGTCGCTATCCTCAAAGATGAAAAAGTAAAAGTTGACTCAAATCTTCGCGGTGGTGCAGCTTATGCATTAGCAAATTTAGGGGATGCAGCCAAACCATACGTTGAAGATATTGTCGCTATCCTCAAAGATGAACAGGTTGACTCAAATCTTCGCAGTGGTGCAGCTTATGCATTAGCAAATTTAGGGGATGCAGCCAAACCCTACGTTAAAGATATTCTCGCTATCCTCAAAGATGAACAGGTTGAATCATATGTTCGCAGTAGTGCAGCAGAAGCTTTAGGAAAAATTGAAAAGCCAAATTTTAATCAAGTTCTGTTGATTTTAAACAACTTCTATTACCCAAGGCAATACGATTCAGACGAATGGCGCTTCCGAACCTATTTCCTCTCTGGTGGAACTGAGGAAGTAAAAACCCTACTAAAATGGCTCGCACACCATGACAACAGCAAAATTCCCACCAAACTCACCCACAAGGAAGCTAAAAAAACCTTAGAACTCTTTGCTAAAATCTGGCAACCCAGCGAAGGCTTAAGATTACGCAAAGACTTAGCTTATAGAATTGTTCAAGTTAGCAAACTTGTTTCTTGGCAACCCCAAGACATCGTATTACTGCAAACCCATTACAATAATCTCAAAAAATCTGGATACAACGAAGCTGATTCCATAGAGTCGGTAATCATTAAGCTTAAAGGTTGGCAGTGGTTTTTCAATTTCAGAAATATCATCTTTATTCACGCTGCTTTCTGGCTGTTACTCATCTTCGCTTACCCCAAATTTCCCCAAATTCAAGCCATATTTTTCTGGAATCCTTGGGTAAGAAAAATTTTCGGTATGGGTTACGTCGGCTTTCTACTTACCTGGGTTCCTTTCCTGCGTCGCAAACTATTTCAACCATTCCAACCTTCTTTACTCGCCGATGCTCAATTAGATAACTTTACCGAAAAATCCTACTTTTCATCATCAAGGATTGTCAAAAATCGAGATTCAAAACAATTCCAAAAAATTACCGCAGCAATACCAAATATCAAAGGACAAACTGTCTTAATCGGTGATTCTGGTTTGGGTAAGTCAATGTTTCTGCAACATCTAGCAAAATCTTCTCAACAAACAGTAGTATATTTACTTGCTAGCAAATGCGAAAAAGGTGTAATTGCAGCGATTCAAGCAAAGTTACACGGGCAAGCACAAGATGCTGGATTCTTGAAAAACTTGATTTATAGCGGCGCAATTGACATTTGCATCGATGGATTAAATGAAGTTACAGCAGATACTAGATCGTTAATCAAACAGTTTGTCGAAAGCTATTTCCGGGGTAATATCATCATGTCTACTCAACCCTTGGAATGGGAACCCCCGACGACAGCTAAAATATTTTATTTAAAACCTTTACAAGAACAACAAATAGAAGAATTTTTGATTTCTCGCCAATTAGACAACGGTAATGTTACCGTACAAGGTGCTGAATACGAAAAAGCCTGCAAAAAATATCTCAAACAAGCTTTCCATAAAAAACAACCACAAGAAGAATTAGCAGCGATCGAACGGGTACTTTCTAACCCAATGGATTTAACTTTGGTTGCCCAAATGCTATCACAAGGCAAACAACCAGATTTATTTCGCTTGCAACAACAACAATATAATTTAGTAGCTGCTGAATATAAACAAGAATGGGGACATTCGTTTCCGTTGAAAAAGTTCTCATCATCCGTCTATGAAATGCGACTTAACGACGGTACAACTTTAGATGCGGAAGAATATCATCAAGAATTACTCAGCTTAGAAGATCAAAAATATAAAATGGTTATCAGCCGTCAGTGGCAAAGTAAAAATGGCGAACCCATGAAAGAATGGTATTTCCGTCACGATAAAATCATGGATTTCTTCTTAGTACAAAACTTTATTGGTGACAGCGATGAAATCCAAATCAGGTTAAACCAACATATAGGAGATCCACGTTTTCGCGGAGTTTACTTTTTATTAGCAAACTTGCTGGAATCCGATGCAGCATTTCAATTACGAGAGACTTTAATTTTATATGCTGCTAATACTAACGATCATACAGTTAGCGATACTTTTGTAAAATTGTTGCATTCTAGAGTTGCGTCTTTGAAGAATGTACCACAGGGAAGTTATTAAAGTTTTTAAGATAGTAAATAAGTCAGCGCTAATATTCCGAAATCTTTTAAAAAGTCAAATAGCTTGGAATATCAGCGTCAATTTACAGTAAACTAAAAAATTCAACCTTTTCTATCTAATTCAACATGAGAATCTAATTCTGAAAATAAATCATCATCAATAGATGCAGGGGATTTTAATATTTCACTTGGAACATCACTAACAACTTGAGCTTTTTGTTGCTCGCATATCTGATAAAACATTTGTAATATTTGCTGATATTTATCATCCGTTTCCTTAGCCAAATCTTCAACCACTTTTTTATCTGCTTCTATTTGATTTTTTAATTGACTAACTTCTACTAAACGCTTTTGCAATTCACTCATGAATGCATCAAAAATTTTATCTGTATGCCTTACCTGTGCTTGAACTTCATTTATTTGGTTGCTAGCTAATTCTATTTCCTGTTCCAATCTTTGAATAGTTGCTTTATCTGCTACTTCTGCAACCGTATTTAATGCTTCTTCCCAATCCTGTATTTGTTCTCCTATAGATATTGCTTTTTCTACAGTAGGATTAAATTCCGCTTTTTGTAACTCAATTTCTTGTTTGATTTGTTCGGCTTGTTTTAAAACTTGATAAGCTTTATCTATTCCTTCCTGTATTTTATGAGCTAGTTTTTCAAGTTGCTCGGCTATTTGTTTATCTGAAAGTATAATTTCTGGTTGTACTGAATCTGTCATTGATTTATTTCCTGTGTTTCTAAAATATTATCAATTCGAGATGCAAACGCTTCACATAGTAGTGTTACTAAGGATTGAGAAGAATTAGGATTTTGATTTATTTCCTCCCAGAAAGGAAAAGTATCGCGATGATTATCTTCACCAAGATGCCCTTTTACTCTTGCTGCTTCATAAGTCAATCCTTTTAATTCTAAATCCTTGGCAATACTGTTAAGTAAACGCTCGTACTCGTTAAAATCTATTTTTTGTAAATTGGTAGCTTCTATAACTGCTTCCCAGGAAAACTCCATTGCTCTCCATAGCAAACACCTTAAAGAAATGTTTTGAATATGATTTAATTCCGATTTTAAATATTCATCTGAGTGTTTCTTTAAACGAGATATTGCATCCTTCTCCCACTGGTATAACTCCGAACCTTCTATTCCTGCCAACTGCAAGGCTAAATAAGTATCCCAGTATAAATGTCCAGTTTCACATCGTTTAAGCAAACGCTGTTTGACATCGGAAATTTTGCTAATATCAACATCGCTAGCTAATTCAGTAATCCAACCAATTGCTGATTGAGAGTCAATGGTGAGGCAATTTTCAAAATAATCCCGTTGACTTAAATTTAAGCGATTTAATTCTTCCGGAGTTACTACTATTAATAATCGAGAGCGAGCGCGAGTTAATAACGTATACCATTGAAAAGCTTCTTCTAATGATGGTTTACCGTTTCCCGCAAATAAACCCCAAGTAATACAAGCTTCAAATTCTCTACCTTTGGCATCTTCAGCATTGAGAATTACCAAGTTTTCATCCCAAATCTTTAAATTATTATTAGAAATGACTTTAACAGCATTCGCTAAATAATGAAGTAAATAACGCTTATTCTCAACTGAAGCATCTTGACGAGCAAATTGTTGCAAAAAGATTAAAGCATCATCTGTCGAATCGCATTTTAGAATTCGTACCTTTTCACCCACTTCAAAAGCATCTTCTGGATTAGCTGCTGCTGGTAGATGTTTTGCATTGAGCTTACTATTAATTTCTTGTGCTAAATTCCGAAACTGATTGGCAAATTCGAGGATATAGCGCGAGTTGCGGTAATTTCGTTTTAAACTGATTGTTTCTCTTAGATGCAGCTTTCCCCAATTAAAATCTGTGGGTTGAATTCGCTGATTCAAATCCCCTAATAACCATAAATGGGTTAAATTTGATTGTCTATTCCATTCTTTACAGGTTGCAATTAACGCTTGCAACTCACAAAGCATAAAATCTTGGGCTTCATCAACAATTACTAACGTATAAGGATTCTCAAACGGCAATAATGGAATATTATTTTTTAATTCTCTTACAGCATCAATTCGTGATTTTTTCCCGTTTAATTCGTTTAACCATTTTTGATGCTCAATTCTCTTTAATTTGTTAATTCTGGTTTTATTTACTTGATAAATGGCATTTCTATCTTCATTTTTATTTTCTTCATCTAATACAAATGATTGATAAAGTAAAACATCTCTGTAACTAATCTCTTCTGAATTTGAGAATCTTAAATTAATGTGATTTGCGGCTTGTTGTAAAGCTGTTAATTCTTCTTCAGGTGATGCGAGGCAATCTTTAAATTGCGAATTTATTTTATATAACCATTCCTGAAAATTCACCAACCAAAAGTTATCTTTAATTAAAGCCTGTTGTATTTCAGAATATTTAACAATATCTTTCTTTAATGCATCTGGCACTATTAATACGATATTCCATTCTTGCTGCCGATGAATTTCACAAGCGAGTAAAGTTGCACATACAGTTTTTCCCGTACCTGGTGCGCTTTGAATTATACAGGCTTTATTACTTAATTCTTGATCTGCACTGTATCTGTGTGTTGAAAAAGGTTTAAAAAGTTGATCTAATAATTCTTTTTGGTAATTAGTTCTTACAGGAGAATAATGATAGCTACTAAATATAAATTTATACCAATCTATATTAAGTTCGTGATTCCATCGGTAAGCTGGATGTTCTGTAAGTTGTGTTTCTTGCGGATTTAGTAATTCTTGTATTATTACTGAGTTTTTACTGTTTCGACGTTCAAATTCATCATCGTAAACGCTACCCCGTAATCCAGCTTTGATTACTACAATATTATCAATATCTTCTTTAAACCAGATAACTCGCCAATCGCCTTGTCTAGTTCGCAAAAGCTTTTCATATCCTTGAAGAGATTTAGTATCAGTTATCTCTCCCAAGCTCAAACTACGTAAAATTTCATAGACTTTCTCGCCAGCAGAATAAGGAAGTTTCTGAATTTCCCGTAAGGCTGCTCTAATAATTTTTATCTGTGGCATACAATATTCGCTACCCCTGATATTAATTTTAAAGGTATAGCTTTATTATTCCCAATTGATAATTTATTATTTTGCTGCTGGAGATAAGATATATTTTGGGAAAACAGGGAGGGGGGAGGGTGGAGGGGGAGATGGGGTGAGGGGATAAGGAAATAACTTTTATTCCATTACTCCATTGCTTCATCATTCTCCTCCTAACTCCTAACTCCTAACTCCTAACTCCTGATTAACTACTCTTGCTTCTCAAAACTTTTGCCAATCAATTCATAAATTTCTTTGAGTTGTTCAACTTCTAGAGAAGCGATTAACTCTTCGGCTGCTTTTTGCGGATTGCTGCGGGGAACAGTTAACCATAAAGGTTCATTAAATCCACCAGATGGCGCTTGCTCTGCCCACTGTTGTACTTGTTTTTTTCCTTCATCTGAAATCTGGTAAATACCTCTTTTTCCTTCAGGCGCGGGTTCAATCCAACCCAAATCTAACCAGCGCTTTTTCCACTTATATGCATTTTTTATATGAATATTTAATATTTTTGCAATTTGATGCACGCTAATAGAATTATTATCCTCACAATCTTGAATAACTTTGGAGAATCTTTGCAAATATTGCTCTATATCTCCCCAACTTCTACTTTTTTCTTCTTCGACTTCAACAATGTTTTCCTGATTCAATTCTAAATCCTTTAACATTTGCTCAATGATTTCTGGAGATGAACCCAATCCCCAAGGTTGCTTTGCTTTACAAAATTCTGCATATGAGGAAAAAGCTTCGCCATCTTCATTTGTGAGCTGACTATATCCCGAATGTTCTTCTATCCCTTTAAGCCAAGTTCGTATCTGCTTAACATCGCCTGCATTATCATTTAAAACAGACTGTATTTGCAATCGCACTGCGATCGCCCAAGGCTGAGAACCCCGAGGCGCTGCTAAATCACCAGGTTCGTCAAGCGTTAATCTATTTACCTTGGAAGTATTTGCGTTCACATGCACTCCAGAAATCATCAAACTCCTAAACTAATTACATTATCAAATTTTTTTACCTTTAACTCATTATCCACCAAGAAAGCCAAGATAATTGATAGATACATTTTATTATAGTAATAAAGTACTATTAAAATACGCATACAAATGATTGCGGATGTACTTTCTTCTCCTCCTGCTCCCATATCTCAACTGTAATTTTAAGAGCCTTCATGAGTAATAGAATAGACATCTCCGGAAAAGATTTAGAAACGGTCGTCTTTACATACAAACCTAACCCCCTACCCCCTTCCCTGCAAGGGAATGGGGTTTTAAAGCCTCTCTCCCTGTGGGGGAGAGGTTTGGAGAGGGGTGTTTTTTCCTAACCGGAGATGTCTAATATGGAGAATGGTAATTTTTCTTAATCCACGCCCAAACATTTTTTAATTATCATTCATGGTTACATCCCGTCGTTTACCCAATCATCAAGCACTAACCCAATTAGCGCAAGAATATCCTGAATTAGATATATCTTCCGTAGAAGCTTGTCTAACTTTCCTCGATACAACAGCTGAGGTTCAGCAAGCCTTAGATGCTCATTTTGCCCGCTATAATTTATCGATGGGCAAATTCACGCTGTTAATCCAGTTGTTTGTCGCTTCAGATAAGGGATTAACACCATCCGAATTTGCCGAACGTTCTGGTGTAACTCGCGCTACAATAACTGGCTTACTCGATGGATTAGAAAAAGAAGATTTAGTTAAACGGCAACCTTACCCGCAAGACAGACGAAAGCTAACTATTGTATTAACTGATAAGGGACGCGAGTTCATCTCGAAAATGCTTCCAGACCATTTTTGTCGCACTACTGATATGATGTCCAATCTCAACGCTACGGAGAAAAAGACGTTTATTGAATTACTTGGTAAGCTTCGCAACGGGACTTCTGCTATGCGCGATGTTTAAGAATAAGAACTTGTATTTTCATAAAGATCGGTTTAAAATATAATTAGGCACCTAACTATTAATTCTTGTTTAATTACAGAGACGGGATTTTCACCAACTCCCTACTCCTTAAATATGAAAAACATAAACGCCAAACAGAAACAATGGTTGATAACTCTTCACGTAGCCTTTGCGGCGATGTGGTTTGGTACTGCTTTGTGCATGATTGCGATCGCGCTGATGAACTGGAATACTGCTAACGGCGATCAACTTTATGCGATTAACTCGGTAATGAAGCTGTTAGATGATGTTGTAATTATCCCCAGCGCATTTTTTTCTTTACTCAGCGGTGGTTTAATTTGCTGGTTGACGATTTGGGGATTTTTTAAACATTACTGGGTTATCGCCAAGTGGATTGGTACCGTAACGCTGATTGTAACTGGTAGCATATGGCTGGGACCTTGGACGAATGCGATGACCGCAATTTCCGCAGAGGATAGGTTACAAGCATTGCAAAACCCGCTCTACGTATTTGACCAAAAGGGTGTTTTGATTGGTGCGATCGTTCAAACTTCCTCTCTTTTATTTATTATTGCTATCTCCTTTGTGAAGCCTTGGGGTAAAAGAAGTGTAAAAACTCAGAAACAAGCTTCAGCAAGTTAGCAATTATTGAATTGTAATAACTTGGGGTATTTAAAAACCGGGTTTTTTGGAAAAACCTGGTTTCTGTATTTACATAAATTAGACTTACGTTTATTTCTTTATTTATTAATTAATAATAGTAAATAATAGTTATTCAATCTTACTATCGAGTCATTATCAACAGAAATATGAAGCAAAACTTACGTTCTTATTAACTATTATTTTAAATAGCTAACATCCTAAACTAATATCTACTTTTCTCTGTTCCCTGTTTTCTTTTCCCCGTTTTCTGCTACTTTTATAAATTAAAAATAAAGGATGAAGATAAAAAACAGTTCACTTCATCCTTTATTTTTAAATTTAATCCTTACAATTAATTTTTTAACGGAACATACTACTCACAGAATTATCTTCGTGAATCCGCCAAATAGTTTCTCCTAAAAGATTGGCAACTGAAAGCCTTACTAATTGAGGGAAATTTTGACTGTTATCTAAAGGAATTGTATTGGTGACAATCACTTCTTCAAACAAACCCTTAGAAAGTCTTTCTATGGCAGGTGGAGAAAAGACAGCATGAGTCGCACAGGCATATACCTGACGCGCTCCTTCTTCACGCAGTAAACGCGCTCCTTCACAAATGGTTCCGCCAGTATCGATCATATCGTCTACCAATACGGCTGTTTTGCCCTCAACATCACCAATGACGTTTAAGACTTCAGCTACATTGTGTGCTTGACGGCGTTTATCGATAATTGCTAAAGGTGCATCATTAAGCTTTTTCGCAAATGACCTAGCCCTTGCTACACCACCCACATCAGGAGAAACAACCACAATATCGGACAACTCCTTACTTGCCAAATATTCCAGAATTACTGGAGTGCTGTAAACGTGATCTAAAGGAATATCGAAATAACCCTGTATTTGTGCAGAGTGTAAATCCATTGCCAAAATCCGGTTTGCACCTGCTTGAGTAATCAGGTTTGCAACCAGTTTGGCAGTAATTGACTCTCTTCCTGCCGTTTTTCTATCGGCACGAGCGTAACCATAATAAGGAATTACTGCTGTTACCTGTCGCGCAGATGCTCGACGACAAGCGTCAATCATAACTAGCAATTCCATTAGATTATCGTTTACAGGATTACAAGAGGGCTGGATTAAATAAACATCACAGCCCCGAATTGATTCCTGTATTTGAACGTAAAGCTCTCCATCTGCAAATCTTTTACGAATCATTGGCCCCAAATCCATGCCCAAATAACGGGCTACTTCTTGGGATAATTCTAAATTCGCAGAGCCAGAGAACAATCGCAGACGATGATTTTCTGTTAGCCCCGTTATAGCTGGTTTGACTTTTAAAGTGGCAGTACTCAGCACAGCAGACCCTCGTTGTGCATTCATTGCAATATTATCATGCTTATATTTGACTGACTCGACTTAAATACTTGTGCATAATTAAATGTCATTTGTTCCAAGGCTTTAATTTATGCGCTGAAACATTCTGACCTAAAGCTATGCATTGATGTAAATTTTGATCGCTCCAAACACAGATAAACCATTGTCAGCTTAACTGATATTAACTTGCGTGACCAGACCTATTATTTATTTTTTGTTCTAGAGAGAATAATCATATATCAATACTTATCAAGCTTCAACCTCCTAATTTTATCGGTTTTATACCAGTCTAACGATCGCGCTTTTAGTTAATTTAAGCGCCATATTCTTTTTCTATAGGGTTCAATTTTATTAAAGCAGGCAGTAGTTCATAACTGAAAATCACACAATATTTTGAATGCTTGCGGGCGCAATAGTTAGTTCACAACCAGTATATTAATTTAACTATATTCTTAAGTATAACTACTCGTATTCTATAAATTCTATAAATTTTATAATCATTAAAATTTTATAATGTTAATGCTCTGATTAATAAATAATTATGCTTTGTTTAAAAAAAGCCAGTTTTGATTATTATACTTGCTTTTTGTCGCTTCAGAAACCGTCTAATAAATTTATTCGTCTGACAATACACAGGTACTACTATATTTATATAGATAGGTTAGGTAAATTTTTTAGTAAAGCATACTGAGATATGGAAATACAAAAAAGTGACAAGCAGTATTAATCCGGGTAAATATTTTCACTTATTCGCCGTAATGATATTAAACTTTTTTCTTAAGGTAAGTTGTCTACCTTTTGACACATTCATAAATTAAACAAAATGTAAAAATGTAGGAGCAAGCAATATCACTGTTTGCTATACCTTGCTGCGTTACTGACTCGCCGTTATCAGTTTGACCGTTAGCTTCTAAGTAAAATACTCTATTTTATCTATTACACAAACTCGAATAATTATGCAACCACCGATTACTACTGGTACTATATTACAAAACCGTTACAACATCATTAAAACCTTGGGTCAAGGGGGATTCGGTAGAACTTACTTAGCGGAAGACCAGAGGCGTTTTAACGAACTTTGCGCGATTAAAGAATTGATTCCGAACACCACGGGAACTTCTGCGTGGGAAAAAGCCCAGGAACTTTTCGGACGAGAAGCCGCTATTTTGTATCAAATTAAGCATCCCCAGGTACCTCAATTTCGCGAAAGATTTGAACAAGACCAAAAATTATTTTTAGTACAAGATTATGTAGAAGGAAAAACTTACTACGACATACTTCAAGAGCGTAAAGCGATGGGTGGTGCTTTTACCGAAGGCGAAGTATTGCGATTGATACGTTCTTTGTTGCCAGTACTTGACTACATTCACGGTAAAGGAATCATCCACCGCGATATTTCACCGGACAATATGATCGTGCGCGAAAGCGATAAATTGCCGGTATTAATTGATTTTGGTGTGGTGAAAGAATTGGCTACTAAGTTGGGTTCGCCAAATCAAACACCTCAAACTTTTGTCGGAAAACTCGGTTATTCTCCCAGCGAACAAATTCAAACAGCGCAAGCCTATCCTAGTAGTGACTTATATTCCTTAGCAGTGAGTGCAATTGTTTTACTAACTGCCAAAGAACCCGCAGAATTATTTGACGACAACTTGTTAACTTGGAATTGGCAGCGTTGGGTAACGGTAAATCCGCGATTTGCTCAAATATTGAATCGAATGTTGAGTCACAAACCCGGAGGGCGCTATCAAAGTGCTAGCGAAGTTTTAGAAGTATTAGACAGTTTGAATCAACCTACCGTAGCAAAACCCGACGTATCAAGAATGCAAACAGTCGCTGTCGGTGGCAAACCAGAACCAGTACAGCCGCCACAACCGCCACCCCGCCGCCGACCAGAGCCAGTAATTCCACCACCACAGAAAGACCCAATTATAGATAGTCCGATATCAGTAATAGTAGTCGGTGCGGCGGTAGTATTATTAGCGGGATTGGGTTCCTGGGCTTTAGTTACAAGTATCAAAAATTCATCTAATTCGCGATCGGAATCACCTCCCCCAGAAACCTTTGCAACTCCATTTCTTACGCCAACACCAACACCCAAACCAGGTGAACCAGATGTTTTTAGCAAGCGGTTGAATTTTGGACTTTCCGATACAGTTACCGTTAAAGGTAATTTAAATGAAAATCAAACCGTGCAGTATACCTTTAGAGGTGATGAAGGGCAGGTACTGACAGCGGTTTTGGTTGAAGAAAATGGTGTTTCGTTAACGGTATTAGGCCCCAATAAAGAAATTATTGATAACGTAGCGCGGCAGGTAAGCTCTTATAAAGGCGATTTAGCTTTTACTGGTAGATACACTATTGAATTAAATAATCTTCCAGAAATTAAGCAAGCCGAATATACCTTAAAAGTCAGTTTGAAAGATCCAGTTACAATACCAGAAATAGAACCGACACCAACACCCGACGAAATAGAACCTACACAACCACCTGTAGAAGAGACACCAACACCATCCGCAGAGGAAAAACGCAAGCGACCTAATATAACTATTCCAACTAGTTTTCCTACTAGTATTCCCACTAGCATTCCAACTAGTATTCCAACTAAAATTCCCGACGTAAAACTACCACCAATAAAGTTTCCTTCCATCAAAAAACCAACTCCTTCTCCAGAGGAAGTAGAGCCAGCACCGGAACCTGAATCTAATTCTGAGGGAAATTAGGAGTGGGGGAGTGGGGGAGGCTCGCAACTCATAACTCCTAACTCCTACTCCCTACTCCCTTGTCATGTAAGATAATTGAAAATCTTGTTAAAATCTAAAATTGCTTAAGACATTATTTATAACTGGAACCGATACCGACGCGGGTAAAACTGTTTTTACCACAGCCCTTGCTGCTTATTTACAAAAATATCGTCCCCAACAAAGCTTGGGAATCATGAAACCAATTCAGTCGGGAGTGGGCGATCGCCAACTTTACCAAAAGTTATTTTCACTATCGCAATCGGAAACGGAAATTACACCTTTATATTTTCAGGCACCTCTGGCACCTCCCCTCGCAGCAGCCAAAGAAAATCGAGAGATAGATTTAGGTGTGGTATGGCAAACTTTTACTCAGCTACAGCAAAGCCGCGATTTCCTTTTAGTGGAAGCCTTGGGAGGTTTGGGTTCTCCGGTAACAGATGAATTTACGGTAGCCGATTTAGCCGGTGAATGGCGTTTACCTACAGTATTAGTTGTGCCCGTAAGATTGGGAGCAATTTCTCAAGCGGTGGCGAGCGTGGCTTTAGCAAAACAAGCCAAAGTGCAGCTTTTAGGAATTATTTTAAATTGCTGCTCGGAAATGACACCAGAACAAATCGCCGATTGGGCACCAGTAGATACAATCGAATCCTTTACACATATTCCCGTATTAGGTTGCTTACCCTATTTAGAAAACCCCGAAGATTTAGATAAGTTAGCGCAAATCGCATCCGACTTAGAATTAGAAAAATTGTTTAATTAAGTTAGGAGTTAGGAGTTAGGAGTTAGTAATTATTTTATCTTCCCCATCTCCCCCCTCTTCCCCCTCTTCCCCCTCTACTCCAACTGTTCACTGCTCACTGCTCACTGTTTAAATCATGGTTTCCACATTTCCCAATGCATCTGCCGATTTATCTCAGGTTCGACTCGATATTCGTTCGTTACATCCGCAAATTATAGAATGGCGCAGGTTAATTCATCAAAAGCCAGAATTAGCTTTCAAAGAAGAGATTACCAGTAAACTAGTTTCCCAAAAGTTAACAGAATGGGGAATCGAACATCAAACTGGCATCGCTAAAACGGGTATTGTTGCATCTATCAAAGGTAGTAAACCAGGCGAATCAAATCATCAAGTATTGGCAATTCGTGCGGATATGGATGCTTTACCAGTTCATGAGATGAATGAAGTATCTTATAAATCGCAACATGAAGGAGTAATGCACGCTTGCGGACATGATGGACATACTGCGATCGCGCTGGGTACGGCTTATTATTTACAGCAGCATCGCCATAGTTTCGCAGGTACTGTCAAAATTATCTTTCAACCCGCAGAAGAAGGGCCAGGTGGTGCTAAACCGATGATTGAAGCGGGTGTATTAAAAAATCCTGACGTAGATGCAATTATTGGTCTTCACCTGTGGAACAATTTACCTTTAGGAACTGTAGGTGTTCGTAATGGTGCCTTGATGGCGGCGGTAGAATCGTTTCGCTGTACAATTTTGGGTAAAGGTGGACATGGTGCAATGCCCGATCAAACTGTTGATTCGGTGGTAGTTGCGGCTCAAGTTGTCAATGCTTTACAAACTATTGTTTCTCGTAACGTTAGTCCAATTGAATCTGCCGTTGTTACCGTAGGAGAACTTCACGCGGGTACAAAGGGTAATATAATCGCCGATACAGCCAGAATGAGCGGTACCGTCAGGTATTTTAATCCAAAATTTGCAGGCTTTATTCAAGAGCGAGTTGAGAAAATAATTGCCGGTATATGTGAAATTCACGGTGCAAATTACGACTTAGAATATTGGGGACTTTACCCACCCACAATTAATAATGTCGAAATGGCAGAATTAGTACGAAGCGTAGCAGAAGAAGTAGTAGAAACCCCTTTAGGAATAGTACCCGAATGTCAAACAATGGGTGGCGAGGATATGTCCTACTTCTTGCAAGAAATTCCCGGTTGTTACTTCTTCTTAGGTTCGGCAAATCCCCAAAAAGACTTAGCCTATCCCCACCATCATCCCCGCTTTAACTTCGACGAAACAGCATTAGCAATGGGTGTTGAAATGTTCGTGCGTTGCGTCGAGAAGTATTTTGACAGGGAGTAGGGAGTAGGGAGTAGGGAATAGGGAATAGGGAATAGGGAACAGTAAGAATATTAAGTAGTGTTCCCCTTGTCCCCTTGTCCCCATCCCCTACGGAACCTTCATCCCCCGCTGCACTGCTGGACGATTTGACACGGTGTCGTGCCATCTTTTTAGGTTGGGATGGTTATCGAGTGTCATTCCTTGCATTTCGTAGATTGTCACCCAAGGATAGGTGGCTATGTCGGCTATGGAGTAGTCACCACAAATATATTCGTTGTCTGCAAGCTGTTTGTCTAATACTCCATAGAGTCGGAGGGTTTCTTTTTCGTAGCGTTGAATGGCATAGGGAATCTTTTCGGGGGCATATTTCTTGAAGTGATTTAATTGTCCGAACATTGGTCCTATGCTACCCATTTGCAGCATTAACCATTCTATTACTTGATAGCGGGGTTTTTGCTCGGTTGGTAGAAATTTGCCGGTTTTATCAGCCAAGTACATCAATATTGCACCCGATTCAAATACAGTTATATCCGTATCTTTATCTACTATGGCGGGTATTTTACTGTTGGGGTTAATCGCTACATATTCAGGTGTAAATTGGTCGTCTTTAGTGATATCAATTGTATGGACGTTGTAGGCAAGTTCAATTTCTTCCAACATTATGGAAGCTTTGCGTCCGTTTGGTGTGGTAAATGTATAAAGGTCAATCATGCACGTATATCCCGGTATCTACCGAAAAGAGAACTACTTCATATTTAATTAAAGTAGTATTTTTGCGGCTGTATGTATATAAAAGTTTTCTTCATAACATAAATATACCCAAATTGTGTAGGGTCTAAAGATTAATCTTTAAAAAGAGGATAATAAGTATTTTTGTTTAGTAAAAACTACGGATAAAACCTGTGAATTATGGAAAAGGTTATGCCAATATTGACAAACAATCAACAACATCTTTGAAATCAACGTTTATATCGGTTGTGTCAAAAATATTATTTAGCACGCACCATTCCCCTTCATGGGGTTGCGATCGCGTAATTTAGCATCATTTCATAAATTAATAAATTTTAAAATTAGGAATTAATATGCGCTCTAGAATCCAAGCTCCCGGAACAAATATTTCTGTTTGGACTCCTGGTAGAATTATACTTAGTACTGCAATTCTGACTTTATTTATAGTTGGTGGTTCTTGTACGGTAAACTCTATAGTATCTTTGTTTCTAAAATCTGCTTCGGTATTTCCCACATCAATTCCTTAGATTCACCAAGAATCTGAATGCAATCATACGAATAGAACCTGGGAAGATGGTAAATGCTGGGATTACGAACATGGTATTACGTTTTAGGAGTTAGGAGTTTAAGGATTTTAGATTTTGGATTTTGGATTATTTTCCTATGCCCAATGCCCAATGCCCTATTCCCAATCTTAATGAAGAGACAGCTAATTTAATTATTTAATTAATTTCAATTTCAAGAAGGTAAGCACAAATGGTGGCAAGCACCCTGGTAATTAAAATGAATTAAACGAATTAAACATTAAAATGATGTGCCAGGAAATGGTAGATGGATGCAATTGCGGCGAAAATTATTAACGATTAGTTTAATATTCGCCCATAGCGATTTTTTGCAACTGCGGCTGTATATTTTTGGCTCCTTTAAGGATTGTTCCTTCAAGATTTACGGCGTAGCAGTCGCTTAAGGAAAGATTCGCAGCTGTTAAGTTGGCACCACTAAGGTTAGTTTCATAGAGAATGCATGACTGAAAATCGGTTCCCATCAAGTTTGCTCCGGAAAGATCCGCCTCTCTTAAGGAAGCTCCTGAGAAGTTAGCAAAAAAGACTTCTGCGTGTTGAAGTTTAGCTGCATTAAGGTTAGCTTGTCGCAAGTTAGCTCCATTAAGGTTAGCTTGCTGCAAATTGGCTCCAATTAAACCAGCTTCGTGCATTTTAGCTTTGTCAAGCTTTGCTGACTGTAAGTTTGCCAGAAATAGTTTTGCTCCTCCTAAGTTAGCTGCTTTGAGGTTAGCCCCCATCAAATTAGCTTTATATAGGTTAGCCCCCATAAAATTGGCTCCTCGTAATGATGCTCCCGCTAAGTTGGCATCTCGGAGATTCGCACCATAAAACAAACCTTTATTAGCAATCGATCCCGCTAAATTAGCACCACGGAGGCTTGCTTCTTGCAGGATAACTTGATAAAGATTGCACTGTGCAAGTTTAGCACCATCGAGGTTAGCTTTAAAAAGGTCGGTACCTTGTAAACAAGCTCCACACAAATCGGAATTGCTTAAATCTGCTCGTTGTAGGTTTGCATTACTAAAATCTACTCCCCGAAGTTGAGCATTCCTTAAATCAATTTTTTTATCTGAAGGATCTTGAGAAGTATTTCGTCTACCAATTACAGTTACTGCTGCTTGAATATCCGTGGGAACTTTAATTTCTTCGGTACTTACCTTGAATTTTGTCAATTTCGGGGTAACACCATTTTCTCTTACAAAAGCTGTAAGAATTTCCATAATTGTCCAATGCTCTTGGGGAGAGTCTTGAGCAACTCTTTCTAAAACATAAATAGCTCCGGTGCGAGTCGCAATACTATCGTGCCCAAGTTGGGTAATTGCGCTCATAAAACGTTCAGCTAGCAGCCTTTGCTCGTTGACTTCTATATTTTTTTTATTTATTCGGTTATCTTTCTGAGCTGCTAACAAGGTTTTTTCTAATAATACAGCACGCTTGGCTCCATAATAAGCATTGATAATTATTGCCAATCCAAGAAACAATCCGCCAGAAGTCATTAAGCCTTGACTTTTGTATTCGATTCTTTCTTCATTTGACAATCCTTCTATTTTTGAAATCGCTGTGAAAATAAGAATTGGTGAAACAGAAAAAAAGATTGTTATTCCTATTAACCAATTCGTTAATGCGTCTGTGTTTTTAGCAGACATAGAATCAGTATTCCTCACAACACAGAATTATTACCGATACGATCGGGATTAAAGAGTATACCATTTGTCAAAAAAATGCAATATCTGTCTCAAGTTGCAGTTACAATCTGTAATGCCAGTAGATAGCTAGTAAATAGTCTCTAATATAATACTAACTTTATATTCTACGGCACGGTAATATTACTTAGATGACCCCCAGACAGTGATGTAGAAACACCGTCTTTTCATGATAAATGTAAATACTACGATTTTTAATTTTAAGCTTCAGGAGTAGCCTTATTACCGCTAAATTCGGCTTCTCTTAAATTAGCCCCATTCAAGTTAGCACCGCTGAGATTTGCTTTTTGCAAATTAGCTAAAAACAAGTTAGCACAACGCAAATCGGCATGGGTAAGATTTGTTCCATAAAGATTTGCTGCATTTAATATAGCACCACATAAGCTAGCCCAAGCAAGATTTGCACCTTTTAAATTCGCTGCACTTAATACCGCACCAGTTAAATTAGCATTTTCTAGGTTTGCGTCAATTAAGTTTGCTCGATAAAGAATCGATCGCCGTAGATTAACTTTCTTTAAATTAGCCCCACAAAGATTTGCTCCTCTAATGTCTACATAACTTAAGTTAAATCTATCTCTACGCAAGTATCGATCAATATCCGGATTAGTTATGATATTCAAAGCAAGTTGAACATCACTATTAATTTCGCTTATGGGATTAATATCAGAATCCTTTAAATTATTCAATGACCGTTCTTTTATTATAAAGTTAGTCATAATTAAAATAATATTATCGTATTGTTCGGGATATTTGCTACCTAATTCTTTCAACTCATTGATTGCTATTAATCTCTGTTCTATTTGAGATACACTTAATTTATCGACGGCATTTTTTAAAAACTTATTTATATTTTTATATTTGGGTAAATTCATTGTTCTTGTTAAATAAGTATATAATCGCAAAGTTTTATTGACAGCTAATCCTTTTTCTGCTTTTTATAAAGGATATGAAAAGTACAGCATTAGTTTTACATTTACTACAATAAACATTTTTATTATTTGATATATGTATTTTAGAAAGCAAAATAACTATATTTCTTGGAATAAATATATAAGTGATAGGAGAGGGGGAAGAGGGGGAAGATGGGGAAGATGGGGAGATGGGGAGAAATAATTAATAACTCGCTACTCCTAACTCATAATTCTTAACTCCTAACTCCTAAGAATCCAAAATCCAAAATCCAAAATCGATAAGATGCAGCAAAATATACAGCCTTTTCTCAAAGACCTGGTGTTGATTGGTGGAGGACATTCTCATGCCATCGTGCTGAAGATGTTTGGTATGAAGCCTTTGCCGGGTATCCGAATAACTTTAATTACGGCAAATAGCAATACTCCATATTCAGGAATGCTACCAGGACATATTGCTGGATTTTATACTCATGATGAGTGCCATATCGATTTGCGGAAGCTGGCGAGTTTTGCTCAAGCACAACTATATATAGATAAAGTAAATGATATTGATTTAGAAAATAATCGAGTTATTTGTGCAAATCGTCCTGATGTCGGTTTTGATTTATTATCTATTGATATAGGGTCTACTCCTGCTACTATTTCTGTACCGGGTGCTACAAAATATGCAATTCCAGCAAAACCTGTAGGGAAGTTGCTGCATCATTGGGATGAATTGCTTGAGAAAATTTTATATAATCCTCAAAAAGCGGTAAAAATCGGAATTGTTGGTGGTGGTGCTGGTGGTGTTGAGTTAGCGCTATCGATGCAGGGCAATTTGCAGCAATACAATCTAAATTTAGATATTCATCTATTTGGAAGAGATAATCGATTAATGCCCGATAGTAATCCTCTTTTAGGAAATCTGTTGCGGCGCATTTTGATTGAGCGCGGTATAATCTTGCATTTGGGTGAGACAGTATGCAAAGTTGCACGGGGAGAAGATATCGAAAAATATATTGTTATATGTGAATCGGGTAAGACGGTTGAGTGCAATTATATATTTTGGGTAACGCAAGCATCTGCACCGAAATGGTTAGAATCAACGGGAATTACAACGGATGAGCGGGGATTTATTTTAGTAAACGATTATTTGCAGTCGTTATCGCACCCCCAGGTGTTTGCTGCTGGTGATATTGCCACAATGAAAAATCATCCTCGTGCGAAAGCTGGGGTATTTGCAGTACGTCAGGGAAAACCTTTATTTGAAAATTTAAGACGTAGTTTGTTGGGAAAAAATCTCAAAAAGTATGTACCGCAGAAAGATTATTTAAGTTTGATAGGTACTGGAAATGGAAGTGCGATCGCAACTCGCGGATCTTTAACTTTACCACCCAGTAAACTATTGTGGCATTGGAAGGATTATATTGACAGGAAATTTATGTCAAAGTTTCGGGATTTACCGGAAATGGGGCATGGGACATTGGGCATTGGGCATTGGGCATGGAATAATAAAGAGACAATCCAAAATAATTTTTGCTCTGGATGTGGTTCTAAGGTTAGTGGTAATGTTTTAGAAGCTGTTTTACGTCGGATTCAAGTATCGCAAACGGTTACGGAAGGGGAAGATATTATTATCGGCTTGGATTCTCCCGATGATGCTGCTGTGGTGAAGGTACCCACGGGAAAGGTGATGGTACAAACGATTGATTATTTTACTAGTTTAGTTAATGACCCCTATATTTTTGCACAAATTACTGTAAATCATTGTTTAAGCGATATTTTCGCGATGGGTGCGCTTCCGAGCAATGCTTTGGCTTTGGCTACTATTCCCTACGGTACAACTTCCACAATTGAGGAAACTTTATTTCAATTATTATCGGGTGCGGTAAAGCAGTTAAATCAAGCACGAGTATCTTTGATTGGTGGACATACTATTCAAGGGCATAAATTAGCATTTGGCTTATCCTGTAACGGTTTAGCTGATGAAAATAAACTTTTACTTAAAAGCGGAATGCAGGAGTCTGAGGTTTTAATTTTAACTAAAGGATTGGGTACGGGAATTTTATTTGCTGGTGAAATGCGCCGTCAAGTAAAAGGAAGTTGGATCGATAATGCTATAAAATCAATGTTGTTATCGAATCAAGCTGCTGCTGAATGTTTTTTGCAATATGAAGCGACTGCTTGTACTGATATTACAGGTTTTGGTTTAGTTGGGCATTTATTGGAAATGGTAAAGGCTTCTCAAATCGGAGTTGAGTTGAAGTTATCTGAAATTCCGATTTTGGATGGTGCTAGGGAAATTTCAGCAAAGGGAATTTTTAGCTCGCTTTATCCGGATAATTTACAAGCTTCGAGCTATATTAGGAATTTAGAAGAATTTGAATCTGATAGTAGTTATCCCTTATTATTCGATCCACAAACTTCTGGTGGTTTATTAGCTGCGGTTTCTCATGAGCAAGCTGATGGTTGTGTGGAGAGGTTGAAGGAGCTGGGTTATGAAGAAGCTGAAATTATTGGTAAGGTAGGAGGAGAGGGGATAAGGTTGGTTTAGAAACGCAGAGTGTCGCGGAGGTAAGCGCGGAGTATCGCGGAGTTTTTGTCAGTTATAGGCGATGGCCAAAAGTATCAGATTCTTGATTTAACAGCTTCTGTTTTCGTTCAATTCCCCAACGATAACCACCAAGACTTCCATCATTTTTAACTACGCGATGACAAGGTATAATCAAAGCGATCTGATTAGCACCGCAAGCTTTACCAACTGCACGAACAGATTTTGGTTTATTAATTTGATTTGCAATATCTTTGTAAGTACAAGTTTCACCGTAGGGAATTTTTTGCAATACTTGCCAAACTTGTTTTTGAAAGGTTGTTCCTCGTACATCTATAGGTAAATCGAGATGAGGTTGATTGCCATCAATGAAGTTGAGAATTATTTTTACCCAATCTTGATGGATATGGCGATCGCAAACTAACTCCCCTCGATCAAACTCTTTGTAAATAATCTTTTCTAATTCTTGCTTTGTATCTCCCAATTTTACAGTACAGATTCCTTTTTCGGTTGTCGCTACTAATATGTTACCCATCGAGCAGGGAATTATCGTGTAATTTAAAAGCATAATTTGATCTTATTTTTATCCCAGCTTACCAATATTTATCTGGTTTCCTAATTTTTGGGATTAATTTTAATCATGATTTGTAGCACCACTCTAACGCACCAAATACTTGTTGATGGTGCCCTGCTGGCTTCCCCACAGCTAAGAGTGATAATTAATTCCTTTATATTTAAGGATAATTCTATGAATAAAATCGCTTCAATACTCCATCACAATGAAGATGAAATATGTTTTAAAGTTGATTATGTAGAAGTTTTTAAAAACCTTTTGCCCTTACAAAGTTGTTTTAAACAGTTAGAAAAAAAATGAATTCGTCATTAATTGCTTTTAGTCACGAAGATTATTTTCAAGTTGTCGAACAATCTAAGAGGGTGTTTGTAAAATAATTCTTTCATTAGGGTGTGTTATGGCTACCTTCGTATTTGAAACTTCGAGTCAATCAGGATTTGCCATAACGCACCAAGCCCTCTTATGGTGCTGCCTTACCGATTCAATATTATCATAAAAATCCGATTTAATCGTAGGTCTAACACACCCTACAAGAATTTTATTTTTTATTTATAAACACGCTCTAACAAAAATATTCTGGAAGATGCGCGCTCATTTATATTCCCTTGTAAACGTCGTGCATCAAGCTTTTGCAGAGTATCGTCCTTTAATTATAACTCAGTACGGCTATCTGGATGGCGATCGCGATCCGGTTTTGCTCAACATATCAATTTACCAATTACCAATTACCCATTACCAATTCCCCCTTACTTTTTCTGCGGAATCCGCAATCTCTCCTTCATAAAATAAACCTCCGTCACACTTCCTAAAACATCTTGCTCATCACTTCCTACATTCACCAAAATATGAGCGGGATTGATTTTCGGTAAGGGAGTGGGATGTTCGAGAGTAATTTTATTGTTGATAGATATCTTATTACCTTCTTCCTTCCACTTTCTAATCGAGTAAACGGTAGCATCGCCATTCTTATAACAGAGTCTACCAAAAGCCAAACCCTTAGCACCCTCCGGGACTTCGAGTAAATAAAAATAATCCGGACTCAACCATTCTCCCAAACTCTTACCATCTCCCCCCTTACCAAGAAATTTAATTGCCGATTGGGGAACTTTTGACCATCTTTTTCCGTCTAAAGCTTCCGGAAATATTACTACTGGAACTACAGGCTTAGATTTAAAAGACACTTGTCGATAAAACGTTCCTTCCCGCTCTTTCAGTCCGTTTTTATCGTATTTTTCCGGCTTTACTTGAGTTAGCTGTGTACTTTTACCGCATAATTCAGCGCGTTTAGCCTTTTGGGCTTGATTATCGGTGAATAACTTCAAACTAGTTCCAATTACTGCGACTAATGTCGTTAATAATAATGCCTTAAATATTAAGCCAGATTTCATTTACCGATACAAGTATAGTAGTTATAAGTACGTTATAGCTCGATCGCTCCGGTTCCATACAAGTATGTTTCAATACTTCCATATTTTTTGTTAACTATTCAAGTGCTGAGGGTGGTAGGCGATCGCACTAATTCAAAATACTTCGTTTTCCTCGTTCACTGTAGGTGCGGCTCAATCTGGAGACATAGCAGTGCGGAAGTCTCTACATCTCATCTGGCAGAAATTAATCAAATTTTAAATTGAACTATTTGCAGCATTTTTTACAAATCATATTTATATAAACCCAGCTTTTTCTCAATATAAATACTATTTTTTTGTTTTCAGAGTAAAATACAATACTGAAAATATAGCGTATCGCGAACAAAATTATTTACTGCAATTCCGAGAAATACAGCTTTGATTAATATCGGTTTTTTTCAGTTAAAATACGGTTGAAATATTTTTATTACTATCTAAAACACTTTAGATACTGAGAAAAAGCAACAATTCGACATCTGAACGCCAAAAAAATTCCGTATTTTGCTATAAGAATTAACAAAAGTACATTTAACTTAAGATATTACTAGCTACTAATGAGAATACTGTCAATAAACTTACGAAATTAGGTTGTTTTTTTTATGTTATCTAAGTCACTTTTAATGTAAAATATTTTTTGGATATAATCTGTTTGGACGTATTTTAGTTACTTTACAAAGATAATTTTAAGAGGTGAGTGAAAACGAAAATAGTAAATTAAATTATAAAATTAAGTTACAATTATTTTTGTTTTGAAGTGATTTGATGAAAAGCAGCGTTTGGAAAACTATCTTAAATAATATCAAGCAAAAAAGACTCACCTTGAAGAAATTTAGGAATGTGTTTTTGAGCTACATATTTAACGGTATTTGAAAGCCATTCATGTTCCTTTGGATTGTTGGCATGAAAAGCGAAAACCTCTATAGATGCCATGATAGAAAATCCTTCTGTTATTTGTAGATAATTATCGGGTAAATTACGAATAGTTTGATAACCTGCAAAAAATGAGCTTCTGATTTGGGGAAGGAAATGATCGATAGATTGAGCAAGATCGTAAAGGTAATATCCAAAGCCGCAGCGAGAAAAATCAATTGGTCGAATTTGTTGGTTGTCAAATAGATAGTTGCTTTCATGTAAGTCAGCGTGAATTAATCCCCAATGTTGCGATCGCCCCAAAGTTTTCATTGTGGTTTCAATATAATGGGTAGCTGTTGTAAGTAGCTCGTAATGCTCTGCTGAAATTAAGTTATTAGATACTGCTGGGTAAAGTGCTTCAAGTGCTGCATGGAGACGATTTTCATCATATGTTGGACGGATAAAATTTTGTGGTAACTTCCACTGACTGCTGTGTTGATGTAGTTGAGCGATGATTAAGCCGAGTTGATGAGCTTGTTGTGATGTTCTTCGAGTTTCGGAAATATTGCCATCAATCCAACGTAGCAACGAGCAACAAAATATATCTTTATTATCTGCTAAAACTTGAGTTACCCATTCACCTTGTTGATTTTGGATTGGTTTTTGGACTACAACATTAATATTGCGATCGCGATGCAAAGCAGCAAGCCATAAAAGTTCTGATTCGATAATATCTGGTTGTTGCCATATATCATCTTGTGACGCGGAAACTGGTTGATGAATGCGGAGGAGGAATTTTTCTGCTGCTGCTTCTACACAAAAGGTAACGTTTTCGCTATGACCTAGAAATTGAATTTTTTCATCAGCTAGATCGTATTGATTAAGTGCAGCTTTAGCAATTGATTTATAAGCGTAAATTTGTGTCATTGTTGTGGGAAAGAGAGTAGGGAGTAGGAAATTGATAATTGATAATTGATAATTGATAATTGATAACTGATTAACATAACTCTTCCCCCTTGAGATGTAAACTACTTTTACGAAGGTTGATAAAGGATGGGGCTTTGGAAAAACTATTAAAAATATCGCGAATCATTGATGCTTTGAACGAAATTATCGGTAAAATTACCAGTTGGCTTGTATTAGTATTGGTAGTTGTGGGTGGATGGAATGTTGTCGGCAGATATCTAGGACGCTTAATTGGCACTAATTTGAGTTCCAATGCTTATATTGAAGCTCAATGGTATATTTTCGATTTAATATTTTTCTTTGCTGCTGCTTATGCACTCAAATATAACGAACACGTGCGGGTTGATGTATTCTACAGTAAATGGAATCCCCGCCGTCAAGCACTTATAGAAATTTTAGGTACTCTACTCTTTTTAATTCCTTTTTGCGGTTTAGTTATCTTCTATTCGTGGGAGACTATTGTTAATTCCTGGTCAATTTTAGAAAATTCTCCAGATCCAGATGGTTTACCAAGATATCCGATCAAAACTACGATAATTATCTCTTTTGCTCTGCTGATATTGCAGGGAATTTCTCAAATTATCAAAAACGTAGCTATTTTAAAAGGTTTACAACCCCAGGAGGAAAGCGGTGATTATTGATTGGTTAGGGCCATTAATGTTTGCTGGTGCTTTGGCTTTATTATCCTTGGGTTATCCGGTAGCATTTTCTTTGGGTGGGGTTTCGATTCTTTTCGCTTTGATTGGAAGTGCATTAGGAATTATCGATCTGCAATTATTCGGTTTAATGCCACTGCGAATTTTCGATATCATGAAGAACTATACCCTATTAGCAATACCCTACTTTATCTTCATGGGTTCGATGCTGGAAAAAACGGGTATCGCCGAACGACTTTTGGAAACGATGGGAATTCTCCTCGGAAGAATACGGGGTGGTTTGGCTTTGGCTGTGATAATTGTTGGCGCTTTATTGGCAGCAACTACCGGAGTTGTAGCAGCGACAGTAGTTGCAATGGGTTTGATATCTTTACCAATTATGTTGCGTTACGGTTACGATAAAAAATTGGCAACTGGGGTGATTGCCGCATCGGGTACCTTGGGACAAATAATTCCCCCATCGGTAGTATTGATAGTACTTGCAGATCAATTAGGGATATCGGTAGGAGATTTATTTATTGGTTCGATAATTCCCGGTTTGATGATGGCGGGTGCTTTTGCTTTATACGTGTTGATAATCGCATTCTTAAAACCAGAAATTGCTCCACCATTGCCTCCCGAAGTTAGAAATATTGGTGTTTCGGCTTTAATAGCGAAGATTTTTCAGGTAATGTTACCGCCGTTGATTTTAATATTATTAGTATTAGGAAGCATCTTTTTTGGATTTGCAACACCCACCGAAGCGGGAGCAGTAGGTTGTGTAGCAACAATAATTCTTGCTGCTGTATATGGCAAACTGACGTTAACAACCTTGAGTCAAGTTTGTAACGCGACTATGCGAATTACCAGCATGGTGATGTTTATATTAATTGGTTCAACTGCCTTTGCCTTGGTGTTTAAAGGATTGAATGGTGGCATTTTTATGGAGAATGTTTTAAGTAATATTCCCGGCGGACAAGTAGGATTTATGATAGTGAGTATGACAGTAGTATTGCTGTTAGGCTTCTTTATCGACTTTTTCGAGATTGCCTTTATTGTCGTACCATTGTTTGTTCCAGTAGCGCAACAGTTTGGCATTGATTTGATTTGGTACGGGGTTGTTTTAGGAGCGAATTTACAAACTTCGTTTTTAACACCTCCCTTTGGTTTCGCTTTATTTTATTTACGCAGTGTCACACCCGAAGAAGTGAGTACGGTAGATATTTATAAGGGTGTGATTCCGTTTATTTTGATTCAGTTATTGGTATTGGGATTGATTATTGTATTTCCGGGGATTGTCAATTTCTTACCTTCCTTGATGAAGCCAGTGCCGATTGAAGTAGTGAGTTCGTTCGTAGTTGCGCTTTAGCGCCTCCGGATTCCAGATGCGAGTACAACGCGCTACTACAAACCCGTCAAGGTTTAAGAGCCGATTAATTAAGAGTTAAATTATTCGTTTGACTGCTTCCAATCTGCTCTATTCAAACGATAAACAAAGCAGTCATCATCACCAAACCATCGGTGCTCAATAAATTGAAAACCAAGACGTTTGTAAAAGCGGTGAGCGCGGGTATTACTGGCAAGTGGATCGATCAATATAGCCGTTACAGCAGCATCTGCAAAACATCGCTCAATTGCCATCTGCATCATTTTCGTTCCATATCCTTTACCTAAATCAGTTTCTTCCCCAATCCAGATGTCAATAGCGCGAAGATTAGCTGGTACATCACCCCAATAATGGCTATCCTCCCGTGCCGGATCGATAATCTGGATAAATCCAATGGGGCGATGACCAATTTGGGCAATCAATTGTTCTCTCCAATCAGGGGTGCGTTGAAGTTCTACTTCCCAGCCCCAGTCATCGTTAGGATCGGATAAAATTACATGAGGTTGCTCATCCCAGTGTTGCAGCAATTCTAAATCATCGTAAGTAGCAAAGCGCAAGTTAATCATCAGGTTGCCTATAATTAAACACTTTTACTCACACATCCTTAATTCCATCCCAAATCTCAGCAGCAGGAATAGTTTTTCCGCTCATAGCTTCACTCCAAGCTTGACGAAAATTCTCTTTAATTACCTCTAATGGTGTATCATCTTCATCTATTTCCACCTCTTCCCGAATCAAGACAATCACTTCAACTTGACTATTTTTATCTGTAGTTATCGGATTATCTAAAGTAAGTTGTCTATCTTCATCAATATTTCCCATCATTTTTATTGCTTTCATTATTTCTCCCAATCATTATCTTAAAAATACTTTGATATTATCCTTATGAACAACCGCTTACCAAACATCCACCCTGGTGAAATCTGACAGCTAGAATTTCTCCAACCAATGAACATTAGCGCTTACCGTTTGAGTAAAGATATAGATGTAACTCAAACAAGAATTAGCGAAATCTTATCTGGAAAACGCAGCATTACAGCCGATACAGCTTTGCGTTTATCACGTTATTTCGGTAATAGCGCTCAATTTTGACTCAATTTACAAACACAATACGATTTACGTCAAGCTATTAATGAAAATGCTCAAATTTACAATCAAATTGCTTTAATTAGGTTTAATCAAGTTGGAAATTAAATTAAATAAGTCGGCGCAAACAAAACGGCGCTATGTAACGAAAGGTAAAAAGCTCGAAATGACTGGGATTGCTTCCTCGTACCTCGTCGCAATGACAAAGCATAACTATATTTAATCCACAACATCTCTCATCTTCCGTCTACGCTTTCTCTTGGCAATAAACTTGAGAATACGACGAATACCGTAAATTAGCAGAAAAATAACCAGCAGCGTTGATAAAATAGGTAAAGTAATTGCCAAAATCGAGATAACAATAGAAGAAATCGCTTCGACAAATCCAATAATTGGACTACCCATACCAGCCGTTGATACAGATGCAGCTAACCTGGTGACAGATGTGGTTAATTCCACAGTTTCCGCAGTAGCTCCCCCAACAATAACCGTCAAAATCCACCAAAGAGTAGGATCGAAATCTCCAGCCATTGATAAAGTGGATGCAGTCATAAACATTCCAGCTATGGGAGCAACAGCTATTTCGATAGAATCAAGAGAATTGCTCACCCAAGGAATAAAGTAAGCAAATACTTCAACTGTTGCAGCAACACTTAAAATAGTAATTGCGTTTTGAGTTGCCAACCATTGCCACTCAGAAGAAAGAGTAAGCATTCCACCATGAGCAGCCATACTCAGCGCTAAAGGTGGAATAAACACTCGAAACCCACAAGCAGCGCTCAAACCAATACCCAAACACAATGCCGCAATAATATTCATGCTGCTGCTACCGATATTTTCATGTATTGTAGTGATTCAACCGATGAATTGAGCAATTACAGTTGAATCATCTTATTTTTAACTTAACTTTTAACAGATATTGCAAATCTAGTATTTCGCTAACTCAAAATTGCCCGATGAGTTAGGAGTTAGGAATTATTTATTCTCGCTATTACCAATTACCCATTACCCATTACCCATTACCTATTTTTGAATAAATGCAAATCTCTAAAAACGTAATTATTCCCGACAGCGAAATAGAAATCAGCGCAATTCGTTCTCAAGGTGCTGGCGGACAAAATGTAAATAAAGTTGCTACTGCTATTCATTTACGCTTTGATATTCAAGCTTCTTCGCTACCAGATTATTATAAAAATCGACTTTTGAAATTAAAAGATAAACGGATTACCCAAGATGGGATTATTGTAATCAAATCTCAAAAATACAGAAGTCAGTTACAAAACCGAGAAGATGCGGCTTCTAGATTAAAACACTTGATTAAAACTGCGATGCTAGTTAAAAAGAAACGTAGAGCTACTAAACCTACAAAGAATTCGCAAAAAAGGCGTGTTGATAATAAGAGAAAGAGGAGTCAGGTTAAAAATAATCGGAAGAAGGTTGTTGATGAGTAGATTTTGGGTTGAGGTTTCTGTGACTATGTTACCCTTTTAAATATAAATAAGTATTCAACTGCTTGAAGAAATGGATATCACAGCGACCTTAAACGAAATAAACGCTTTAAAAGTTGAAGATAGAATTCCTCTAGTACAAGCAATCTGGGATAGTATTGCAGCCGAAGAAGCATATCCCGAACTCTCAGAGGAGCATAAGCAAGAACTTGATAATCGAATTGCTGAAAGTGAAGCGAATGCTGATAATGTAATGACATGGGAAGATGTTAGAGATTCTATCGGCAAAAGATGAATTATGTATTGGTATTTCGTCCGCAAGTTCGCGATGAATTAGACGAAGCGTATAATTAATTGGTATGAAAATCAGCAATCGGGGCTTGGTGAAGATTTTTTAGATTGCATTGATGAAAAACTAAATGCTATTTGCTTGCTTCCGGAATCGTATCCTGTTGTTTACCGCGATGTGAGACGAGCAGTTGTGAAACGTTTTCCCTATGCAGTGTATTACAGAATTGTATCAAGTAGAATAATTGTTACGGCAGTTTTTCATAGTAGTAAAAATCCCAAAGGATGGCAGAAGCGAAATTGATAATTTTCTTAATTTAGATGTTAAATTATTTGGTTTAGAAGCAGGGTATGAATTAGACAGTCTTTCTCAATCGGTTCTAGAAACTGTCAATATATATGTAAACTACTAATAATAAATATTAGTTTCACTAAAAACAATGACCGCTATACTTAAGATATCATTTTCCTGCTACTTAATTACAGCCATTGTCTCTATTATATTTGGGATTATTTATCTAACCCGCTCGGAATTCATGCCTTATCATGCAGTAGCATTAGAAAGAGAATGGACGGAATTAGATATAAGAATGCAAACTTTAATATTGGCATTAATGCGAGTTGCTGGAGGTGGCTTTCTTGCAACTGGTATGGTAGTGATTTTATTAATGTATTTATATATAAAAACAACGGAAGAATGGATAATTTTTATCATTCCAACTATAGGTTTTGTGACTTCATTATCTTCACTTTATGCGACACTTCTTGTGAAAAATCGGACACCAGGATTACCTCCGGTTAACTTAACTTTACTATCGATAGATTTGATGTTAACCGGGTTTATTTTGTCGCTCGGCGCTTGAATTTTTGCTACTGCTATGAATTTATTTATGAAAATTAACTAAGGCTCAATCCCAGCATCTCTCAATCGTTGCTCCAATTCTTCCAACCGCTTCAAAGTATTTTCCTTCGCTTCTCTTTCCTGCTCTTTAGCTTCTCTTTCTTGCTCAACTAACTCAGTTCCCATAACAGCAAATTACCTGCTTCATCCCACCACCTTAACCAGTAACCTTCGCGATTTTCTCGTCTTCCCTGCCAAACCCCGATAAATAGCTGCATCTCATCCAACCAGTAACAATTATTTTCCGAAGGCGATCGCAAATCATATTTACCCGATTCATCCAATTGATGCACTTCCAAACAACCGCTTTCCGGCTCAAAAATAATATAGTTAGGGATTTGCAAAATTTGCTCGTAATAAAACCACTTTCCGGGGGGATAGGTGCGTTTGCTAGAATATTCCGTTCCTTCCGCATCCGAAAGAAATTCCATTACCACAACTGGAATATCACCTTGTAAATTGGGGGTATAGCTGCGTTTAACTTCTTCTCTAGCCACGTTTATTTGCGGCACGTAAGCCCAATCGGGAGCTTTTACGATAACTTTGTCATTTACAGTGGCGCAAATGCCGTAATTCGTCGTAATCAAAGCAGTGGACGGTAATCTACCAGCTAATTCTAAACTTTCAGTAAGTGCCGCAGCAATAGGTGGTTGATTGACATTATCCACAGGTTCATCGTCTAAAATGAAATCTTCGGGTAATAATTCCCAAGTAATATTATAGGGACGAACGGTAGCAATCATGGTAACTGCAAGCGAAGGGATTGAATTCTAGTATAGCGATATTAGTTAGTTGTTAGTCGCTAAGAATAATTTTCTACCCCCTCTCCTCACTCTACCCCCTCTACCCCCTCTCTCCCTAAGAAAGCGCTTGCGGCCGACTATACTCAGTAATATCATCAGATGGCAACGGAATAAATTCGTCTTCTCCAGGTACTTTACTAAACTTTCCTTCCTTCCAATCTTGTTTTGCTTGCTCAATTCTTTCGGGGCTACTGGAAACCAAGTTCCACCATTTGTAGCGATCGCCTACTGGTTCTCCACCGAAAACTATACATCTTGCTTCTGTATTTGCACGGATTTTAATTTCACTACCGGAATTCAATACCGCTAGCTGATGTTGTTTTAAAGATTCTCCATCAATGCTCAAACCGGAAGTAATGCTGTAAACTGCTCTTTCGCTATACAAATCGGGTAATACAAACTCTGTATTCGGCTGTAGCTGCACGTCTAAGTAAAACATCGGCGAAACAGTTTCAACTTTGGAAGCACGATTGAAAGCTTCTCCCACAACTAAGGTTATCGTCACACCATTTTCATTCCAAACGGGTAAATTATCTTTTGGATAATGACGAAACCAAGGTTCGGTTTCTTCGTGTTCGTTGGGGAGAGCAACCCAAATTTGAATTGCGTGTAAAGTTGCTTCGCGATTTCTAAAGCTATCGGGGGAGCGTTCGGAATGTACAATACCCTTACCCGCACTCATCCAGTTAACAGCACCGGGTTGAATTTCTTGAACCGTACCGACACTATCACGATGCAGTATTTCCCCTGACAATAAATAAGTTACAGTTGCCAAATTTATGTGAGGATGAGGTCTTACATCTACACCTTTACCAGCAGGAAACACGGCAGGCCCCAAATGATCGAAAAAAATGAAAGGGCCAACCATTTGACGCTTATCGTGAGGAAGACAGCGACGAGCTTCAAAACCGCCTAAATCTTTGAGGTGAGGTTGGATAATTTGACTGATGCTAGACATACAATTCCTGTGGTAGATGCTTCAAATAAATATTACTAAATAAAACGTACATAAAAAAAAATTTATGGTTGTTTCGCGATCGCACCTGATGTATCCAATTCGTATATTACAGGAGCATTTTGTTTAACATCCACAGCTACGTTCCAATAAGTTCCCCGACTTGAATCAATTTGTTCTGCACTTAAAATATAAAGGCAAAATTAATTACAACAAACTTTTTTCGTAGCAATCTATATTTTGCTGGATTTCTTGCCAAGAAAGACCATAAGGTGTCGGATTTGGAATCTTTTTCATCAACTGACGAGCAGCATCAATGCGTCCGGCTTTTGCATAAAATTCCGCAGTTGAAATCATAAGATAAAGGTTAGGTTCCTTTTGGTTATTAATATATTTTGCAACTAGATCGAGGATTTTAATTGCTTCTAGGGGACGATCGCGATCGAGGTAAGCTTTGATAAGTAGGGATGTTGGATCTATAAATCTTAACTGTTCTTTGTAAACATCTCGTAAATCAAACGCTTGTTGAGCGATGGATAAGTTACCAGTCTCTAAGGCAACAGATACCCAACTATCAATGTGCAAGTTTTGATAAATTTCACTATCTCTAGGAATTTCCTGCAAGGTTTTCCAGGCTGCTTCAACTTGGTTGGCATCCAAAAACTGTTGCGAGATCGACAACAGCATATTGTTAGCAGTAACGGTAGGCAAGGATGAAGCCCATTTGACAGCGGTTTGACGAGATTTTTCCGCAGCGGCAGTTTCTCCAGCATTGGTATAAGCGCGGGCAATTGCTGCGTAAGCTTGAGCGCGGGTATCTACTTCTTTGATACTTGATGACAAGTTTGAAGCTCGATCGAATATCATAGTAGCTTGAGTTTTTTGTCCGCTTTTTGCAAATACTGTAGCAACCTTTGCCAATGTATCAATGGCAGAAGAATAATCTGGGCTTCGACGCGGAATTTTTTGGGCAATAGAGACAGCTTTATCAGCTTGCTGCTGTTCGGCATAAGCGATCGCTAAAGATTGGAGCAATTCAATGCGGCGATCGGGGTTTTTCGATCGTTGAACAAAGGGTGCGATCGCATCTAAGGCATTGATTTGAGCCGCAAAGTTAATCGGTGGTTCAATTTTTGTGAATGCGTTCCCGGCAAGCAGTTGCTCAAAGGCTGTTTTAGCTTCTGGGAGATAGCCATTCTTAATCGCTGCCATGAGAACGGTTTCAAGATCCACATTTTTAGATACTGCAAGCTGTACAAATTGCGCGATCGCTCTTTGGGCTTTTTGAGGTTGGTTGCGTCGGCGATATTCACCCGCAGATCGTAATAAATATTTTTCGCGCAGATCGATGATTCCAACACCCTCAAGCGTCGGCAGCCCTACGAAAAGGCGATCGGGATTGCCTCCAGCTTTTAAGTAGCCGGACAAAAAGCGATCGACAAAAAGCGCACGAGCTAACGGATAAAATCCTTCTTTAAAAAGTTTGTCAGCAATAGCTGGTTGTTTAGCGCGATCGTAAGCAGCAACTAAGCGCCCGTAGGAAGCATCATCATCGGGAGGAAATCCTTTGAGATAAACACTGGCTCGTGAGGGTTGATTGAGTTGCAGGTACAAACGGATTAAGTTTGGGGAATTGAGGTCTTTTGTGGGTGTAGCTTTGGCAACGCGATCGGCTTCTAAGAGCGCTAGTTGCAATTGATTGGTGTCGGCATAAGCGCGAGCTAAAGATAAAGTTGGAGTGTTTAAGAGTGCGGCTTTAATTTTGGGTAACTGTGGGGCAATAGCTTTGGACAGTCCAAGCTCCACAACTGCATCAAGGAGCTTGGTTAATTGAACGGTACGGGCTTGCACATTGGTAGATTTTAATGCCAAACCGATCGCACGGTTGAGAAGAAGGGCAGCGCGATCGGTGCGTTCTAACTGTTGATAATAATCTGCTAATCTGCCAGTTAACAGCGCCCTTTCCATACGCGATGGCAATCGTTCAATCCGATTTGCCAATTGGTCAAAAATAGCAATGAGTTGAGGTTTCTGGCTGTTGGGTAATATTTTCAGCAATTCATTCATTTGAGCCGCTCTTCCGATGTCAGCCCCACCTGGATCTGGCTTTTCTGTCAGCCACAGGATTAACCTTTCCTGCACGGCTAAATCTAAGGAACTGGGCGATAGTGCGATCGCTTCAAGTTCGTTTAGCTGGCGTGCCACTGGATCGGTTGCAACAAATTCTGATAAAGGCTTTACCGGATACCAGTTGAGATTGTAGCGATCGTTCTCTAATATAGTTTGGCAGGTTTGATTGGGGACTTGTGCTTGTACCAATGTTAAGGGTAACAAAGCAGCAAGCGAATAACTGAAAATCGGAACTACTTTAAACAAAGGGTGCATTTAAGCCTGACTTTATATAGGTATAAAATCGATTATCACCATAAATTATTTAGTGATAATACGTAAGCTCTGCATCATACCGAAGATAATCAGCCATGTCCGGATAAAGTAGCGGTTATTAACTTACAAAATTTTCAGTTTTTTTTGTAAAGTATTATACGTTTATGTTTAAGTAGTAAAGCAGGTAAAGTCAAAGTAACTAAGGTTCAATCCCAGCATCACGCAATCGTTGTTCTAATTCTTCTAACCGCTTCAAAGCAGCTTCTTTGGCTTCTCTTTCTCGTTCTTTAGCTTGTCTTTCTTGTTCTTTAGCTTCCCGCTCTTGCAAAACTAACTCAGTTCCCCATAGCAACAAATTACCCGCCTCATCCCACCAACGCAACCAGTAACCCTCGCGGTTTTCTCGTCTTCCTTGCCACACTCCGATAAATAACTGCATCTCATTCAACCAATAACGGTTATTTTCATCGGGGGGACACAAATCATATTTACCTGATTCATCCAATTGATGCACTTCCAAAGATCCGCTTTCTGGTTCAAAAATAATATAGTTGGGTATTTGCAGAATTTGCTCGTAATAAAACCATTTTCCAGGGGGATAGGTGCGTTTACTCGAATATTCTGTCCCTTCTGCATCCGAAAGAAATTCCATTACTACAACTGGAATCTCACCCTGTAAATAAGGGGTGTAGCTGCGTTTGACTTCCTCTCTAGCTACGTTGATTTGCAACACGTAAGCCCAATCGGGAGCTTTTACGATAACTTTTTCATTAACGGTAGCGCAGATGCCGTAATTCGTCGTAGCTAGAGCAGTAGACGGCAATCTTCCCGCTAATTCTAAACTTTCAGTAAGTGCTGCTGCGATCGGCGGTTGATTGACATTATCCACAGGTTCATCGTCTAAAATGAAGTCTTCGGGTAATAATTCCCAAGTAATATTATAGGGATGAACGGTAGCAACCATAGTAGCTCTAAGGAAAGGGTTTAATTCTAGTATAGCGAAATCGTTGTTAGTATGAATTTACTTAATTATCAATCACTTTTTAACAATCCCCAACAAAGAACATCAAATAAACCATTTCGAGTTTTGGTATGTTGTCTCAAACATCCTTCTAATGTAAATTTATTCTTTTCTAAAACTCTTGCTGAAGCTTTATTAAAATCAAGAGTATGAGCGGTAAGACGAGTTACTTCCAGATTATTAAATGCATATTCAATAAAAACACCGAGCGCATCACTTATTAAACCTTTACCTCTATAAGCTGGTGCTAACCAATAACCAACTTCTGCTCGATGTGTTCCTGCTATATCTAAGTCATCCACACCCATTGAACCAATTAAATAACCATTCGGATTGCGAAGCGCGAAAGATATTTCCTTTGCATTCCGATGAAAAAAATCTATGCGTCGCTGTATCCACCAAACTGCCATAGATTCGGTATAAGGGTACGGCATAAGTGGAATTGTATCTGAGATAGTTTTATCATTAAGATGCTCTAGATAAGCAGCTTTATCATTTTGACGAATACTGCTCAAATAGAAACCATCACGAACCTTGAGTTTCATTTCACCAGATTAAAAGTTGATAAATCAAATAATAAATCAAATAATAAATTAAATATCTAATTCAATTCAACATTTAAAACAAAAACATCCGTTGTTAAAATTTAAAATCTAATATTCTTAACTCCTAACTCCTAACTCCTAACTCCTAACTCTTTGAGCTACTCCATACCACCTCAGAACCTTGTCCCCAGAAGCCATCATACTTAGTAACGCGAACATCTCCTAAAACTTTAGTTTGACAAGATAAACGGCGTAAGCTATTACCAGAATGAGGAGGAAGCCCCAATCTTGCTTTCTCTTTCCAACTAGCTTCTGATACTTCCCCTTCTACTCCAACAGCACAAGTACCGCAAGTGCCAAGCCCCCTACAATTAATGGTTTTTGCGTTGCCGTTATAAACGTCAATATTGTTATCTAATAAGACTTGACGCAGATTGCTACCGGATTCGCATTCAAAAGTTTTCCCTTGAGCAGTTACTGTAGGCATTGGTAAATGTCCCCTGACTAAAAAAAATTACAAATTAATACCCATCATAGAGTAAACGATTAGTTATGGGATAGGGATACCGTTATTATTGCACTCTACAATTATTACAGTATATTTCTGCTGCAAGGTTTCAAGTTCTTTTCTTCTTTGCTGTAAAATTTCTTGATTGAATCCCGCACCTCCACATGATTGAAGGCGATCGCTAAAGACGATTTCTGTACCTTTTGCATCTACAAGCCGATTATTTGGGCAACTTGCTTGTAATTCTCTGAGTTTGTCAGATATAGTAACTGTTTTCAAATTGTTACCAGAATCTTCTGCCACAATAACATCTGTTAGCTGTCTTGATTTCGGTAAGCAGGTGTTTAGGGTTGATCGATCTCGACGACAAGCACCGACAAGAGGTAGCGATATAAATACAATTACCAATATCTTTAATACGAATCCAGTTTTACTGCTAAAATTTTTCATCTTACTTGTAGCCTTAACACAATGTACTAACTATTTTTCCGTAATTTCAGTAGTAGGTTCAAAAGAATACAGCTACAGCATATTTAATTAAAGTGAGGTGTATTTGGACGGGCAGGGATGCCCCGCCCCGCAGTCGCTACAACGGGGGGAACCCCCGCAACGCGCTGCTCTCCATCCCACAAGAGATTTCTAATTGATGGCTGTACCTCATTTATCTGCAAAGTGCTGTATCTTCAAATTATTAAAAAATTAATTAAGTCTATAAAATACTATGTTTCGCTTCCACAAAAAATATTTTTACTTGACGCTGATACTCTTTTCTATCGAGGTATTTATTGCTGTGTTTATCAATGACAACTTTATACGCCCTTTTATCGGAGATGTTTTAATAGTTATTCTAATTTATTGCTTTATCAAGGCTTTCTGCAATATCAATTCATTCATCACGGCTTTATCAGTTTTTGCATTTGCTTGTATCGTCTAAATTCTCCAATATTTTAATCTGGTAAATCAATTGGGATTGCAAAACAATAAGATTGCTACTGTAATTATCGGTAATACATTTGATTGGAAAGATATTTTTGCTTATGCAATAGGTACTCTAATAATCATTATTTTGGAGCATATAAAAAATAAGTAACTGATAACTGCTCACTGTTAACTGATAACGGCTTCTACTGCACGACGAACATATTCTTCCCAAGATTCAGATGTCGGTGGAAATATCAACCCATAAAGCATCATTCCACTCATTACATCAAATACAAAATTGGCATCTAAATCTACTCGAATTTCATTTCTAATTTTCGCTCTCTTAATTACCACAGCAAAAGCTTCTCTTCTTGGCTGCAAATATTTTTCAGCATAAATCCGAGCAAATTCAGAATTACTTGATGCACTACCAATAATCGTAGCTACAGCTTGTCTTCCTAAAGGATTGAAAGTAATTTTTGCGGCATTTTCAATCAAAGCATCAATATCACCCCAAAAATTCCCCGTATCTGGAATTACAACTTCTTCCCTAATGCTTTCAATTGCATCGGCAACTAATTCTTCTTTTCCCTTGTAGCGTCGATAAATCGTGCTTTTCCCAACTTTTGCATTTTGGGCGATCGCCTCAATGCTCATCCGCTCGTATCCCACTTCTGCAAGCAATTCCAAGGTTGCTTTCAATATAGCTTGATGCGATATCAAACTTCTAGGTCTTCCTTGCGATTTATTGTCTTTATTCATAAATATGATTATAACTTACGAAACGCTACTGTATCGAAAATAAGAACAAAATGAAAAAACGTCCTAACTACACGAATAAAAATAGCACTCAAACAGTTAAAGAGGGATTAGAAGAATACTATAAAATTAATTACGATTTAACCAATCCAAATACACAACCAGATGATTTCGGTAAAATCCTGTTAGCTCACGATGTCGGACATATTATATATGGCTGCGACATCGATATGTACGACGAATTAAAACTGCTACCTTTATCTTGGTGGACGAGCGAATGTACTTTTCAATAATATCTGAAAATGCGAAAAAATCCCGCTGTTGATGTAATGTACGAGGATTTAATTAAGCGTCACGGTGTAATTTGGCTGTATTTATCAATTTTTACAGTTTTACCCAGATTGCTTCCAGAATTGATTTTAATTTACTTTAAAACTCGTAATCGTAGTGATAGAGTTCCCTTTCTAGAATTTGAATCATTGCTGAATCGTCCGCTTCTAGATATTCGTCAGGAATTCGGAATTTTAGATTTGATCAAATAGGTAAAATTGAAGAGAAACTAATATAGTAAGAAAAGAAAATAAAGTAATGGTAGATGTCTTTTGAAAAGTTGATTAATCTGACTGACAACTAACTATGCAGCAAAAAAAATCGCATTTTGTTAGTTTTTATCTATACTATCAGTAAAGGAAGATTCAGTATAAAAGTTGCGATTTACACCTAAATTTCCGTATAGTTTTGCTTGTTTAGGCGATCGCTAGTTGCTTGATGCTCTGAAATATTTAGCTTTGTAGAAAAATTCGCAGTGGCGATCGTATGTCTACATCCAAATCATACCTCGATTCGGAAAAGGTATTTTGTCGTTTTTTGAGAAACCTATACTTCTAACCAAACTTTCGGCTAGTTTCTCAGAGCTTGAAAAAGGGATATTAGGAATAACAGCCAAGAGGTTATAGATCAAACAGTATCATGAATTTCCCAATTATTGCAGCAGGTACTCGAAGCATCTTTGCATTGCTAAGTGGGTATGCAAAATTATTTGTGTCATTGCGTTAGCGCAGCGTGTCCGATAGGACATACGACAGCGTTAGCGCAGCGTCTCCCGAAGGGAGACGCTGCGCTAACGTTTCACTCCGTTCCACTCGCAATGACAAATGTACAATTAATTTTGCCTAAGTACTTACAGGTTTTTTTTAGCTGGGTTAGTTGTTTCTGCACGATTTAAAGATAAAGTCGGGATTGGAGATGGAGGAAATGGAAATTTAATTGAAAATGCGCCGATTTTATTGATTTTACTAACTCTTTTGGAACTTAACGGTATTAATGAGACTACAGTAGCTATTTTGGGTGGAATTATCATTTGAGAAAAATCTGACATTTTTAGACTTGTGCCTCCGGAATAAGTACATTCAATAGTGGTATTAATTATGCACTTACTCAAATATGGAATATTAAAAATGCAATTAACTATGAACACCACTTCTGTATTGCTTAAAAAAGGTTCAAAAGGTACAGAAGTAACTAAGCTGCAAGAAGCTTTGAAAAAGCTGAATTTCGATCCAGGTATTATTGACGGTATTTTTGGCTCAAAAACCGAGTCAGCTGTGATTAATTTTCAAAAATCCCAACAACTAATTGCCGATGGCATTGTGGGAGAGAAAACTTGGTCTAAATTAAATGCAGCATTACAAGAAAGCAATCCACGTTCTAATTTTCGAGTAGTTAACGTACAAGAGTTTATCACTTCTAATCGAATTAAAGATTTTAACCCAAAATCCGTAGCTGTACAATTGTTTAGCAGTGTAGAGGAAGGAGAAGGAAGACGCTCGGAGGAAATTTCACTTACCTATCCAACTGGAGAAACGGCTGTAATCGTACACACCATAGTAGGTTTGGCTGATGATTCAGTGAATGGAATACGAAATCGCCTCGAATTAAAATGCAACCAAAATAAATGGGAAATTATCTGGGTAGGCATGCAAACCAAGTGTCACCAAAATCGAGGACATCAAAACTGGGCTGACGGTGTTTGCTCTTAATCGAGTTTTTTAATCTTTTTCGAGACATCATTATTTGGTTGGGTATAGGGATATCGGATTATTGTGAGGATGAGGTTCAGTTTGTATTCCGCTATAAACCCGGTTTCTATTCGTGAAAGCATGAATGAATCTTTATGCAACCGACAAGAAACCGGGTTTATGATATTGCCCCAAGATGTAAATAAGTCGGCACTTCAGAGAATTTATTCTACTAAAAACGAATTTTAATTAGTATTTATAGCAGTTCTTTATCTTGAATAAACTGATAATTTATTGCTGCTTCATAGAAAAATAATATGGCTTTAGTTTAAATACATAGAGACAAAAAATATACATAATCTTCATGAAAAGGCTATATAACGAATTGATTAATGTTGTTATAATCACTGATGTTATTATCTGCATCTAATCAAAGATTTATGTTTAGCTTTCGTGCATTGACAATTGTTGTTAATTTGCTGGGGAGGCTCTGATATTTCTACCTTTAAAAAATTTAACTAATTATTTTTTAGTTAACTTTAGAGGTTGAAATTCCGATTAGCTCCGATAAATTTAATTGCCGATTCGACATTTGAGCCTGAGAAACGTTAGCACTCAACTATTTTTTATTTGCAAAGTACTATGGATCGAAATACTATCAAAATAATGACTTTAGGAGATTCCATTACTCAAGCGGAGAATGGACAGAATTCTTACAGAAAAGAACTTTGGGAACAATTAACTGTAGCTGGATATAACGTTGATTTTGTCGGTTCTGAAAATAGAAATAAAGATAATAATAACTTTGAAGATAGAAGTTTCGATCCCGATCATGAAGGTCATTGGGGATGGCGAATAGATGAAATAATCAATGGTAGAGGTGGAGAAGGTAAACTATCAGATTGGTTGACTGGTTATACTCCAGACGTGGTTTTAATCCACCTTGGCAGTAATGATGCTATTCAAAATAATTCTGCCATCACTTCTGTAGAGGAACTTAATCAAGTTATAGATATCCTCAGACAAGATAACGAAGACGTGACTATTTTTCTGAGTCAACTTATTCCAGCAGTTGATGGGGGTTTCAATAGTAGAATACAAGATTTAAATAACCGAATTCCCGGAATAGTTGCAGATAAAAATCAAGCTAATTCCCCTGTTATCTTAGTCGATCAAAGCTCTGGATTTAATGCCAGTACAGATACTTATGATGGGGTGCATCCCAACGATACAGGTGAAGCCAAGATGGCTCAAAAGTGGTTTAACGCTCTGAAAGATTATTTAGATCCTGTTGATGTTAATCCTCCACAAAATAAACCCCAGGCTATAGATGATAGTGTCACGACTAATGAAGATGCCCTTCTGAGCATAAATGTCTTGGCAAATGACAGCGATGAAGATGGAGATAATTTAACTGTTAGCTCGGTAAACTCCGGAAATAAGGGAACTACGGCAATTGTTGATAATCAAATTGTCTATACTCCGGCAGCTAACTTTAATGGAATACACAGTTTCAGCTACGAAATAAACGATGGCAATGGTGGAACTGACACAGCTACAGTTACCGTTAACGTTGTTCCTGTAAACGATTTACCCGTAGCTAAAAACGATACTGCCACTACTAATAGCGATACAGGTGTAAGCATCAATGTTTTAGCAAATGACAGCGATGTCGATGGGGATAACTTAACTATTGCTTCAATTACACCAGGGAGTAATGGAAATACAACAATTATCGACTCGGAGATTGTTTATATTCCCGAATCTAACTTCACTGGAGAAGATAGTTTTACCTACTCTGTAGATGACGGTAAGGGTGGCACAGATACAGCACAAGTCAGCGTCAAAGTTATAGATTCCGGTTCTAATAATAACCCTAGCGCTAGAGTAAGCACCGGTTTGCTGGCTCTCTACAACTTTGATGAAGGCAGCGGCAATACAGTATTTGATGTATCTGGAGTTGGTACAGCCTTAAATTTAGAGATAAATAATCCAGCCAGAGTTAATTGGGGAGACGGAGTACTTAACTTAAATTCTCCAAGTTTAATAGCCTCCGTTCAAACCGCCGATAAATTAATTGATGGTATCACTGCAACTCAAGAAATTACTCTGGAAGCTTGGGTAACTCCAGGCAACACCAGTCAAAATGGCCCTGCTAGAATAGCCACACTTTCAAGCAATACTGCCAACCGTAACTTTACATTAGGGCAAGCCGGGGATGATTATAACGTCCGCTTGCGTACTACCACAACTGGTAACAACGGCGTAGGAACAAGCGTTTCTTCCCAGGGAGGATTGCTGAAAACACAACTCACCCATGTAATTTACACCCGTGAAGCTGATGGTGATGCTTTCCTCTACATTGATAACAATTTAGTTGCCAGTGAAACAATCGGCGGAAACTTCTCAAACTGGGATGACAGCTATCGCCTTGGTTTAGGAAACGAATTTAACGGCTCGCGCCCTTGGTTGGGAAGTTTAGATTTATTCGCTGTTTACAATCAAGCCTTTGATGCAACCGAAGTAGAACAGAATTTCTTAGCAGGTGCATTATACTCTCCATCTCCCGCAACTCCACCTCCAGCAGGTAATATACCAGTTGCAGTCAATGACAGCATCGTTATTGATGAAGATACGCAGATAAACATAAATGTGTTGGCAAACGATCGCGATGAAGATGGAGATAATTTAACTGTTAGCTCGGTAAATCCTGGAAATAACGGAGCTACGGCAATTGTTGATAATCAAATTGTCTATACTCCCGCAGCTAACTTTAATGGAATAGATAGTTTCAGCTACGAAATAAACGACGGTAACGGTGGAATTGACACAGCTACAGTTTCCGTTAACGTTGAAGGTGTGAATGACTTACCATTCGTTCAAAATGATACTGCTACTACTAACGAAGATACACCTTGGAGTATAAATGTCTTAGCAAATGACAGCGATGTCGATGGGGATAATTTAACTGTTAGCTCGGTAAATCCCGGAAATAATGGAACTACAGAAATTATTGATAATCAAATTATCTACACACCCGAAGCGAACTTTATTGGAGAAGATAGTTTTACCTACTCTGTAGATGACGGTAACGGTGGAACAGATACAGCAGAAGTCAGCGTAAAAGTTACACAATCCAATTCTAATTCTAATTCTGGCGAGCGGGTAAATGCAGGATTGCTCGCTCTCTACAACTTTGACGAAGGCAGTGGCGACACTGTATTTGATGTTTCCGGAGTTGGCACAGCTTTAAATCTGGAAATAGATAATCTAACCGGAGTAAGTTGGGGAGATGGAGTACTCAACGTAAATTCTCCCAGCTTAATTGCTTCCAATCGAGCAGCCGATAAATTAATTGATGGTATAACTGCCACTCAAGAAATTACTCTGGAAGCTTGGGTAACTCCAGGCAACACCAGCCAAAATGGACCTGCAAGAATAGCCACACTTTCAACCGATATTGGCAACCGTAACTTTACATTAGGGCAAGCAGGTGATGATTATAACGTCCGCTTGCGTACTACCACCACTGGTAATAATGGCGTAGGAACAACCGTTTCTTCCCAGGGAGGATTGCTGAATACACAACTCACCCATGTTGTTTACACCCGTTCATCAGATGGGGAAGCTTCTCTCTACATTGATAATAATTTAGTAGCCAGTGAAACCATTGATGGAGATTTCTCAAACTGGGATGAAAATTATCGTCTTGGCTTAGGAAACGAATTTAACGGCGATCGCCCTTGGTTGGGAAGCTTAGATATGTTTGCCGTCTACAATCAAGCCTTTGACGCAAGCGAAGTAGAACAGAATTTTCTGGTAGGTTCTGATTTTTAATTAGATTGTAGAGACGCGAAATATCACGTCTTAATAGTCAATTGTATTAATTTTGACGGGTTCGTTTTTATCGCAACCGTTGGGAGACGTAGCACTGCTACGTCTCTACATTATTTTTTCCCAATTACCAATGCCCAATTACCAATTACCAATTCCCTATTTCTTAGTCACAAAATTAGCAAAACTATACTCATTAACGCGATTCCAGTTGTAAAGCTGCTCTCTAAAACCTTTCCACTGTTCGTAAATTTTCTTAAAAGTTGGATCTTGACTAGCGCTGGCTTCTAATTCTTGGATGGTGGCTTTTTGTGCTGCTTGTAAAATCTCGTCACTGTAAGCAACTAATTTTGTACCGCTTCGAGTTAAGTTAGTTAATGCTTCTCCATTCAAAGCTTCATACCTTGCAAGCATATCCATATTCGCTTCATAAGCCGCAGTTTTAAAGATTTGCTTGTATTCTTCGGGTAATTTTTCCCAAGCGCCACGGTTAACTAATACATCCAAACTTGAACCGGGTTCCCACCAACCGGGATAATAGTAAAATGGAGCGGCTTTATTTAAACCCAGTTTCTCATCATCATAAGGCCCAATCCATTCCGCTGCATCAATCGCACCCCTTTCCAAAGCTAAATAAATTTCTCCTCCCGGCAATACCTGCACGTTAACACCCAAACGCGCCATTACTTTTCCACCCAATCCGGGAATCCGCATTTTTAAACCTTTCAAATCGGCTACAGATTTAATCTCGCGCTTAAACCATCCTCCCATTTGAGTTCCGCTATTACCAGCAGGGAAATAAACAATATTAAATTTATCGTATATTTCCTGTATCGCTTTTTGTCCGTCACCGTAATACAGCCAAGCATTCTGCTGCTGTGCGGTTAAACCAAAAGGTACGGAAGTTGCAAAAGCCAAAGCGGGGCTTTTACCAATATAAAAATAACTCGCCGTATGTCCGCACTGTATGGAACCAGTTTGTACTGCATCGAGAACTTCAGTTGCACCTGCTAACTCTCCAGCAGCAAAAGGAGTTATAGTAAAACGTCCGTCAGTCATCTCCTTGACGCGCTTGGCGATCGTCTCCGGGCCGGTGTAAATTATTAGAGACTTAGGCCAACTTGTCGCCATTTTCCAGCGCACGTTAGGTAAACTTTTACCTGCCGCAGTTGTGTTACTACCACCACCACTACAGGAAACAATAGTTGCAGCAGTCGCACTTGTAATAGCAGCTTTCTTAATGATTTCTCTACGTTTCATATGGCTTATCTAAAAAAACCTTCCCAAAGTTATAGTTGTTGCATTTTAGAACAGATTTAGTGGGAAGATAAGCAATTTTTACACAACAGAATGGGGAATTGGAGATGGGGAGATGGGGAGATGGGGGGATGGGGAGACAAGGGGAAGATAACTCTTAACAATTACCAATTACCAATTACCAATTACCAATTACCAGTGCCCATGCCCAATTCCCTATGCCCAATCCCCCATGCCCTATGCCCTACTCCCAATCAAAAATCTAAAACCCATCAAACCAAAAAGACCAAATATCAAACTTGGTTCGGGTACGGATTTAGTTGGATTCATCGCAGAAGCAATCGGAAGTTGACGAATTGTAAAGGAATTATAGAAATCCTTTCCATCTAAATCATCGGGAACACCTAGCGAAAACGTAAAATCAACGCTTTCACCGGGTGCGACAGTACCATCAGACCAGTTAAGATTAAATGAACCATCGGGGTTGACTTGAGAGAATTTTGACGAAGTAAGTTGAACGTTATTAAAAGTAGGAATTGCAAAGCCGGGTGGAACTAAAATTACCGCAGGAGATGCAAAGTTATCTTCACCAAAAGGATTATCAGATTGAAACCCAATTTCAAAATTAAAGCCATTCCAAATTGAATCGGTACTATTTACAACTGTTTCGCTCAGTAAATACTCTGTAGTTCCACCAGAAGCTTCAACGAATAATTTGGTGTCAATGGGGGCTATTTCTTGGAAGGTTTTAGGAGTACAGGATAAACCGGGAAAGTTGTTAATTTGATTTCCATCACTATTGGGAAAAGCAGTATCCACAGGAGTTTGCACCTGCGTACAGAATACATCTCCTTGACCTGCACCCCCCGGAGGACTGATGCTAGTAATTATCCGAGCTTGTGCCGTGCTGCTAAAAGCTAGAGATATAGTTAAAGTCGTTGCCAGAGTTTTAATAATTTTTTTCATGAATGATGAAGTTTATCTTCAAAATCGGTTTGACTTTCATGGTATTCGCTGAGTCTAAAAAATACCACTTAATTCGGTATTTACTTAATAATTCGTCTAATAAACATGAAGCAAAGATCGAAAGGTATGGCTCCGCTAACGTAGTAAGAACTAAAGTTCTCTGAGGGTTAGAGCCACTTACTACAAACAAAAATCAAACAAGGCACAGATTTAGAAAAATGAATTTAAAACAACCGCTTACTGAAGAAACATTTACCCTGGGTTTAAAAGAACTTGCTACCAAAGACAAAGATTTTTTGATGGTGATTAATAAATGGGGAAATCCGCCAAAGTGGGAAGAAGATGCGGGTTTTTCGGGATTGGTGCGGACAATTTTAGGGCAACAGGTTTCCGTAAGCTCTGCAAGCGCTACCATGAAGCGTTTGTGTGAAACCGTCATACCCTTAACACCAGAAAACTTACTTGAATTTGATGATGCTCAATTAAAAGCCTGTGGAATCAGCCGTCAAAAAATAACTTATATAAAAGAGTTGGCGATCGCCCTTAGTCGTGGGGATTTAGATTTACAAAAATTAGCTGTTGCTGACGACACAACCATCAGAAACCAACTCAAGCCTATTAAAGGAATCGGCGATTGGACAATTGATATATATTTATTAATGTCATTACAACGCCCAGATGCTTTTCCCAAAGGCGATTTGGGAGTAATTCTTGCATACCAAAAGCTAAAAAAATTAGAAAAACGTCCCACAGCAGATCAACTTGAAATCATAGCCGAAAACTGGCGACCTTGGAGGGCGATCGCTGCTAGGATTTTATGGCACTATTATTTGAATGGGGAATAGGTAACTGATAACTGATAACTGATAACTGATAACTAATGATAATTAATCCTGAAGAAGTACCAATTGAAAATAGTACAGACTATCCAGATGAATTTAAGTCGATAGTAGCAGGAAGATTTCGGCAACGTTTGGGGAATTTTGCCGGGTTAAAAAACTTTGGCGTAAATCTCGTTAAGTTATCTCCTGGAAGCGCTTCTGCATTAAGACACTGGCATTCACATCAAGATGAATTTATTTATATTTTAGAAGGTGAACTTACATTAATAACCGATGCGGGGGAAGAAGTTTTGACACCGGGAATGGCTGCTGGATTTCCGGCGAATGAAGCCAACGGACATCATTTAGTAAATCGCTCAAATCGAGATGCGGTTTATTTAGAAGTTGGCGATAGAACATCAAATGATACTGTAAACTATCCCGACAAAGATTTAATTGCTAAACCTGGTGATGATGGGGAATCTAGTATTTTTACACGTAAAGATGGTACTGATTACTATTAGTGATTATTGATTATTGATACAATATCAAACTTTAGAACGAGGATAATGCAAATTAAAAAAAATATTATAAATATAGTAATCCAAAACAAAACATCCGTTGTTAAAATCCAAATGACTTATCCTCCCGCACCTTGGAATCTCAAAGGTTATGCATTCCAAACCTTACAATTAGTTGATATCGAGCAAGCTTCTAAGTTTGTTCCTTCAGAATTAGAAATAGTTTCGCTGTTACCGGGAAAAACTTTAGGAAGTATCTATATATCTTCTTACGAAAGCGGTTCGTTATTAACATACAACGAATTGATAGTAGTTCCAGGATTAGTACGCTATCAGGGAAAAATTGGCGGTTGGATTTCTCACATTTATGTTGATAATCCAGATTCAGTAGCTGGAGGTAGAGAAATTTGGGGATTACCTAAAGAAATGGCAGATTTTTCTTGGAATAACGGTAGTGTAAGCGTTAGTCAAAATAATCGCGAATTATGCAGTTTAAGCTATCAAAAAGGTTTCTTAAATCTTTCTACTTGGTGGCAACAAGAATTAAGTGTTGGTAGCTTTGCTGGTTTGGGTGAGGAATTACTCTATTTTGAAAATCAGTTTAAAACGCAAGTTGCTTTGATGGAAGGTAAATTAGAAATTCATCAAGACAGTTATTTTGCATCTTTGAATTTAGATAAACCGCTGTTTACTTTGAATTTACAAAAGCTAGAATTAATCGCTGGTGTTCCCAAAGTTGTAGGAGAAAAAGCACCAGAGTTAAGTTTTAACCGATAATAAAATATGTTTGTATTCGTTATCTGAAATTTTCACTAAGCAAATCATGAAACTCAAATACCCAATTAATCTGCATAAAGGATCAACATCTATATTTGTTCTAGCATTAATGGTAATCTATCAAAATTTTACTATTGGTGCTTGGGTTTATTTAGCACTTCACGGAACTTATGGGATATTATGGCTGTTGAAAGATCGAATTTATCCAGATAAACAATGGGAGCAAGAAGTTTCTCTAATAGCTGGAATATTTGGCTTTTTCTTTGTAAGCCTATACTGGGTAGCACCATTTATCTTAATAAGTAGCGGTACAATTCCTTCGCCACCATTGATTGCTGCGGCAATTTCTATCAATATATTAGGAATATTCCTCCACTACAGCAGCGATGCTCAGAAATACTACACTCTTAAATATAAATCTGGCTTGATAACAGAAGGGTTTTTTGCTCGCTGCCGCAATACTAATTATTTAGGAGAAATTTGTATTTATCTTGGTTTTGCTTTATTAGTTCAACATTGGCTACCATTTGCAATCTTAGGATTATTTGCAACGGTAGTTTTCGTTCCCAATATGCTTAAAAAAAATAAATCCTTATCTCGCTATCCAGAGTTTGAAGAATACAAAGCTAATTCTGGATTATTGTTACCTCAAGTTTAGGGAGATAATTCTCAAGCAGATACAGCAGAGGTTCAAGGTTAAAAATAATAACAAAAGTCTTGTTACAAGGCTCTGCTTTGTAATGATATTATAAGAGGCTCCGCCTCATTTTAAACTTAATTATTGAAGCTTGTATGAATATTAAAAATAGTTTCGATATCACCGTTTCAGAAACTTTGATTCAACGCTTGCAGCAAACTAAAAAAGCTGCAAAAGAAAGCCTAAATCATTTTACCGATAAAGCACAGCAAGTTAGCGATGATTGGCAGCAAACAGCAACTCAAAATACTGAAAATGCTGTAGATATATTTAATAATACTATAGAAAAAACTAAAGATTCTTTAGCAGAACATTTCCCACAAGTATCAGTACAAACTGCTGTGAATTCTTCGATAACAAATTGGTTTGAACAACATCCGGCTTTTTTAGGAATTATCAAATCGTTTAATTGGGCTGAAAATCATCCTATTATCAGTTTAATCCTTTTTATAGTTGGTTTAGCTATATTATGGACTGTTATAAAAGCAATCGGTCGTTTAATTGAAAAGGCGAGTTTATCAGTACTGCAAATACCTTTAAAATTGCTCGGCTCTTTAATTAAATATGGTTGGCGATCGCTCAGTCGGTTTAGTGTTTTTGCAGCTAAAAAATTTACCAGCAAAAAAGCGATTATAGAAAAACCAGAATTGCAATTAGAACAGCATACCGCCTTTGAAATAATTTCTTATAATAAGCAGCAAAGATTAAAAGATATTTCTGCAAGATTAGAACAAATTCAGGTGGAGCAACAAGAACTTTTAAAAGAAGCCGCAGATATTCTTGATTTAGAAAAAATAAGTACTATTACCTCACTACATTAGATATCTCCGGAAAACATTTATATGCTTTTAAATTTAGACGCAGAACCTAACCCCCAGCCCCTTCCCTGCCAGGGAAGGGGGGGTAATAAAGCCTCTCTCCCTATGGGGGAGAGGTTTGGAGAGGGGTCTTTTTTCATTTCCGGAGATGTCTATTAAATCTCTGAGTTCGTAGTAGCGCTACTACGAACCTTTATTACCCTCTTCCCCTTTTTATATTAAGTTTTGTAAAGATTATCGTTTTCATCCCGAAAACTCCAGATATAAAATTGTAGCTTTCAAATATAAGCGGTTACGCATAGTTTCAGATAGGTTCAACCGTGAAATTACCGTAAAAATGGATGACATTCAACAGTAAGCAGATTAAAGATAATAGTTAAACTGCAACTATTGACGTTGACTTTAAAGTTGGATACAAACAAACAATGATGAACTTATTCGTAGTTGCTCTAATTGCAATTGCTATCGGTATATTTTGCGGTGCTGTTATCGTCTTACTGATAGTCATCCAGCGTCGCCGACAAAAAGTAGATAGTATGCGTTCTACTAATAATTTAATCGGTCTTTATGGCACGGTAGAAGTTCCTTTTGATAATACTTGTAAAGGGAAAATTAGAGTAAATATACCGGGACAAGGTTCGACAGTTGATTTTATAGCCTGTACTGATGATTCTATAAGTTTTCAGCCAGGAGATAAAGTTTTTATTGTGCAAGTAAAGAAGAATCAATTATGGGTTATTAGCGAACAGTCTCTGAATAATACTTAGCGATTAAATATCTTTCAATACAGGGAACAGGGAACAGAAGAAAATCAAAATATTAATATTGATTATTTTTACTAACTTAGTACCGATCTGATACTTTTTGATTTATCTATCAAAGCTAATAAAATTATTGTAGCTTTTAGACTTTAATTGTCACTTTATTTAAGCTTACACTGCGGAGGACACAAGATATAATTTGCTACTAACTACTAACCACTAACAACTAACAACTAATAACTAACTTACAAAAATGTTTAAATCAGTCTTAAAGCAAGATGTTAAAAGCTTGCAAATCGCGCAAGTTGAAGCAAATCGTCCGGTAGAAATTCAGCAAAGTAATCTTGGTGGACTTTTTGGAACTAGTTTATTAATTGCTACGGGAATATTCAGTACCGTTTTAGCAGCTTGGTTTCTGCAATCCTGTTTATGTATTTGTAAACCGAATGAAGTACTGGTTATTTCTGGGCGTAAGCGCAAGACGAAGGATGGGCAAGAAATTGGATATCGCGTACTCTCTGGCGGGAGAGCGATTCGCATTCCTATTGTAGAGAAAGTTCGACGCATGGATGTAACTACTATGCCCGTACCAGTGGAAGTTAAAAATGCTTATTCTAAGGGAGGTACGCCGTTAAATATTCAGGCGATCGCTAATGTAAAACTTTCCAACAATCCTAATATTATCGGTAATGCGATTGAAAGATTTTTAAAAAGCGATAGAAAGGATATTTTACGGGTAGCGAGAGAAACGCTTGAGGGTAATTTACGCGGTGTTGTTGCAACTTTAACTCCGGAGCAAGTTAACGAAGATAGACTGCAATTTGCCGAAAGTATCACTTCTGATGTTAGTCGCGATTTAATGAAGTTAGGATTGCAAATCGATACTTTAAAAATTCAAAGTGTTTCCGATGATGTGGATTATTTAAGTTCGATTGGAAGAAAGCAGATTGCGGCGATCGTCAGAGATGCAGAAATTGCTGAATCCAATGCTCTGAGGGAAGCAGAAAGCATAGAATCGCAATGTCAGCAGGAATCAGAAGTCGCTAAAACTCAAAATCGCATTACTATTTTAGAGAAAGAAAACGAACTCAGAGAAATCAAAGCCAAATTAGAACAAAAAGCCCGCTCTGAAGAAGAAATTACCACCGCAACAGTCAGGGAAAAACAGGCTTTCTTCGAGCAGAAACTGCAACAATTACGAGCAGAATTAGAACGTCTGCGTTTAGAAGCAGATCAAGTATTACCCGCACAAGCACTACAGCAAGCCAAAGAATTGAAAGCAAAAGGACAAGCTTCTGTAATTGCCGAAAATGCCAAAGCAGCAGCTTTAGTTAACGAAATGCTTGCTCAAGTTTGGCAAGAAACCGATACTGATGTCTCCGAACTATTCCTGATTCAGCAGTTAGAAACTATTTTAAATGAAGCCGTAGAAATTCCCAAACGACTTTATTTAGGCAAAATTAACGTAGTAGATAGCGGTGACGGTAAATCTTTAGCAAGTCTAGTCAAAGTTTACCCAGAAATCCTCAATCAGTATCTAGAAAGCATCAATCAAACTTTAGGAATTGACGTATTAGGAACTCTTTCTGGAAACAAGAAGCGAGAGAGGGAGATGGGGTGATGGGGTGATGGGGAGACGAGGAGAGAGGGGGAAGAGGGGGAAGAGTGGGTAGAAAATTATTCTTAATTCTTAATTCCTAACTCCTAACTCTTTTCTATCCCCAATTACCAATTACCAATTACCAATTATTAGAGAAAATCATGTTACCACTTATCGGTTTATTTTTAGGAATTCTAGGTTTCGGTTCGAGTGCTGGCTATTGGTTGATTCGCTATTTTTATCATATTTGTCAGCCTAGTGAAGTACTTATTTTTGCTGGTGGTACTCATAAAACTTCTGATGGGCGGGAAGTTGGATATCGTTTGGTGAAGGGTGGAAGCAGTATTCAAACTCCTTTATTTGAACGTACTTTTCGGATGGATTTGGGTAACATTATTATTGACCTTGAGGTTGTTAATGCTTACAGTAAAGGTGGTATTCCTTTGAATGTTCAAGGAGTTGCTAATATTAAAGTTGCTGGGGAAGAGCCTACTATTCATAATGCAATTGAAAGATTGTTGGGTAAAAGTCAGCAGCAAATTAAACAGTTAGCTAAAGAAACTTTGGAAGGAAACCTTCGGGGTGTTTTGGCTAGTTTGACTCCGGAAGAAGTTAATGAAGATAAAATTGCTTTTGCTAAAAATTTGTTGGAAGAAGCGGAAGACGATTTAGAAAAATTGGGTTTGATTTTAGATAGTTTACAAATCCAGCAGATTTCTAGCGATACTAAATATCTGCAAGCTATGGGACGAAAACAACGTGCTGATTTGTTGCGAGATTCGCGAATTGCTGAAGCTGAAGCTCAGGCTAAATCGGCAATTTGTAGTTCTGAAAATGATAAACTTGTCGCTTTAAAACGTACTGAAAGAGATTTACAAATTGCAAAAGCCGAAGCAGAAAGAAGAGTTAGAGATGCTATTACCAAGCGGGTGGCAATGGTTGCTGAAGTGGAAGCTGAAGTTGGTGCTAATATTGTTAAAACTCAAGCGGAAGTTGCAGTACAGCACGAGCGCATCAAACAGGTGGAACAGCAATTAATAGCTGATGTTGTAGCACCAGCAGAAGCCGAATGTAAAAGAGCGATCGCCAAAGCTAAGGGTGATGCAGCAAGTATCATTGAAGACGGTAAGGCTCAAGCCGAAGGTACCAAAAAGTTAGCTGAATCCTGGCACAATGCCGGTAGTAATGCCAAGGAAATCTTCTTGTTACAAAAGTTTGATGTGTTACTTAAGGCAATGGCTTCAAGTATTCCAGAGTTGGAAGTGGAGAAGGTAACTATAATTGATAGCAGTCAAGGCAACAATGCGACTAAGATGGCATCTTTTATCGAGCAACTCCGTCAAACTACTGGTTTGGATGTGCCCGAAATTATTCAGAGTTTCATGGATAATCAATCTATCAAAAGTGCGGAAGTTCCTAATGCAAATCTTCCTAAAATAAAAATTCGGGAAGAGGGAACGGGAAAAGAATGGTAAAAACTTAAGTTGCTCAGAAACCCGGTTTATTTTGGGACTTACGCAACGCAAAGCCCCCCTTTTTAAGGGGGGTTGGGGGGATCTTAAAGTTGGGAATGCCTACTTTCCGGTTGCGGTTGCGTAAGTTCTGTATTTGAAAAAACCGGGTTTTTCTACTTGTAAAATATTGTACTACAATTATAGTACGCTAATTTTATATATTTATATAAGATATTCTATGGCAGAAATTACCTTTGAACAAATTGAAACAACTTGGGGAATACATCCAGCAAGAAGAATTCCTTTTGATGAACTTTATCAGGGGCTTTTAGTAAATGTCAAAGCGAGAAATATTGTTCGTGCTGTTGATGGTGATTTAGAACTTTTTAACTATACTACTCACGCACAATACAGCGCTAATTGGAATATTTTTACGTTAATTGCCAGGGGCTTAGTTATTGATGTTAAAAAGCAAGCTGTAATTGCGACACCTTTCCCAAAGTTTTTCAATTTTGGTGAAGCAAAAGTTTGGGGTGCTGACAAAGTATCTGGAGAAATTTTAGTTTATCAAAAGTACGATGGTTCTTTAGGTGTAGTGTTTTTTGATGGTGAAAAATGGCGGGTTGCTACGCGAGGTTCGTTTGATTCTGATGCAGCTATTTGGGGTCAAAAATGGTTTGATGAAAATATAGATCCTAGTTTCTTAGAAATTGGCAATACCTATCTTTTTGAAATTATTTATTTAGGGAATCGGGTTGTTGTACCTTATGATTTTCAAGGAATGGTTTTATTAAGTGCTTACGATTTGAGTGGATATGAATATACTCGGAAACGAGTTGAAAATTTGGCGGATAAACTTAAAATACGAGTTACCGAAGTAGAAAAGTTTGAATCCATTGATAATTTAGTTAAAGCAGCCCAAACCCTTGATAGGAATAGCGAAGGATGGATAATTCGGTTTGCTAACGGACATCGTTTGAAGATAAAAGGAGCAGAATATTGTCGTCTTCATCGTCTAACATCCAAAGTGACACCCTTAGCAATATGGGAAGTTTTGAAAGAGGGTGACGATTTGGAAGAAATACGAAAAGAGTTACCGGAAGAACATTTACAGGAATTCGATAAAATATGCTCTATTCTATCAGCTAAGTTGGAATCTCTAATTAAAGATGTTGCAGAAATCTGTCAGCGTAAACAACATCTTTCTGATAAAGATATCGGTTTGGCTTTGAATAAAGGCGAGTGGTTAGATGCTACCCCAATTAATCTAATAGAGAGAAAGTTTATATTTGCCGTTAGAAAACAAAATTTCTTGGATAACGTGCGTGAAGGAAGACACGGCTGTCGCAGAATGGCTTTTGAAAGCTTCCGCCCTGCGGGGAATTTATTGGATTAGCAGTTACCGAAAGCCCCCCTTTTTTAAGGGGGGGTTGGGGGGATCTTAATTTCTAGGTTATTATTTCTACTCTTTAAAAGTTTAAATACACAATTAATTTGATAACTGCTCACTTTTCACTGAAAAACCTTTGTGGAGACAAGTTATTAATAATTTCATCTTCATTACCAGCTAAATAGTTCGCAAAACGTCGCGCTAAAGGTGGAATAAATACTAAAGGATTGCTGAAACCTGAAAACACATGAATATTATGACTTTGAGTAACTTTGCCAATCAAAGGTAAATTATCTTTACTAAAAGTTACTAAACAATGATGGCAAGTTCCCGCTACATTTTTTAATTCAGGTAATACTTTACCAATATTTTCTCGCAGTGCAGCTTCACTTTTTACAGCATCTAAATCGGCTTCAGGATTTGTATTTACAAAACTAATTTGTCCTAACCGTAAACTTTTATTTTTAAATTGAACCGCACCTACATCCAAAATCCAACCAAGTTTATTATTATCGCGCCATAATTGATCGTTTTTACTAGATTCAGCTTCTAATTGAGAGCGTTTCAAATTTGCCGGCATTATTAACGTATTTAATCTCAAATCTACGGTTGGAGTTTCGATAATTTCTGCATGAGTAAAATATACTTGGATCGGAATACCGGATGTTTCAATTAACTTTCGGCTAAATCCACCAGCACAAACCACAATATTTTTACAGCTAAATGTATCGGTATTTGTTTTAACTAATAAATCTTCTGACTGTATTTCTAAAACTTGGCTAATTTGCATCTTTCCTCCAGCCAGCAAAAAAGCTTTGATATAAGCTTGTGTTGTTTTCTCTGGATGAATATGTCCGTGTTTTACAGTCAAAGCTCCAGATATTACTTCTCTATTTAATAAAGGTTCTAATTCACAAGCTTGATTAACATTGAGTAATTGCGGAGGTGTTGCAAAACGTTGGTAATTAGCAGCAATTTCTTCTGGATTGCTATCTTGAAAAATAGTTAATAATAAATCTAATTCGCGAAATTGAATATCACTATTTAATTCTTCTGGTAGACTTTGATAAAGTTTTTTTGATTCCTCACACAATTGACGAGTTAAAGAATCAGTACCGCTCCAAAAAGCCAAACCACCATAACTATAACGAGTAGCATTTTGTGGTGTGGTGTGTTGTTCTATTAAAAGTACCGAAAAGCCTTTTGTAACTAATTCATAGCTAAGTGCAGCACCCGCAATACCAGCACCAATAATAATAATATCGTAGGTTTTCATAGAAATATAGGGAGTAGGGAGTTAAGAGTTAGGAATTAATACTTTGTTTTGATTTTATATCGTTGTTGTTGAAAAGCGATAAATCAATAATAGGAATTTGAGACATATTGTTCGTAGTAAGGAATTTACTCCTTATTCTAAACTTTTTAGGCTCCTAAGATTACGGAGATAAAACCGTAGAGACGCAGAGGGCGCTGAGGAAGAAAATATAGAGAGGTAGGAGTAAGAAAGCGATAAATAACTTACTACGAACAAAATGCTTTTATCCGTATTTTCACTAATTGATGAATATAAAATTGCTGAATAAACTGAATTTACTGATTAACTGATTTTAATATGAAAGATACAAATATTTCTATTTCTTTAGATTGCGATGATGATGTAGTGCTTTTTGAAAAAGATACTTTTAAAGTAAGTCGATTGAAGGAGTTGATGAGAAGAGAAGTAATAAAGGAAACGCACTTCTATCATAATCATTTAGGACAAACACCTAAATTTTCAGCAATTACTATAGGAGAAGAAACAGTCAAATTTAATTACATCAAATATGAAATTATTAAAGACTGTCAAATTATTCAAGTTAATAATCAAGGCTGGCAGAAAGGAACACTAAATATTGAAATATGTATATCAACCGATGTTAAGAAACCCGACAAAATTAATCTATAATTCTTCCCCGAACAACCTATTCAACCAGAATCACCTCTAGATGATATGCGTGAGATGATTCAAACAAATTAATTTTTTTTACAAATAAAAGATGGTGCGTGACGCTATTTTCAAACTTGTAATTACTAACAAAATTTGTCGCAGCGTCACACACCCTACAAAATTATTAACCCGCGCAGGCGGGTTTTGCCTGTGTAGCCGTGGTTTCAACCGCCAGGTATTTTCAACCTGTTAATTAGTCAGAAATAACATTACATCACCTTCTTTAACAATATAAGCTTTCCCTTCAGCACGAACTAAACCTTTTTCTTTTGCTGCACCCAAGGAACCAGAGGTAACTAAATCTTCGTAACTAACGGTTTCTGCACGAATAAATCCTTTTTCAAAATCGCTGTGAATTACTCCTGCTGCTTGCGGTGCTGACATTCCGGCTTTTATTGTCCAAGCGCGAGTTTCTTTTTCACCAGATGTGAAATATGTCCGCAATCCTAATAAATCGTAAGTAGCGCGAATCAAAGATTTTAAACCACCTTCTTCTACACCCAAAGCTTCGAGAAAATCCTTTCTTTCTTGATCGGATAATTCTACTAATTCCGATTCTACCTGTGCGGAAACTATCACTACCTGAGCATCTTCTTGGGCTGCAATTTCTCGCACTTGCTCTACATATTCGTTTCCAGTTGACAAGTCATCTTCGGAAACATTGGCAGCATAAATAATCTTTTTCGCACTTAATAATGTCAAAGGTTTAATTAATTCGGCTTCTTCTTCGCTTAATTTCATCTGACGAACAGATTTACCTTCGTTTAAGTCTGCTGCAACTTTTTCAAGCACTGTCATTTCATATTGAGCATCTTTATTTGCCCTTGCTTGCTTGCGAGTACGATCCATGCGACGCTCAACTTGGGATAAATCTGCTAAAACAAGCTCCAAATTAATCACTTCAATATCTCTTGCTGGCCCCACCGAGCCAGAAACGTGGATTACGTCGTCATCTTCAAAACAACGCACCACGTGAACGATCGCATCAGTTTCCCGAATATTCGACAAAAACTGGTTTCCCAATCCCTCGCCCTTACTTGCACCCTTCACCAAACCGGCGATATCCACAAATTCCACACGAGCGGGGACAATTTGCTTTGCAGAAGAAATCTTCGCTAAAACTTCTAAGCGCTCATCCGGTACCGAAACAATGCCGACATTCGGCTCAATGGTGCAAAAAGGAAAATTAGCAGCTTCAGCCTTAGCATTCGCCACCACAGCATTAAATAAAGTAGATTTTCCTACATTAGGAAGTCCGACAATCCCGGCTCTTAGCATTTTGGATTTTAGATTTTAGATTTTGGATTTGTAGTTCACAGCATATCTTAAAGCTAAGAGCAAATTGTTTCAAACAGGTTTGGGAATTGGTTGCGGCTCCGGAGTCGGAACTGGTTGAGGCATAGGAGAAGGTACGGGTTCTGGTACTGGTGTTGGTGTCGGTTCGGGTGCTGGTGGTGGTGCGGGTGCTGGTGTCGGATTTGGCCCTGGTATGGCGATTAGTTTGGGAAAAATCATTTTTAATCAAGTTAATTCTTCTATTCCAACTTAAATAATTATTAGCCCCTTTAGCATCTTCCTAACAGACTATGCCGATTGGGCATGGGGCATTGGGCATTGGGCATTGGGTTAAAAGTACCTGATATCTTGCACCATTCTTAGTCAGCTTTCACAACCGCCTTGGAATAAATTCCCAGGCTAATAAGCAAAGTCTGATAAATCAGACTGGGTAAGAATTTTAGTGCGTTTTAACGTACTTTCTATATAAGCCTTGAAATTGATTTCTCTGCGAGAAAGCCTCCGGCTTACAAGGCGAGAATGTGGGCTTATTAAGAATAATGCAAGATGTGAAAAGTACTCAAGACAAAGATATTCTTAGAGCAAGGGAGTATTGGGTAGACTATGAAGAAAGTAAAAATGGCAACGAGTGATAGTTACCAAAATTATTTAGTAAGTAGGTAGGTACAATTAAATATGACTATGTAACAGAATGTAAAAAAAGCTGAAATCCTTGCGATTACTTCGTCGTACCTCCTCGTAATGACATCATTATAGTTATGTTTATTTACACCCAGGTACTTAGAATCTCTCAAAGATAGTGAAGAAGCTGCTGCTTATAAAGAAAAGTTAATAGAAATTGGGAAGTTGGTAATTGGTAATTGGTAATTGGGCATTGGGCATTGGGCATTGGGCATGAAAAAATTATGAGTTAGAAGTTAGAAGTTTTTTAGCTCTAAACTATTCCCTATTCCCCGTTCCCTGTTCCTTTAAATTCTCAACATGAATCAAAACCAAACTCCTCTACTCGATGCAATCATATCCAACGCCAAACGTCCCCATGCTGCCTTCTATACACCGGGACACAAGCAAGGAAAAGGAATTTCATCAAAACTGATAGAATATTTCGGTAAAGCTGTATTTAGCGCTGATTTAACGGAATTAACCGAATTAGATTGTCTTTTCGCTGCCGATGGTGTTATCCAACAAGCGCAACAACTCGCCGCCGAAGCATTTGGTGCAACACAAACTTGGTTTTTAGTTAATGGCTCCACCTGCGGAATAGAAGCGGCAATTCTGGCAACCTGTAGCGATCGCGATAAAATCATTCTTCCCCGTAACGTTCATTCTTCGGTAATTTCAGGTTTAATTCTTTCCGGTGCAATACCAATTTTTATTAATCCCGAATACGATGCAACTTTAGATATTGCCCATAGCATCACAATTCAAAGTTTAGAAAAAGCACTACAAAAACATCCCGATGCCAAAGCCGTGATCATGGTTTATCCCACATATTACGGCGTATGCGGAGATATTAAGGCGATCGCCAAACTCACCCACGAATACAATATTCCCTTAATAGTAGACGAAGCCCACGGCGCACACTTTGCCTTTCATCCCGAATTACCCATCTCAGCTTTAAATGCAGGAGCCGATTTAACCATACAATCCATTCACAAAACTCTCGGTGCCATGACTCAAGCATCGATGCTCCACGTACAAGGTAGCAGGATAAATATTAACCGCATCAACAAAGCCTTACAACTCACTCAGTCAACCAGCCCCAGCTATTTACTATTAGCTTCCCTAGATGCAGCACGGCAACAAATAGCACTCCAAGGCAAAGAATTATTAACTCAAACCTTACAGCTAGCACAAGAAGCCAGAAACCGTATTAACAAAATTTCAAGATTATCAATTTTAAACTTCCCCCCATCCCCCCATCCCCCCATCTCCCCCTCTCCCTCTTCCTTAGACAAAACCCGCTTAACCGTAACCGTTTCCGAATTAGGAATAACTGGGTTTGAAGTAGAAGAAATTTTAGATGAGAAATTTAACGTAACACCAGAATTCGCTTCGTTGAAAACTGTCACATTTATTATTAGCTTGGGTAACACCGCAGAAGATATAGAACAATTAGTAAAAGCTTTTATTACCCTAGCCAAAGAATATAAAAAACCCCTTCTCGCAGTTGAGAAAGGGTTAGAAAATAATCATCAAGAGGCAGAGCCTTTAAAACTTGGTTCCCAGAATTTCGCATTATCTCCCCGTCAAGCATTTTTTAGTTGTACAGAAACCGTACCCATCAAAGAAGCAATTAATCGTATCAGTGCTGAAACCATTTGTCCCTATCCTCCTGGAATTCCTTTATTAATCCCCGGAGAAATCATAACTTCCACAGTTGTGGAACATTTATTAAATGTGAAAGCTATGGGAGGATTGATCGGTAATTGTGCTGATACGAGTTTGCATACTTTAAAAGTGGTAGAAGAGTGAGGGGGGAGATAGGGAGAAATAATTACTAACTCGCTACTTTCTACTCCTAACTCCTAACTCCTCATTTTTAACCTTTAACCTTTAACCTTTAACCTCTAACCTTTGACCTGTTTTTCACCTTCTCAAAACCACTTGAAAAGAATTCAAATATCCGCGAATGCTTTTACCAAGGTATTTTTCTTGTTCTTCGGTGGTGATTACCATTGCTTGATATAAACGCCCTTCAGCAAAAAACATCCGGTTTCTAGTAATTTTTCCGGCAGAATTGACGTATTCGATTTCTTGCCCAGGCTGATTGTTGTAGCTACGAATGTCTTGTTGACTGACTAATCTGGATTTAGTGGTTTTTAGCGCCATATCCCGCGCATTATTCAGCACTACTTGGGGATCTGCGAGTTTACCGTAACTATGGGGAAAGTCGTTGTAAGCCACGACGTAAGCTACTTGCTGTTTTTCAGGTTTGGCGAGAAAGATATTTAAGTTAATTTCCCCCATAAATGTTTTCTTAGTTTCGCTCATGGATTTAGGCATTCCCGGCATTAATACCTTAAAACTGCCATCGGGGGAATTAAATATTTTCCATTGTGACTTCTTGGCTGCTTGCGCTGTAGCTGTTTGCTGCTTGTTTACTTCTACTGCTGCGAAACTGCTAAACACCAAACCGGCGGCGATTAGGGGTAAGAAAGCTTTTTTTGTCATAGTTATTGCTTAAGAAGATGCTGATATTACTTATCTGGTTCGCTCCCGTTATAACCTAGAAGCACTAATAGCAGCACCTATTAAACCAACTTGCGAGTTAAGAATTATATGTACGGGTATGTCTTCCAAAATGCTTCGCATTCTACCTTTGCTACTGAAATTCAGCATAAAACTACCCTCTTGCATCAAGGGAAGTATTTTGGCTGCGATTCCACCAGCGACGTATAAACCACCGTAGGGTAATAGTTTTAACGCTAAATTTCCGGCTTCGGCTCCGTATATTTCCACGAATAACTGCATGGTTTGCTCGGAGAGGCGATCGCTCTTTTTAACGGCAGCCGTACCAATTGCCGCACCTGGATCTACGCTTTTTTCTTTTCCTGCTTCTCGTTCCCACGTTGTCACCACTTGAGCAATTTCTGGCGATTCAGCAGCAATTTTTCTATCTCGCATAAATTCATAAATTGATACTATTCCCATACCGGAAACTACTCTTTCTACCGATACCCGCTGGATATCGTGTTTATCAAGCAGATATTTCAACAGTTGAAATTCTAATTCTTTACGGGGAGCAAAGTCGGAATGTCCCCCTTCTGAAGGAAATATCTGATACATATCTCCGGCTTTAATTAAAAATCCTTGTCCCAAACCAGTACCCGCACCAAGAATACCAATCGGTGCTTCAAGATTCGGTTTACCTTCTTGCAAGGTTAATATATCTTCTTTTTTCAAACCTAAAATACCATAACCAACCGCAGCAAAATCATTGATTAAAGTAACGTGGGCAATACCCAATTGTTCTTGCAAGCGGGAACTATCCAGAAACCAAGCTAAATTGGTCAACTTCGCAGTATTGTTAACTACAGGGCCAGCAATTGCAAAACAAGCTTTTTGAGGAATATCTTTTGTATTTGCTGCGGCTAAAAACTGCTGTACTATCGGCACTAAATCGGCAAAATCTTTACTTGAATAACGTTCTTCATGCAAAGTACGTAATACAGGCTTTTCCGACGCTTCAACCAAGCGCAAAATAGTTTTCGTACCGCCGATATCACCCGCTAATAATAATGTCATAGTTAGTTGTTGGTTGTTAGTGGTTAGTTGTTAGTTGCTTGCTGTATATCAGCATAAGCCAGTTTACTGATTCCTAGACTCTGGCTGGGAACCAATATGCATGAGGCTCCGCCTCCTTTATGCTAGTACTCCACCACATTAATTTTAAAGGGTTCGTAGTACCGAATTCCGAAGCTGGAGGCGAGTACAGCGCTACTACGAACAATGATTTACCCAACAGAATTAATATGGTTGACTACTAAAAATACGTTACAAGTCGGAGGCTTGTAACGAGAAAAAAACTCCTAACTCCTAACTATTACCAATGCCCAATCCCCAATGCCCTAATATTCAATTAAATCTGACCACTTCTTCAACTTCTGTCAAATGAGAAGTATCTCCAGTAAGTTCCAATAACCAATCTGGCTCTTGATGAACGATTTTCACCAAGCTGCACAAGGAAGCTTTGACTTTTCCTATAGCCGAATTCCCGACAAATCCCATCGCAGCACCCAGTACCGATGCACCATGAGCGATTAATAAAATATTTTCTGGAGAATATTCACTTGCCAAACATCTGGCAGTTTGTGCCGAGCGTTGGCGCATTTGTTGGCGAGTTTCGGGATAATTAACTGCTATTTGTGGCGTATAGCTAACGTCAATATAAGGATATATTTCTAATAATTCTTGCATTGAATGTCTTTCTGGTTCTTCAGTCATCCACTTAGGATTTAACCATTCACTCAATCCCGTTTCTAACTTTATCGGTAAATCCAGAACTGATGCAACTGCACTTGCTGTTTGTACGGTGCGTAAAAATGGAGAAGCAAAAATGTGATGAATTTTTTCTGTCTTGAGACGATTTGCTAATTGCTGTGCCTGTACCATACCATCATCTGATAGCGGTGGATCGTAACGTCTTTCCGCTGTTAAAAACCAGTCGGGGTTTACAAAGTCAAGACGATTGGCGTGTCTGGCTATCCAGATGATTTGCGACATTGAGATAAAAGCTGAAATTCATGCAGAATAAATATTATCGCATTAATTGTAATATCTTTTAATATTCTTTGTGCAAGGATTGATCGATTAGGTGAGCGGATTAATTGTATCTGCCGAATTGCGTTGGGCGGGTTCCCCGACAAAAGCGGCAACGTGCGGTTTCAACCGCCAGGTACTCTTCCTATTCCCCAATACATTTGGTAGACGCTGACAACATTAGTTAACAAAATTAATTAATAACCATATCCGTTATTAGGATACTGTATTTGATTTTGCGGAGAATATGGTGAATTAAACTGCTGCACGTTGGGTTGTTGGAAACCTGTATTTATATTGTTATTTGGTGCAGTATAAGTATTACGGTTTGCTGCGCTAGGGAAATCCTGATTAACTAATTTATTGTAGATATTGTTAATTCTTGTTTGTGTTTGCGGGCTATATCCATTAACGCTTGTTTGAGTATTATTAAAGTTGTTATAGGGATTTTGTACCCGATTATTTGCAGGTGCTTGATTCCCATTAAAGTTGCTGTAAGGATTTTGCTGGGGATTATTGTTGAAATTATTGTTGAAATTATTGTTGGGTGTCGGTTGAGTGTAGTTGTTTCCAGGTATTTGAATATTGTTAAAGTTGCCGTAGGGATTTTGAGATTGATTGTTTAATCCCGGCTGAGTGTAATTATTTGCCGGATTTTGATTGTTGTTAAAATTGCCGTAGGGTTGAGATTGAGTATTTAATCCCGGTTGAGTGTAATTATTTGCAGGAAATTGATTGTTGTTAAAGTTATCGTAGGGTTGAGATTGATTGTTAAATCCTGGTTGAGTGTAATTATTTGCCGGATTTTGAGTTTGAGTATTTAAAGGTTGATTAAAAAGATTTGTATTAACAAGGTTGGAAGTTTGACTTTGAGGCAGATTTTGATTAGCTGATGAATTCTGCGGAGGTGCCTTTTGATCGTTTTGGGATAATGTATTTTTTGGTGAATTTTCTTGGATTTGTTGATTTTTATTAGATTGATTTATTGCTTTTTGCAAAACACTTTCAGAATTAGCAGAATTACTATTATTAATGCCTAAATTAAATGAGTTTTGAGAAGTTTGTGAATCAGTAGAAAATGGAGACAAAGTATTTACATTTCCGTTTGTATTGCCGGTATCAAACTGAAATTTTAATAAATCTTCAGCTTGTTTCAAAAATGGATTTTGCTGCGATGTTGATGGAGTGTTAGCTGTTTGCGATTGAGTTGTATTTGGGTTGATTTCGTTTGCTTCCTGACTTTTCTCAGCTAAATCCAATATCTTATTTAATTGAGCATCGTTTTGCTCTTTAATTTTCTTACTATCGTTAAGATTTGTGGTTATAGGTATATTTGCCTTTTGTTTATCGTAATCAAGCACCGATAAATTATCAATATCAGCAGCAATAGCTCTATCTTCCTCAGAAAGCGAGGATTGATTTGATGGTGTCAATGACGGTGCTGATTGATTTTGGGTAAATTTCAGAAAATCAGGATTAGTCCAGTATTCTTTAACTACAAATCCTAAACACGATAAAAAAACCAGCGCTGCTAAAAAACTAGGACGAGTAAAAATTGATAATCGAGCCTTAAGGTAGCGTAAGCGAGGAGAACGGTGAGAACGTGACATGAGCAACTTAAAATGAGATTATTCCTTAATCGTAACCTTTTAAAAATGCCTACGTCATAATTCCTATATAGATTATTGTTAAATATTTGACTTATGTATTGATTTTTACATTGAATTAAGAATGATGGGCATTGAGCATGGGGGATTGTGCATGGGGCATTGGTAATTGGTACTACTAACTCCTAACTCCTAACAACTAACCACTAACCACTAACTTCCCCTTACCGTTTTGCAACTCTTCCTAATAAAAATAAACCGATTCCTAATCCGAAAAAGTTGGGAAACCAAGCTCCAACAAACGGAGAAAAAACACCAGCTTGCGCTAATCCACCGCTAATAAAACTGAATAAATAGTAACCAAAAATAATTATTACGCTAATACCAAAACTTTTTGCAGAACCAGTTCTTCCTGGTATGCTTCCCATTGTGGCACCAACTAAGCCAAAAACCATACAAACAAATGGTAAGGCAAATTTCTGCTGAATTCTAACCTCAAGTTTGCGAATTTTTTGTTCGTCACCGCGCAGCTTTTCTACTTCTAATTGTTCTAATGCTTGGAGAATATTCATTTCCCCGTAATCGCGGCTTTCTTTTGCTAAATCTAATGGAGTGCGGGGTAATTTTAACTGTTGACGTTCAAAGCGGACAATATTGCGATAAGATTTGTCTGGAGATATTAAATAAATAGTACCGTTATAAAAGTCCCAAACATTATCTTTTACGTTCCATTCTCCCGATTCTGCCTGAAGAATTTGACTAAAATCGTCTTGAGAACGATCGATAATTGTTAGACCTATCATCGTCTTACCATCAAATTTATCGGCATAAAATAGCCGCGATAAAACCTTTTCTTTACTACCGTCTTCTCGCTTAACTTTTTTGAATTCAGGATAAATTAAATTTTCTCTTTTAAAAGAAGGTTGTTCGGTTTTTAAAGCTTTTCGCATCGTCAAAGTCGCTTGGTACTTTGCCGCTGGTGCAATCTGCTCGTTAAATAAAAATGTTAATCCAGTTACCAGAAAACTTAAACATACAGCTGTCGCCACCATCCGATAAACGCTAACGCCACAGCTACGCAATGCAGTCAATTCGCTTTGACTAGAAAGACGACTGTAAGTCATTAAAGTAGCTAACAGCGTAGACATCGGGAAAGCTAAAACAATAAATTCGGGGAAATTTAAAACAAAAACTCTAGCAGCTATCCCAACAGGTAGCCCAGATTCCACTACCTTACGTACCAATTCAAAAACCGCACCAATTGATACTCCCAACGAAGAAAAAGCAGCAACACCGAATAAAAATGGCGGTATCATTTCCCTGGTTAGATACCGATCCATGATCGAAATCGGCAGCAACGAAAAAGAACTTGTAGATTTGTATGGCATCAGTGAACAGTTATCAATTATCAGTTATCAGTTATCAGTTATCAGTTAAGAGTTGGGAGTTGGGAGTTACCAATTACCAATGCCCAATGCCCGATGCCCTATTCCCAATTTATTAAACTTGAAAATTTTCACCTAAATAATATTGCCTTACAAGAGGGTTATCATAAAGTTCGTCGGAGGAACCGGAGGCTAGTATTTCTCCTTCGCGCATGATATAACCTCTATCGGTAATGTCAAGGGTTTCGCGGACGTTGTGATCTGTAATTAGGATTCCCATGTTGCGATCGCGAAGTTGTGCAATAATTCCTTGAATTTCGGCAACTGCGATGGGATCGACTCCAGCAAAGGGTTCATCTAAAAATAAAAATGAGGGGCCATTCCTTCCAGACGCTAAGGCTCTAGCTAATTCAGTTCTGCGTCTTTCTCCTCCGGAAAGTTGAATTCCTTTACTGTTAGCAAGTTTTTCTAAGCTAAATTCTCGTAAAAGTTGATAAAGGCGTACATCCCATTCCCGACGCGGTACTTGGGTTTGTTCAAATACTAATAAAATATTTTCCCTGACGGTTAATTGACGAAAAACGCTGGCTTCTTGCGCTAAATAACCAACACCAAGACGTGCCCTGCCATGCATCGGAATACTAGTAACATCGCGGTTATCAAGCCAAACCGTGCCTCGATCTGGTCTTTCTAAACCAGTTGCAATATAAAAAGTCGTCGTTTTACCAGCACCATTAGGTCCTAATAAACCGACGATTTCACCGCTCGCTACTGTTAGGTTGACGCGATTAACAATAGTTCGCTTACCGTAGGATTTGTGAATGTTTTCTAAAACAATTTTCACGATTTGCGCTCGTATTTTTCTTTAATTATTACGTCTTAAGTTTGGTGTGGAAGGGGCTTGATTAGATTGAGTAGGAACATCATCTACAATGTATATAGACTCTACTCGACCACCGCTTTTAGGTGAAGCGACAAATCTTCCTTCATCAACTAAATAAGTAACTGTCTCTCCCCGAATGCTATTTTTACCATCTTGCAAAATATACACGCCACCACTAAGGATAATCCGACGTTCCCGATTAAAAAATTGTGCTTGAGCAGCCGTTGCCTTAATCTGACGAGAGGGATATGAAAGCTGTACGTTACCACGCCCGGTAGCTATCTCAGTATTGGAATTGTATTCTTGCAAGTCCGCACGGATAGTAAGAGGGCCATTATTTGCCGCTGCCTGGTTACGAGCATTTGCATTATCGTCTACAACATAAGTAGACACTACTTGACTACCGCTTTTAGGTGTAGCGATAAATCGTCCTTCATTAATCAAATAGCTGGCTTTGTCTCCTCGAATGCTATTTTTACCCCCTTGCAAAATATACACGCCACCACTGAGGTCAATTTGACTTTGCCGAAAAAAATATTGTCCTTGCGCTGCTGTCGCTTTCAACTGACGAGCCGGATAGGTAATTTGTACGTTGCCGCTTACAGAAACTATCTCATTTTTAGCATTGTATTCTTGTTGCTCAGCACTGATACTAAGAGCGCGATTATCTGACGAAGTTTGGGCTGTAGCAGTTTGTAGCCTCGGAGGAAGCACTACCGCGCCACACAGCGCAACAGGCAGCATTAAAGCCAAACCCAAGCGGCGTAATTGAAATTTAGGCAATCGGTAGTTGTATGTCATAGCAGTGTAGGAGTGATAATTTTAACTCGTACTTTAATTATCTCAAGTACTAAATAAAAAGGTTATATATACTGGCGATCGACTATTTAATAACAAATAAATAATCTCCACAATACCTGACGCTTCAATAACTGCCAAAGTTTCGCTCTTTCAGTTAGGAGTTATGAGTTACGAGTAGCAAGTAGCGAAATAGTTATTTATCCCCTTGTCCCCTTGTCCCCTTGTCCCCTTGTCCCCTTGTCCCCTTGTCCCCTTGTCTCCCCATCCCCCCATCCCCCCATCCCCCCATCTCCCCCTCTACCCCATCACCCCATCACCCCATCAATCTTGCTCAACTCGCACAACCCTCGGAAGAGGTAAAGTCTCTGCTTCAAAGGAAGAAGAATCAATTTGTTCGAGTTGTTTTTGCTGTAGCGCTTTTAATAAAGCTATGCTGGTTGAGTCGATGGGGAGTATTATCTCCCGCACCTCTCAGTTAGATCCGGAC
>NZ_CAWUDI010000013.1:0-160850 GCF_963920925.1 Calothrix sp. CCY 0018 | reverse complement strand
TACGTAGTATCCCCATTCCTAAAAAGGACGGAACTACCAGAATGCTGAAAATTCCCACTATGGCAGATAGAGCTTGGCAATGCCTAGCCAAATATGCCTTAGAACCCGCGCACGAAGCAACTTTCCATGCAAAGAGCTACGGCTTTCGACCAGGACGTTCGGCACATGATGCCCAAAGACAACTGTTCAACAATCTAAGCTCCAACGTTAATGGAATCAATAAACGAGTCATAGAACTCGACATTGAAAAATGCTTCGATAGGATAAGCCACACCACAATAATTGATAACCTTACAGCCCCTAAAGGCATTAAAACGGGAATATTCCGATGTCTAAAAGCAGGAATTAACCCCGAATTTCCAGAACAAGGTACACCTCAAGGTGGAGTGGTAAGCCCCCTTCTAGCTAACATCGCATTAAATGGTATTGAAAGTATTCATAGATACCACCGAAACGCAGGAGCTAGAATTACAAACGGTACTTCAATAAAAGATATCACCGAGCCATCAATCCGTTACGCGGATGACATGGTAATAATTCTCAGACCTAAAGATAATGCGAACGAAATACTTGAAAAAATCAGTCAATTCCTAGCTGATAGAGGAATGAAGGTAAGTGAGAAAAAGACAAAGATAACCGCTGCGACTTCGGGATTTGACTTTCTAGGCTGGCACTTTAAAGTACAAAGCAACGGAAAATTTAGAAGTACTCCCTCAGTGGAGAATTTCAAAAAATTCCGTGAGAAAGTTAAGAAAATCGTCAACAACTCGAATTATGGTTCTAAGGTGAAAGCCGAAAAGCTGGCACCAACAATTAGAGGGTGGAGAAACTACCATAAATTCTGCAAGATGGATGGTTCGCGATTTTCGCTATACCACACACAACACAGAACTTACAAGGTATTTAATAAAGAAACTAAACAAGACCGTTATACCTGTAAGAAATTACTTGATAAAGCGTTCCCAAAAGTTTCTTACTCCGAAAACAAACACGTCATGGTTAAAGGAAACAAATCTCCCTACGACCAAGATATAACTTACTGGAGTGAACGCAACAGTAAATTATATGACGGACATACTTCTAAAGCCCTAAAAAGGCAAAACCATTCATGTACAATATGTGATCTAAAGTTTACAAGTGAAGAACGAGTACACCTACATCACATTGATGGTAATCATAACAACTGGAAAATCAAAAATCTAGTGGTTATACACGAATCTTGCCATGATTATATTCACATGAGCAAAAGCCGTAAAGCTTAAGAATATCGGGAGCCGTGTACACGGAAACGGGTACGCACGGATCTAACTGAGAGGTGCGGGAGATAATACTCTCCATCGACTCAACCCTAAAAGCCCCAAAACTTTTTTCCCTAATACCTACTTCCTACTCCCTAACCTCAGCTATTTTCTTCGTCAATACTTTCCAAATTCTGCATCAAATTTTGAATCCTCATCCGCTCAATGTAAGGCCATCCTCCTTCTGCTTCAATGTCTTTTAAAAGCGAGTACAGTGCTTGACGATTTGATGGTAAACTTTCTTGAAAAATACCGTCTCTAATTTCTCGATGCAATTTTTCTAACTGCCTAAGCAATGCCAAAATAGCTAAAATATCTCCTTGAGAAATGGCAGAGTATTCGTGAATTGCGTCTGTAACTTCTTGCAATTTGTAAGATAATTTATCTGAATCGGGACTTTTACCGTTGCTCATAATATTAATTAGTTAATTATTTAACTGTGATACTTGGGATTAAAGACAAACCATAACTTTGGTTAACTATAGCAATGGCAAAATTAAATGCCGATTAAGAGGCTTCTTAAAAAGATTAAGCTTCAACATTTTGCACGAATTATGCCTCTGGGGACTGGAATGGAGCTTATTCTTTAAGTTAAGTTACGTTCGGGCAAAAGTTCTCTTAACATTTTTAAACATTTTCTTTGTAAAGTCATCTAAGATGAAAAAGCATAAATAGAATGTATAACTGTTACTTTGTCAACCCCTATCTCCAAAAATAATCTACATAATCCAGTTTTTTTCAATCTAATCTTTAAAATTTTTATAGGAATGTAAATATTTGTATAAAAATCGGATCGTTACATACATTTGAGAATTGAGCGGCGATCGAATGCGGGTTGCAATATATATTCTATGTGTCGGCAAGTTGTGAGAGAATGATATTGACTCAATATAAAATTTCATAACTTACGATGAATAAAGGAGAACTATAAAAAAATTTTGTCATAACATAACTATAAAAAACATTTACTTTACTTTTTGCCTGTTGGCTTAAAGTAGCTAAATGTAAATAAGAAAATTACAAATGTACTTGCGACGGCTGTTGCAGGCATCTTATCAAGATGGTGGTTGGGATGTTATATAAAAGTTAGTTGACTTTTGCCCTGAGGATTGAATATTTCAGCTTTCATCTGACTGCATTAAGTTGTTGTGCTAGATTTTTGGTTTTCAAAGTAGGGGTCAAAAATTATTTGTGACCTTACATCTTTTGATGGTTGGTGGTCTTGAAATATAGTGGATATTGCGCCGCCAATATTTTGAGATACTCAAGAATGGCAATGTATACAAGTCCGAGTACAAACTTATCGCTTTAGGAATTGAAAACGTTTAACTACGTAATCATTTTTTTTGGTTTAACAACTAAAAATATTAATTTTTGACATTGAGGTTAATCATGAAGTATCGCGCTTTAATAGCTGGATTAATGGCTGTAATGTTGGGCTTATTAACAGCTTGTAGCCAAGGTTCGGATATGGCTAGTAGTGGTGATGGTAGAGATTTACTTACCTACGAAGATATTAGAGGTACTGGTTTAGCTAATAAATGTCCTCTACTTTCCGAAACGAGTCGTGGCTCTATCCCCATCGAGCCAAACACATCTTACGAAATTAAAGAACTTTGTATCGAACCTACCGCTTATTTTGTTAAAGAAGAACCTCTTAACAAAAGACAAGAAGCTGAATTTATTGGTGCGAGACAGTTGACTCGTAAAACTTCATCTCTCGACCAAATTCAAGGTGATTTGAAAGTTAACTCAGATGGTAGCCTGACTTTTGAAGAGAAAGATGGTTTTGATTTCCAAGCTATTACCGTGCAACTACCCGGTGGGGAACAGGTTCCTTTCTTATTTACCGTGAAGAATTTGGTTGCTCAAACACAACCTAATTTAACTAGCATTAATACCTCAACAGATTTTGAAGGAGATTTTAAAGTTCCTTCTTATCGTGGTGCAACTTTCTTAGATCCTAAAGGTCGTGGTGTTGCTAGCGGTTATGATAATGCAATTGCGCTACCTTCCCAAGCAGATAGTGAAAGACTCAGACGCGCTAACATGAAGAGTGTTGAAAGTGGTAACGGTCATATTTCTTTAAATGTTGCCAAAGTAGATCGTATAAGTGGAGAAATTGCTGGTACTTTTGTCAGCGATCAACCTTCCGATACTGATTTAGGTGCTGGTGAACCTTTAGACGTAAAAGTTCGTGGTTTATTCTACGCTCGTGTGGAACCAGTGTCATAGTTTTTGAAAAAATCTAAAAAATCTGCGGTATCGCTTAGTTGCTCTTGATTAGAGAAATTGCTGGAAAATTTGATTAATATTAAGGGCTTTTAGCCCTTTTTTTTATGGATTTATAAAGTTAATTTATCGTTTATCTTCTTTCTTTGTTGTTAAATCATAGTTTTATGTAGATTTTAGATTTGTTTTTTTATTTATCTAAAACTTTTTATAGTAAGTATTTTCTCTGAAAAAATTTATTAACTAATCTACTCAATTACACTGTTGTACCTTTTACCAAAAATTTAGCCAAAACTTCAAAAAACTAAATTACGTAATAATTCGGTTTCAGGTTGCTAGTGTTTTTGTATATTTTTTTATATATAGCCCTTTAGCTACTACATAAACAAAGCTCAAAAATCGCATTAATACTACTTCATAAGTCTGCTGACTTAAAAGCCGCGTCCTTTCAATTAATCCTTTCGATCCATAGTCCGATCGCCGTCCGTTATTAAGTATCAATAACGGAGGAATATGTTCGTCTGCGTTTTCTACATCAATACGCTTTTCAAACTGCATCTCCAGATATTTACGGTTGTTCTAGTTTAAATACTTGTTTTATAAATCATCAAGGTGCTATGCCTACTACCTTACTCACTAAAGAACTTAAGCATGAAATTTGGCAGTTATTGCGAGAATATCAGCAATCTCAGTCAGCCGAAGTTCGCAATCAACTGGTAAAGCTCAATTTTGGACTTGTCAGAAAAGAAGCTTATTATTGGATAAATCAATGCCACGAAAGTTATGATGACTTACTTCAAGTAGGCTGTCTGGGCTTAATTCGTGGTATCGAAAGATTTGATATTTCCAAAGGTCATGCCTTTAGTTCCTTCGCGATTCCTTACATTCGCGGTGAAATTCAGCACTACCTCCGTGATAAAGGTGTCACTGTTAGAATTCCGAGGCGTTGGTTGGCTCTACAGCAGCAATCGGCAGGAGTTTCTCGTTCCTTGCGCGAACTTTATAATCGTCAACCGACCGACTCTGAAGTAGCCGCAGCATTGTCTATTTCACTTGAAGAATGGCAAGAAATTAAACTAGCTTGGGCAAATCGCGCTCCTTTGAGCTTAGATGTGCCTGTATACGATGGAGACGAAAGTTCGGCTAGTTTAGCAGAATTGGTTCCCGACCATAGTTACCGCAGTTTTCAGCTGGCGCAAGAAGACCAATTACGCTTACAACAAGCCTTGCTTCAGTTAGAAAACCGAACCCGTCAGGTCTTGGAATTTGTATTTCTACACGACTTAACGCAGAAGCAAGTAGCTGAAAAACTTGGTATTAGCGTAGTCACAGTTTCTCGTCGAGTCAAAAAAGGACTTAATTCCCTCAAGCATCTGATGGTAACGACAGAGGATTAATCAAAATCTATACCATGTTGTATAAAATAATCCTTGACCCGAAAAAAATTAGGTTATAACTGTATCAGATTTCACTTTTGATACAACTTAAATCAAATTGATTTCACTTATACAAATTTTCTCCTCTTAAGATTGAAAATGGCTAATGGCTAGACATTTAAAAATCACAATTGCATCTATTGCATCTATTTTAGCTTTGGCGATCGCCGGATGTTCTGGTGAAGAGGAACAACAAACTGTTGAACCGATCCCCACCGAAACGGCAGAAAACAACCAAGGCAAGACAAGCGAACAGTTTAAAAACCCCGTTGTGCCACCTAAGCAACCTACTATTGCTCGGGCACCTTCGACTTTAATTCAACCGACTAATCCTACAGAACGAGTAGGTATAGTAGCGAAAGGGCGTACAGACCCGTTTGACGAGATTATACCCCCGATCAAGTTCGCGACTAAAAAGCCTGAAGATTCTACTGCGAGTAAGCCACCAAGAGCTGTTCCGCAATTGCCTCCTTTACCGACATCTAGTAGAGGAACTGCATCAACAGGAAGACCTCCTAGGGTTGCGGTAAGACCTCGTAGAAGTGCGGTGATTTCTGCAACAGCGGGAGGAAGAAGCTCAAATAATTCTAATTTTGGCGGAACTAACAGAAGAAATCCGCAAGCAACAGGCAACAAACCTAGCTCTAACGGTAGTCGCATCGCAACGAATAACGTACCTGCTAAGATACCTGTTTTGCCGCAACAAATGCCTGGGGTAGTACCGCCACCGGAACTTGCACCTGTATTACCGCCACCACCAGAACCGAAGTTAGCTCAAGCTGTTTTAGTTTCGGGGGTAGTTCAAGTAGGCAATCGACCTCAAGCAATCATCAAAGTACCTAGCGAACCTACTAGCCGCTACGTTCAAGCGGGACAAAGATTAGCAAGCGGACTACTTGTTAAAAGAATTGAAATGAATGAAGGTTCCGAACCAATTGTTATTCTGGAACAATATGGTATTGAAGTAGCCAGGATGGTTGGAGAAGCACCTATGGGAGCAAGCCCAGATACGGCTTCAACAGAAAATCCTGTTTCGACATTACCATCGTTACCAAAATCTGCATCTGTCGGTGCTTCTTAAAATATGGAGACAAAGGAAAAGATTGTATTTGCCGGTTTACCTTTGGCAGTCTATCGCGAGATTGCGGCTCATTTAGGTTCTGTTGAGGGAATAGAAGTGGGATTAATCTCTCAAACTTCTCAAGAATTTGATTACAATCAAAGCCAAGTCGGTGGTTTATGGATTGATTACGGTTCAAACTCTAATTCGCAAACCAGGCAATGGGTGAAGCAGATTCTAGCTTATTATCAACATCGTTATGATGGTAATATATAGTTTTTAGGGTTAGATCAAAGATCAAAGCAAATTCATTTTAAACATCATAAATAAAGATGCTGAGTAGTGCGAGCCGGAAAGCTCGCTAGCTGCCATCAGAAAGCGAGACAGCGGACACTATGAATTTATTACCCATAAAAATTAGTGTGGCTAGGGATGTTCCTAAGCTTGTCAATTAATTGGAATGAATATTAATTAGGACTTACGCAACAATAATGGAAAATATATTGTTCCAAACATTTAAGATCCCCCCAACCCCCCGCTAATTTGGGGGGCTTTGCGTAAGTCCTGTTAATAATGACCTCTCTTCTTTTAAGTTGAGAGGATTTTGCATTGTTTGTATAGTTTTGTATAACCGTAATTATCACAATGCTAAACAAGTGTTATTTATTTCGCTGTTCTCTATTCCCCGTTCCCTTTGACTCGATTCAATTGTGCTGAAATTTTAATCGAATGTAAGCTGTCATACATTTCCACAGAAGCAAGATTACAGACATAGCCAAGACTGCAATAGGCGAATAAGAACACACGTCTTTTCAAGTTGAACTTATTTGTATTCGTAACGTCTGACGAAACATAACACAGATCGAAGAGAGCAAAAGAGCAGTTGAGAACGAGCTGTAATAAACTGCTAAATCGCAACTCAATATAACTTTGAACGAAATATTGCTGATTATAATGCTAATCTAATTACACTTAAAGGCAGCAGTTGCATTGTGTTTTAATCAAAACAACAATTTATGCAACCAATTACAGATTGAGTGCGGTAAACTTGCAAGCAAGACAATCCAAATAATACTACGGCTGCTATCAGTTTTAGACATCACTCACAATGGAACAGTGGCAATTTCTGATACAGAAAGAAGGCGAACGTACTTGGCATCCTCTGGAGAAGCCAAATGTAGAAATTACAGAAGGTCGGTATCGAGTAGTTGCTCGTTCTAACCGTACTAATACTGATGTGGAGGTGCGGGTAACTCATTCTTCCCCATCGGAAGTTCCACCGATACGGCGCATTCAAAAACGAATCCGGCGCGTTAATTCAGAAGGTTTAACGGCTATAATTCCCTTTACTTATCTCAAGTCGGGACTTTGGGAATTACAATGTTCTGGCGATTTAATGTCAGACCTTCTTGGTGCTTCTTGGCAATATACTGTTAATTTAGCAGTTATACCTTTTTCTATTGAGGGAAAGATAATTTCGCCAACAAAACCAAATCATAATTCCGATAAGCAATATAAAGTTGCCAGCGAGGATATACAAACAAATCAAACAAATCTAGTTAAATCAAAAATTAAAGATGCTCAATCTAACCGTTATCCAGTTTCCTCTAAGGATTTCAAGACAAACGATGCTGGATTAATATCTTCTATTTCTATAGAAACAGCTGCAAACATTGGTTCTAATAGCAGTATTACAGGTAAACTAACTTCTACTCCCCCCAATACTGGTAAAAAAGCTGTTTCGGATCAAGAGAAGGGCGAAAAACCTGCTGACAAATTACGAGAGTCGCTTAGAGCTGCTGAGGATAAACAAAAAGCTGTTACTAAAAACCGGACTCAAAAATCGACTTCAAAAGTATCAAAGGAGCAAAATAAAGTTGTTAGCGAAATTCCTACCCAGAAATTAGCAGAAAAGGCTAAAGGTTTACCCGAAATTGCTGTTAATGCTTCACCAGCCGAAAAACAAACAGCATCGATCGTTACATCAAATAAACCTGTTAATAAAAAACCATTTCCAAAATCGTTAGAAAGTAATACAGCAACATCAAATCAAAAAGACGTTAGCGAAAAAACCGTTAAAAAATCGGCACAAAAGCCAAAAAAATCAAAGAAAAAAGACGTTAACAAAAAACCACTACGCAAAGAAGTAACGGCTATCACCAAGCAAAATTCTAACCCGGTAAGAATTAAAGGTGATACAGCAGAGCAAATTTTACAAAATTTGATGGAGTTAGCTTTACCGTCTTCGGAACCTTTGCTTGCCGATGACAGTATTGAAAATGCACTTACAGCCCCACCGCTTTTACCGTTACTGATAACTTTAGATCAAGATAGTCACGTTGCAAGTTGGGGAAGCACCATTACACTTGAAGGAGTTATCCAACTCAAAGAAACAACAGATCCGCAAATTAAACAAATTACGAGCGCCGAAGTAGAAATTGAATTGCGATCGCCACAAAATTCTCAACTCTTACAATCTTTTCGGCTACCCAACCCTAATAAATCGCTACCGTTTGCGATCGCATCTTTAATTAATATTCCCGAAGAATGTCCTTCTAAGTTAATTCTCGGAGAGGTCAAGTTATATGGGGCACTTTCACAGTCGGGAGTTGTAGAGTTATTAGCCAGCCAGTCTTTTACAATTACGGCAGAAATTAAAGAATTATTGGCGATTACTGTTGCCAATCCGAAAGGTGAATTAGAAAAGTTTGCTTGCTCTACAGAAGAATATTTTGCACAAAATGCACCTCAAATCTTAGAAGAGTCTGCATCTCTGGATTTAGAACTTTTTAATTTAGTAAAAACAGTTAAACCAGAACAACAATCGGTAACACGGGTAAAATCAACCAAAAACTCTCTGCCACCGCGTATAGATCCTCGAAAGCTTCGTAGGAGAGTCGTAACGCATCCACTAAAATTGCCCAGCGTCCCCGGCTATCAAGAGAAAATAGATGAATACATCAATAACGGATACATAGAAAATTTTTCTGGTTCAGCTATTACAGGTACTAGTTTTCCTTTCTTACGAAAATCAATACCTAGCCGCTTAGTAGAAGTTGATGAAGATGTTGATCGAGATGAGGAATCAACACACACAAGCGCTACCGAAAGTCAAGAGATAGCTCAAACATCTTCCCAAATTGAGAATAGTTCTCAAGCCGAATTAGTAGTCGATGAAAAAGACGACTATATGGAGGAATTTGAAGAACCAGTTACCCCCCGCAATTCAGAATTAATTGCAGGAGAAAATCTTAATACTTCTCCTTTAATTAGACAGTGGATGCTTTCCCAAGGATATACCGTTCCCGAACCCATTGATGTAGAGTACGAAGACTACGATATTGAGGTAAGGCAACAAATTTCTTACCAAAACCCACAAGATAATAATTCGCAAGTATTACAGCCAGAAAAAGCACAAATAGATATACAAGCAGCACCATCGCCTTATATCTCGATTTCCACTTCTTCGCAATGGCAAGTCAATCAAATAACAGCACCATCAACTCAAATAGCTCAAGAAATCGTATTAGACGATACAGATATTTTTGCAGATGATATATTAAATGCGGAAAATTCCCAACCAGATGCAGCCGCAGATGATAAAACAGAAAATTCATCAAGCTCAGCACTGACAATAAGCACTCAAAAATTAGAATATTTACCGATTCCCGAACTTTACGTACAGCAAGGGGAACTTATTTCAGGTAAATCGCTTAGCGTGCGAGTGCGTCTACCAGAGGGAAATCCTCATCTTGCCGTTAAATTATGGTTGGAAGATTGTCAGACAAGGCATTTACTCGATGGTCTCCACCTATTGACTAATTTAACCCCTAACAAGAATCAACAACTAGAAATCATAACTAAACTAAACGTTCCTTTCGGTTGTTTAGAAATTCGTTTAGAAGCGGTTGCGATAAATAGAAGCACCCAACAGGAAAGTCATAAATTTACTATCCAGCGTACTGTAATACCTCCAGACTTACCGGCTGTTCAACTCGATGCAATGTTAGGAATGTGAGCGGTAATAGGTAAAGGGTTTGCTGTGCGGCTGTTAATAACCACTAACCACTAACCACTAACAACTAACAATTAACAATTAACAACTTTCATGAAAAGACGTTGTGTTACAAATATGTACAATTTTGCTTTATGACGGTGCAATTTGCAGTAAGCTCGTTTTGAATTGCAATATGATTTTTTAGGAGGTTTTACTATGGCTGCATCTTTTCTGCCATCCGTCCTCGTCCCTTTGACTGGTCTTGTTTTTCCAGCAGTAGCAATGGCATTTATGCTGTTGTACATGGAACGCGATGATATCGGTTAAATTTCGATTCAAATAAACAAGCAGGCAGGATATTCCACTTAAATACAGCTAACTCTTGTTGTATGGGCATCCTGCCCGTTTTTCCATAGAATTTTTGATCTCGTAGCTAATATAAATTATTCCCCATTCCCCATTACCTGTATTTCTTAATAACCACCAATTAAAAACCGCCCATCTGTTATAGATAGGCGGTTTTCAAATTCTAATTTCTAATCAAATCCACCGAAAAATCGGACTTTGTTTGAATGGTTCGAGATTTTCTTAAATAGAAGAACCGACTCCAGCATAGGCACCATAGAAGAAAATGCCTACAACAGTAATTACGCCCAATCCTGCGATTGTAGCGACAACCCACAAGGGAATTTTTCCGCCTCCAGACATGATATTAACTTGCCTCCTTAATCACAACATCGAGTAGCGGTAAATAAAAAATGATTAATTAATAGATTAATCGGTGTCCAGTCAACTTAGTTAAAGAAGTAACTGGAAAAAAGAATCCCTAGAACAAACACTAGTAGTAGTCCGAGAAACAAAGATGTTCTATTTAACTCTACTGGCTGATTATTGGAATTAGTATTTCTCTCCATCAAAAACTCCTAGCGTTGGATAAACTGCATCGCGGCGATCGCGCCCAAAAAGAACACGGTGGGTACTGCTAAAGTGTGAACCGCTAGCCATCTAACGGTAAAGATTGGATATTGTATCGGTTGGTTGATATTATCTGAATTTGTCATAACTTAAAACTACTTTCCAGTAAATACGTCAACTTGATTTTTAGCTTCAAAACGGTTGTTCACAAGTGGCACTTCTTGCCTTTCTTGGGTGAAATAGGTATCTGGACGAGGGGTCCCAAATGCATCGTATGCTAATCCGGTGCTAACAAACAACCAACCTGCAATAAATAATGCAGGAATGGTGATGCTGTGAATCACCCAGTAACGAATGCTAGTAATAATGTCTCCAAATGGACGTTCTCCAGTAGTTCCACTCATTTGCTTAACCTGATCATTACTTGAAGTATGTGTTTATTATCCTACAAACTTAAGAAACAGTTACAAGTTGCAACAAATTCTCATAATTAAGAATGATTATTCAATCTCAATTTCCCCTCTTATTCATCTTAAGCTTCTGAGACCTCTGATGGCGGCGCAATATCAGGCTGATACTTCAATAAAAAGCCCCGATCCCCGATAATAAATCCTTTCTCAGGAGACAAGAAAACAATTTTGTAAAAATTTGTTGCGACATCTTCTACATCCCGGTCTTTTTCCCAGGTTTCTCCGCCGTCGGTGCTGTGGAGTAAGTTAGCACTACCCCCGCTAAGCCAAACATCGGATGGAGTACGGTAGGCTAAATCGAGCAAACCCCAACTGGTTGATATTTCTGGATATTGAGCATCAAGCCATTCTTCTAAACTGTTTGGTTCGCTAAATTGTACCTGTCCACCTCTGGCTAACATCCACATTTGCCCATTTTGAGCAAAACCCATGTTTTCTACTTTGCGAGAACTATTGCGCTTGTGCTGAACCCAAGCGCTTTGTCCGGGTTCCCAAGTCGAGTAAAAGTTTCCTTTACCGGAAACAGCGATGTATCTTCCATCTTCGGAACGTTCAATATTACGTACAACGCCTACAGATTCTTCGACTTGCGCTTTCCAGTTTTTACCACCATCTTCGGTTTTATATATTGCTCCGACATCAGTAGCCATTTCAGCTTTATTTTTACCTAAAGCCACGATGTTTACAGGATTACCGGGCAATTTTTCGCTCAAAGGAATGCTCGTCCAAGTTTTGCCTTCATCGGTGGTGTGTAGCAAAATGGAAGGCTCCGCAGCTATCCACCCTTCATTGCCGTTAAAATCAATTGCGTTAAAACGGTAATTGTCATCACCTAGCTGTAAAGCAATAGGATTCCAAGATTCGCCAGCATCTTTTGTTTCCAAAAGGGTAGATTTATTCCCAACGACAAAACCATGATTGGTGTCATCGGTAAAAGCAATATCAAATAGCTTGGAATCAGTAGGTAGAGAAATTACCTCCCAAGGGTTGTAACTCATGGAAGGAACGCTACTGCAACCGAAACAGATAAGGGCGATCGCCAACAATGCTAATATTCGTCTGACAATTCTCATATTGGCAACATTTCTATCAGTTTACTTTTTGATTAATTTTCTTAATTGGTGTGTTAAAAGCTTCGGTGGCTAATGGTAGATTATGTGCCCAGCTTTACATACGTAGCTTTTTATTTTAAGCCATACAGACTGATAAAAAACAAGAAACCAAGAGCCAAAGCACCAAAAATCAAGATATTTTTTTGACCGGGGGTTAGTTTATTAACGCCAAGTCCATAGCCGAGATTTTCCGAAAAACCAGAAGCAGTCCCGGCAGGACCAACGTTTTCAAAGGCTTTCTTTTTAGCCGTGCAAACCGGACAACGCCAGGTTATAGGTAATTCTGCAAAAGCAGTACCCGCAGGGATGTTATGACTGTCATCTCCTTTTTCCGGTTCGTAGACGTAACCGCAAGCACGACATTCATAACGGTCTAGCTCAGTACTTTCAACAACTTGTTCGCTCATAACTCTCTTTAGGAACAAAGCTTAAATATACGTTAAAAATTATGACATAATTGGCGGGTATTTCTATGAAAAGCAAAAAGTAATCAAATCTTATAATGGTTCTGTTTCTTAAGTTCCAGAACCGTCAAATCGATATAATGTAAGAATGTTAAGTGAAATTACAAAGTTTCTAACGTTAATAACGGATTTGTATTTATTGTGTTTGTCCTAAGCGGTTACGAATACCTTCTAGGCTTCTTGATAGTGTGCAGCTTGGTGCCTGCACTAGCTTTGTCTGCTTCTAAACTTCTGCGTCCAAGCAGTCGCAGTCCCGAACGTCGCACCACTTACGAATCCGGCATGGAACCGATTGGTGGAGCCTGGATTCAGTTCAATATTCGCTACTATATGTTTGCGCTGGTGTTCGTGGTCTTTGATGTAGAGACTGTGTTCTTATATCCTTGGGCTGTTGCCTTCCATCGTCTGGGTTTGCTCGCATTTATTGAAGCGCTTGTTTTTATAGGAATTCTCGTAGTTGCCCTAGTGTACGCATGGCGTAAAGGAGCTTTGGAATGGTCTTAGACAATACAAAAGGCATAGAAAAAAATCAAGAACGTATTATCAATCCGATACAGCGTCCCAACGTTACTCAAGAATTATCGGAAAATGTCATTTTAACTACTGTTGATGACCTCTACAACTGGGCGCGACTTTCTAGTTTGTGGCCTTTGTTATTTGGTACTGCTTGCTGCTTTATCGAATTTGCGGCTTTAATTGGTTCTCGATTCGATTTTGACCGTTTTGGCTTAATCCCTCGTTCTAGTCCCCGTCAAGCTGATTTAATTATTACTGCGGGTACTATCACGATGAAGATGGCACCCCAATTAGTGCGTCTTTACGAACAAATGCCAGAACCCAAGTATGTAATTGCTATGGGTGCTTGCACAATTACTGGCGGTATGTTCAGCGTCGATTCTCCGACAGCAGTACGGGGAGTAGATAAGTTAATTCCGGTAGACGTTTATTTACCTGGATGTCCTCCACGTCCGGAAGCGATTATTGATGCGATTATTAAGTTGCGGAAAAAGATTGCTGATGATTCCATGCAAGAGCGCGATTTGATTAAACAAACTCATCGCTATTACAGCACCACTCACAGCATGAAGCCGGTGGAAGAAATCCTCACTGGTCAATATTTACGCTCCGAAACCCGCTCTACTCCACCAAAAGAATTAAGCGAAAGCATTGGTATGCCAATACCGCCAGCTTTATTAACTTCTAAAAATCTTGAGGAGGTAGAACGTGGCTGAAGAATCAAAACCAGTACCAGCTGAGGAACAGTCACCCGTAGAAGCGGGTAAAGTTTCCCAATGGTTAACTGAAAACGACTTTGCTCACGAGGCTTTAGAAGCAGATCATGCTGGAGTCGAAATCATTAAAGTAGAGTCAGATTTTCTGCTACCAATTTGTACTGCTTTGTATGCTTATGGGTTTAACTATCTCCAGTGTCAATGCGGCATTGATTTAGGTCCCGGAGAGCAGTTAGTTAGTATGTACCACTTGACTAAAATCAGTGATAATGCTGACAGACCCGAAGAAGTACGTGTAAAAGTATTCTTGCCCCGCGAAAATCCGACCGTACCTTCCGTGTACTGGATTTGGAAAACAGCAGATTGGCAAGAGCGCGAATCCTACGATATGTTCGGAATTAATTACGAAGGACACCCCAACTTGAAGCGAATTTTAATGCCGGAAGATTGGGTAGGTTATCCCTTGCGTAAAGATTACGTTTCGCCAGACTTTTATGAATTGCAAGACGCTTATTAAAGCAATTTGAATTTGTCAATAATTACCCCTCGGATTTGGTTCGGGGGGTGTTTTTTTTTGAGAGGGGAGATGGGGAGATGGGGAGATGGGGAGATGGGGAGATGGGGAGATGGGGAGATGGGGACAAGGAGACAAGGAGACAAGGGGACAAGGGGACAAGGATAATTTTAACCTTTAACCTTTGACCTCAAAACTCTGCCAATGGATCTATTTCTAAAAGTTCTGGCGTGGGTATGGATTCTAAATGTTGGAGAAAATCGAGTAATTCTTCTTCGGTAAGTAAAGTACGTCCTCGTTTACCGTAAGTTTCAATTAAATATTCCCTTCCTTGCTGGGGAGTCCAATCAAGACGCTGCATTTGAACGTCGGTTTGGACGATCGCCTCAGATAAATCAATTGGCTCGGTTTTTTTATTTCTTTTGGTTTTGGCTTTTACGGTTTTATTTTGATTTGGTGAATTAACTTGACTCGGAGTTGAATTATCTAATGCTTTATCTGGTGTTGGTAGATATTTAAGATATCGAAGAAAATCAAGCAATTCTTCTTTGGTAAGTAAAGCACGTCCTCGTTTACCGTAAGTTTCAATTAAAAATTCCCTTCCTTGCTGGCGAGTCCAACCCAGACGTTCGATTTCAACGTCGGTTTCAGCAATTAACTAAGATAAATCGGTAGTTTCGACCATTTCAATTTTGAATTTTAACAACGGATGTTTTTGTGCAGGGATTTTAGATTAAAGGAGGGAGAAAAGAGAGAATAAAAACTTAACTCCTAACTCCTAACTCCTAACTTTAAAACCCTGCCAACGGATCTGCTTCGGAAAGTTCTATTTGCGTGGGTATGGATTCTAAATGTTGGAGAAAATCAAGTAATTCATCTTCGGTGAGTAAAGTACGTCCTCGTTTATTGTAAGTGTTGATTAAATATTCCCTTCCTTGCTGGGGAGTCCAATTCAAACGCTCCATTTCAACGTCGGTTTTGGCAATTACGTCAGATAAATCAATGGGTTCTGTCTTCTTCTTTCTCTTAGTTGTGGTTTTTTTGGTAGTTCTTCCATTACTGCTTTTGCTTGCGGAGGTAGCTTTACTTGAAGCTGGTTCTTCTTCAGGTTCTTCCTCGGAGTCTATATCCGTATTTTCTACTGGTGCATCCAACTCTGGCTCGTCATATGTTGGCAGCGGTAATGGTTTATCAAAGTCTTGGCTGTAAATATCGCTGTCATCTTCTACCGAAAAAACCTCGGGAATGCTAGATACATCGGTCGTCTGTGTTACTTCGGCAGAGTCTATTGGTGGAGTATTTGATACAAGAGTTTCTGGTACTTCAGTAGAGTCTGCTGGTGGAGTATTTGATACGGGAGTTTCTGGTACTTCAGTAGAACTTGCGGCTGGAGCGTTTGATACAGGAGTTTCCGTTACTTCAGTAGAACTTGCTGGTGAAGCGTTTGATACGGAAGTTTCCGTTACTTCAGTAGAGTCGCTGTTAGTAGAGCGTTCGTTTACTCGGGCTTTTGCAGTAGTTAAAGAAGAACTTGAAGCTAACCCTAGACTTGAATTTGGAGATGCTGTAACTTCTTGCTGCTGTACTTCTGCTCTATGTTGTTCACCCTTCATTGCTAAAACAATTAATGCTCTAGCTCTGGATCTATCTTCTGCTTCTTCAATGGTGTCAGCGGCGGCCATCCCCGTAGCGCGGGTTACGCCTTCAATAGAGACGCTGGAACGAACGATATATTTACCGTGGTGAATCTTTAGTAATTCAGTAGTGAGGCTACCTGTAGGATACAAGCTCTGAAATTGAGCCAACATAATATTGCTACCAATTTAAGTCTGCTTTACGTGGATTAAAGGTTGCTGTTAGGATTTTTAGTTTTTATCTAAAACACAACCACAAAATTGAAAATTATTTCTGAGTTGAACGATTGAATCAAAAATTTTAAGTTACGGTCATTTTCCTTTTTAATGTATCGAAGATTGTGTATCGCAAAACTTGTTACAAGCTTTTGATGTGTTATGGTGTTTACCGAAGGTGCCTTCTAAAGCTGCAATCAATTATTTTTCTTTGCTGAAAAATAGTTAGAGGCTACACCGCAAGATAACCCTAACACAATGAGGTTACGGTAGGAGCGGTTTTTTAGATTCGAGTCAGGTTAACTGCTCCCTTTGCATAGCGGCGTAGTAAACTACATATATGACCGTATTTCTATTAACCTTTATATTGCCATCTGAATTCGGCAGTTGATTGCTAGACTTAACTTTAACTAAGCAAGTGCGTCAAAGTTACGGGCATTCTAAATGCTAGATTCGTCTGGCACATCATGGGGGCATTTGAGACAAAGGCAAGGCATTAATAGAATACGACATATACGCGAATTGTGTTAGTTTAACTTGTCCGTTGGAACAAAAATAGTGGCTTGTGTTCTTTTCTAAATTAGACAAGAATTTTTATCAAAAACCTTCTTGTGTAAAAGTTCCACTATTAAGTTCAAGCCTTCTTTCATCTTTTGGGTTAAGTGTTCCAATTGTAGGAAAAGGTATAGTCAATGAAGTGATTTTTTGGCTTAGTAGTGAGTAATTTTTAGTAGTATTGCTATCGATGCTATACTAAATACCCAAATTGCTATCCAGAACTACATTCTGGAAGTACCCTCCTTATCTACAATATAAAGTAATGGTTCCACCTCCCCAGGCGGTTTGGCTGCCAAGCTAATTGTTACCGATTCTACGTAGGGGCAGTTCGGTTTATCGGCAGTTTCTCCGAGTACATTTTCAGAGTTGAGTGGTGTCAAAGTAGCCGCACGTGTTGAACAATTGAACGCGGACTAGTTTACCGCAGAACGCTCGACGGCAAACTAGTAATTCAATTTGTTCCCATGTTGCTAATATTTAAACTTCGTTGCTAGTAATTACAACGGCGGAGTAATAATAATTTCAGGCGTGCTTTGTTAGATTGGCGATTATGTTGGCTCTTACAGGTCAAACAAACTCTCTTGTGAATTGTGTAATACCCTCTATGGGGGCGGGTAATTCGTTTCTAGATGACCGAACCAATTTTAGATTTAAAGGACACCTGCTCATGGGGAGCCAGCCTTGTAGGTTGTCATCCCGTAGTACAAGGGAGGGGACTGGCATGGTTTCCCCACTCGCTGCTGTCCGGGATTTTGGATAATAGTTTCGCACCAAGGCAATTTTGTCTGATGAAACTTGTCGCAAATGGTGATTCTAATTTCATTGGGGCTTACTAGAATCTCTTAAACCTACGGAAAATCTGGGGTTTTAATCCAAAATCTGGTGCAGGAAAGTTTACTGGGACAGAAGCCGAACTCAGCAACTTTCCGTAAACTCAAAATCCAAAATTGATTGACTTCTTTGCCTTTTGTGAGGGTACAGGCAAGAAGACTAACCAATTAAAAAAAAGATGTTTTAACCTCTATGTCGGTTCAGCGCATGGAATTTTCAATCGCTACACTCCTTGCCAATTTCACTGATGATAAATTGGTAGCTCGCAAACTTCTCGAAAAAAAACTTGGTTGTGAAGATGATGACAGTATACAAAAACTGGAAATTGCCTTAGATGTTTTAGAAAAAATCGGAATTTTGGCGAAAGAACGAGGCAAGTACCGTCGTCTTTCTGAGGATTCTTTAATTGAAGCTAAACTCCGCTGTTCTTCTAAGGGCTTTTGCTTTGCAATTCAAGATATAGAAGCTGCTGAAGATATTTATATCCGAGAAAGCCATTTAAGTAATGCTTGGAATGGCGATCGCGTTTTAGTTAGAGTTCTCAAAGAAGGTAGTCGCCGACGTTCTCCTGAAGGTGAGGTGAAGCTGGTTTTAGAACGCTCTAACCACACTTTATTAGCGCGAATTAAGCAGATAGAAGGAGGTTTCCGCGCGGTACCTTTGGACGATCGGCTGCTGTTTGAACTCAAATTACGGCAAAATGGCGTTACTTTAGACGACGCTATCGATCATCTTGCCCACGTTCAGGTGCTGCGCTATCCTTTGGCTCAGTACCCACCATTGGGTAAGGTGGTGCAAATTCTCGGTAGCGATGCGGAAGCTGCTGCTGATATTGATTTAGTTACCTGCAAACACGACCTTTCCCGTACTTTCTCGGATAATGTCGAAGATGTAGCTGCTAAATTGCCCAAAAGGATACTCAAAGCAGACCGAAAAAATCGACTTGACTTAACAGACAAGTTTACTATTTGCATTTGCGCTAACGCCGATTCTTCAAAAGTTAGAGAAAATGCTATCTCGCTGGAAGAAACTGAAGAAGGAAATTGGTTACTAGGTTTCCATATTGCTGACGTTTCTCATTACGTAAAGCCAGATGAAGCTTTGGATCGAGAAGCCTTGAAACGCGGAAGAAGCGTTTATTTAGGCAAACTTGTCTTGTCTATGTTACCCGATGCTGTAGCTGCAAGAAGTTCATTAGTTACCGGAAGCGATCGTTTGGCAATTTCTTTTCTGATTACCTTAGATGGAGAAACAGGAGTTGTTCTCGATTGGGAAATTCAGCCAAGCATAGTTAATGTTGATACGGATTTAAACCAAAAACAAGCTTTGGGAGTTCTTGCGGCTGAAACAAAAGAAGCCCCCGAAGTAGTAGAAATGCTGCAACAGTTGCAAGCCTTGGCAATAGTTCTCAAGGAGCAACGTTTAACAAGAGGTAGCTTACAGTTAAATCTGCCTATCCTACAAAACCCCTTCTTTGATGAAGGTGCAAGCGGGTGTGTTACCGAAACAGATTCGCCAGTTAGTACTTTGTTAACGGAATTAGTACTGTTAACAAATCAATTAATGGCAATTCATTTGAATGCTTTGGGTATTCCTGCTATTTGGCGAGTTCAAGGGGCACCCGATCCAGATGACGTTCAAGAAATGCTCAAACTAGCAATTAATTTGGGAGTGGAACTTGCGCTACCGGATGATATTGAGATTCAACCTTTAGATTATCAACACTTAACTAAAGTATTTGCTGAATCTGCTTCCGAACAAGTTCTGACTTATTTATTGCAAGACACCCTCAAGCCACCTACTTACACTACCAATCAAGGAGGACACTTCGGTTTAGCCTTACCAGACGGTTATCTTCACTGCACCTCTCCCCTGCGACGCTATCCCGATTTATTGATGCAAAGGGTTTATTATGCCTTAATCGAAAACGGACGCGATCGCCGCAATACTCGGATAAAGGAACGGGTGAATTTACGTTCTAGTAATAGCCACGGTGAAATCAACTGGAACGTATTACCTCCGGAGCTACAGCAAGAACTACAAACCGATCTAGCAAGGGTAATTACCCAAATTAACGATCGAGAAAAGGAAGTTCAAGAAGCTGAAGCTGATTTAGAAGGGCTTAAAAGAGCCGCTTTAATGAAGCAGCGAATTAGCGAAGTCTTCAGTGGTGTAATTACTGGCGTTCAATCATACGGATTCTTCGTAGAAATTGAGGTACCAGCACAAGAAACTGAAGAAATTAGCAACATACCTTTGCGGGTAGAAGGGCTAGTACACGTTAGCTCTCTCAAAGACGATTGGTATGAATATCGCGCTCGGCAGCAAGCATTATTCGGTCGTAAAAATCGCGCATCTTATCGACTCGGCGATCGCGTATCCGTACAGGTCAAGAGTGTCGATTATTACCGCCAGCAAATTGACTTAGTGACTGTAGGTAACGATGAAGGAGGAGGCGATCGCGATTCCGATTCTCCCGGTTACTATATGCCGCAACATTACGAGTCAGACGATTTGGAATATCAAGACTAGGGAGTAGGAAGTTAGGAGTTAGGAGTTAGGAGTTAGGAGTTAGGAATGAATTATTAATTAATTACTCTCCCCATCTCCCCCTCTCCCCCTCTCCCCATCTCCCCCTTCGGGTATCTCCTCCGGAGACGCTACGCTAACACCACTTCTCTCGTACTGCGGGAGACGACCCACGAGAGTGGCTTCACCATCTCCCCATTTCCCCCATTTCCCTTAATTCAGCAAACAAGTGTCCAATAACGCTAAGCCATTAATAATAGGTGTCTCAGGCGCATCAGGTCTTATTTACGCCGTTCGCGCTCTTAAGTTTTTGTTAGAAGCGGAATATGCTATCGAATTAGTAGCATCCAAATCCAGCTTTATGGTTTGGCAGTCGGAAAATAGTACACCTATGCCAGCGGAACCGAAGGCGCAAGAGCAATTTTGGCGAGAGCAAGCTGGAGTCAAAGCAGCGGGTAAACTGCGCTGTCATCCTTGGGCTGATGTGGGAGCGAATATTGCTAGCGGTTCTTTTCGTACTTCAGGGATGATAATTATGCCTTGCAGTATGAGTACTGTAGCTAAGTTAGCTGGTGGGTTAAGTTCGGATTTGTTAGAAAGGGCTGCCGACGTTCAACTTAAAGAAGGACGAAAGTTGATTTTGGTACCCCGCGAAACTCCTTTGAGTTTGATTCATCTGCGTAATTTAGTCAGTTTAGCCGAAGCAGGAGCCAGAATAGTTCCTGCAATTCCTGCTTGGTACCATAATCCCCAAAGTGTAGAGGATTTAGTTGATTTTGTTGTAGCTCGGAGTTTAGATCAACTTGATATTGATTGTGTCCCGATTAAACGCTGGCAAGGTCGTTAATAGAAAGTTAAGTGTAAAGTAAGAAGTAACGTTTAATTAAAGCAATAATAAATTTTTATTATTTATCCTTGATGCTTTTTCCATACTTCTTTTAATTCCTATGGCTGTAATTCGCTTGATTCTCTTAGTCGCAGTATTGGGAGGACTTATGCTATTGCTAGCGCAAAATTGGTCTCCTGCAATACCCTTAGTCTTTTTGGGCTTGCGAACCCAACCGCTTTCCTTGGCTGTGTGGATGTTATTAAGCACTGCTGCTGGTGCGTTGACTTCTTTATTAATGAGCAGCTTGGTTAAATTATCAAGCCGTGGTACAAGACAACAGCGTCAAACGTCATCATACGAGCCATTCGATTCACCCCGCGTGAATAAAAGAACTCCACAGGAAAAAGCTTCCAAGGAAAAAGCCTTCAAGGAAGAACAATTCAAAGAGAGAATATCTACTCCCCCACCAGCTTCACCACAATCATCAGATCAGTTTGAGGATTCTGATGATGATGATTGGGATTTAGATAGAAATGTTAACGATGATTGGGATTCTCAAGAAAGAGAATATGTTGAAGAAAAAGAATATATTACATCTAATTCTCGTTCTAGCTATACAAAAATTCAAGATGATAGGGATTATGAAGATTTTGAAGAGCCAGAAAATGATTATGACTCGGCTGATTCTTCTTATTCTTATGAAAAAAGTGATTTAAAAGATTCTAGGGCAGAAAAAACGGAAGTATATGATGCCGATTATCGGGTGATTGTGCCACCTCCGACTCAATCAACAGTTTCAGGCACTTCAGATAAATCGAACGACAAGGGGAATGATGACGATTGGGATTTTTTGGAAGAAGATTTTTCAGAAGATAAACCGCAGCGTTAACGAATAAATAATAAATACTTTTATCAATATTCGCCGCTTGATTCTACTTAATCCCACAGCGTTCGCGGGATTCTTGTTTGACTCTACCATTCATCGCTGCTTCTTGGAGAACCACGAAAGCGCTAAAATCTTCCCACTCATAATGGGTTGTTAACAATCGGCGCAGCTGATTTTCTGCCTCTACACTTAAATAACCAGTTGCTAAAGCGTTCTGAACTACATCACGAATTCTAGTCATTATTTAAAACCTCTGCTCTACTACATTTGTTTATACGAGCTTTCTTAGATAAAATATGCACTCGTCAAAAGTTTTGCGAATACTGGCATAAATAAAACAATTTTTCTGAGACAATAGAAAATCCTTCTCATTTAAAACTCCATAAAATGCTAACCGTAAAGTTGATGATTGTGTAAATAATTATTACCAATCTGATTTTTAAGCAAAATGTATGGTAAAAGACAAAGCGTTAAGTTAAAGTAAAATTACTACTTTTTAACCTGCTTTACTAGACCCTGCATTATTGACTTATATTGATTGAATAAAGTTTCAACGATTTTTTATTAAGTTTCCGTTAAGTTCAAAGATAGCGAAGTTGATACTAAAAAGTCACCTAACGACCGTTAGTAAATTCGTTATAAATTCATTGTTATTTATTATTGCTTTAAAGAAAAATACTTAGAAACTGGTTAAGATAAGCTCTATTCGAGTTTAAATAAATCAGTAAAAATAATGAGTCCAAGTAGTCGTCGAAAGATAGAAGAGGAATTTAGTGAAGCTAAAAATAATTGGGACTTAGAAAAGTTGTATATTGATTTGGCATCTGGGAAAGGAAAAGCTTTAACTCCTGTAGAAAAAAAATTCCTTCGAGGTTTGCTATGCGGTTTTAGTCCGGCGGAAATTGCCAGCAAAGTTTATAAAACTCGTAGTAGCAGCACTGTTAGGGTTTATCTTTCTAATGGATTATATAAATATATAGAAGAATTGTTAAGCAAGCAAGCCTCGGACTCGGTTAAGGTAAAAAACTGGAGTCGGGTAACTCAATTGCTGGAAAAAGCGGGTTACAAGAAAGCTTGGCTGCAAATCGAAGTCGCGACTCACAACACAACTACTAGTAGAAATATTGCAGCAGGAATAGCCAATATCGCATCTAATTCCATGCAAGATTGGGGAGAAGCTATAGATGCAAGCATTTTTTACGGAAGAGCGAGTGAGTTAACTCAAGTAAAAAAATGGATTTTGCAAGAGCAAGTGCGTTTGGTAGTACTTTTAGGCATGGGTGGGATTGGTAAAACTACTTTTTCGGTAAAGTTAGCTTCCCAAGTTACAGATAATTTCGATTTTATTATCTGGCGATCTTTACGTTTTGCTCCATCTCCACAGGTAATTTTTGAGCAACTTTTAGAAGTTTTATCCCCACAAACCCTGACAAAGGGACAAAGTATTTCTACTAGTATTTCTCAACTGGTAAGCTGTTTACGCTCTTCTCGAACTTTGATTGTTTTAGACCATATAGATTCAATTTTATACAGTTTTAATAACGTAAATACTGAAGATTATTCAGGGGTATTATCAAGCAATAGCACTATAACTGGTAATTTCAATATAGATATGCCGATCTTTCAATATCTTCCCGGTTATGAAGCCTTTGGGGAGTTTATTCAACGCTTGGGAGAATCTCAGCATCAAAGTTGTTTGCTGTTAACGAGTAGAGAGAAACCCCAAGAAATTGCTGCTCTCGAAGGAGAAAATTTACCCGTTCGCTCCTTAAAACTAACGGGATTAAACAAGCTAGAAACCTCTTCTATACTTGAATCAAAAGGATTTGCGGACTTAAAAGAAGAAGAATCCGAACACATAATGCAGCGCTACGCGGGAAATCCTTTATTTATCAAATTAGTTGCTACAGCTATTGTGGAATTATTTGCTGGAAATATAGAAGAATTTCTGCAACAGGAGACAGTTGTTTTTGGACATATTCGCGCTTTGTTAGACGAGCAATTTAACCGCTTATCTATTTTAGAAAAGCAAATTATGTACTTGCTAGCTCTCAATGATGATTTTGACTTACAGAAATTGCAAAAAGAACTAGTATTGAGAGTAACAGGGCGATTAACCCTCGAAGCCGTCGAATTATTACAAAGGCGATCGCTAATCGATCGAGTACCTGAAGGTTTTTCGCTAACGCCGGTATTACGTGAATATTTGATTGAAAAGCTGATTGAGGAAAATTTGAAATTTAGCCAAGATGAAGCGAGTTCGCTATTGTTTGCTCACAGCATTTTTGAAAAGCAGTTGAAAAACCATCTGAAAGTCAATCGCTAAATGCTTAACTTTAAAGTAGAGTGAGAATTAGAAAAAAGAAGACTTACAAGAGCGTGAACAACTTATTACAAGGGATTAACCTCTACTTAATCGGGATGATGGGTGCTGGTAAAACTACTGTGGGGCGTTTACTAGCAAGCGAACTTGGATATGGGTTTGTAGATACCGATGAAGTCATCGCTGCATCTGCGAAAAAAAGTATCAATCAAATATTTGCTCAAGAGGGAGAAACTGAATTTCGCCAACTAGAAAGTGATGTTCTCTCCCAAGTTAGCGCTTATACAAAGTTAACTGTAGCAACTGGCGGCGGGATTATATTAAAGCGGAAAAACTGGAGTTATCTGCATCACGGTTTAATTGTCTGGTTGGATGCAACACCGGAGTTATTATATAACCGCTTAAAAGAAGATACTACAAGACCGTTATTACAAGATAGTAATCCTTTATTAAAAATAGGCAATCTTATAAAAGAACGAGAATCACTTTATGCTTTAGCCGATTTACGAATAACTCTTCAAGAAGGGGAAACCCCCGAAGAAATTTCCAAGCGAGTACTTGCACAGATTCCCAGCGTTTTGAAAAATCCGGGAATAAGAAACCGGGAGTAGCGAGTAGGAATTGTATTTTGTCGGTTGGCTTCATGGCGCACCAAGAAGTATGGTTTTTCAGAAATAATTAATCGCGATCGCCATAACCCAACATTGTATTCTCTGTATTTTGTAATATAACTAGGGAAAGGCAAAAAAATGATCATGTTGGGTTACGACACTTGGGATATATATTCTCGTGATAAGTGCAATTTGCTTTATGTCCTCCGGACACGCTGAGCCGCACGCTCCGCGTGAACGCTAACGTGTCTAACCCAACCTACAAATTGTTACTTCCCGAATCAGGACTATTGTATAGCAACACCAAATTCTTTTAAACTATCATGATTCGCATTTGACAATAAAATGTTGCTTATGATGGTTAACGATACTGAGTATATTCAACAGGATGCAGCTAGTCGGGTAAAGGTGTTGAGTGAAGCACTACCTTATATACAAAAATTTGCAGGTAGAACCGTAGTAGTCAAATATGGTGGTGCCGCGATGAAGGATAGCAGCCTCAAGGATAAAGTTATCCGCGATGTTGTTTTCTTATCTTGTGTCGGCTTACGACCGATTTTAGTACATGGTGGTGGCCCAGAAATTAATACTTGGCTTGGTAAAATAGGAATCGAACCGCAGTTTAAAGATGGTTTGCGCGTGACCGATGCTGCGACAATGGATGTGGTAGAAATGGTATTGGTTGGTCGAGTGAATAAAGAAATAGTTGCCAAAATCAACCAAGCCGGTGGAAAAGCAGTAGGTTTATGCGGTAAGGATGGTAACTTAATTACAGCTCGTCACCAAGGTCAAGATGATATTGGTTTTGTGGGAGAAGTTAGTTCTGTAAATACCGAAATTCTAGGAACTTTGGTCGAAAGTGGTTATATTCCGGTAGTTTCTAGCGTCGCTGCCGATGAAACGGGGCAAGCTTATAACATTAATGCCGATACAGTAGCTGGAGAGATTGCTGCTGCATTAGGTGCAGAAAAGTTAATTTTGCTTACCGATACACGGGGTATTTTAGAAAATTATCAAGATCCTTCTACTTTGATTGCCAAAGTAGATATTACAGAAGCTCGCGGCTTGATTTCAAAAGGTATTGTTGCTGGAGGTATGATACCAAAAGTCACCTGTTGCGTGCGTTCGCTGGCTCAGGGAGTACGTGCGGCGCATATTATTGATGGTCGCATTCCCCATGCTCTTTTGCTAGAAATCTTTACCGATGGTGGTATCGGCACAATGATTCTTGGCTCTCAGTTTGGGTAAGTGTTGCGATTGGGGTTTTGTAGGTTGGGTTAGACACGAGCAGGCAATTTGAAATTAAAACGAAAATTAATGTTAATCGTTTCGTAACCCAACATCAGTATTGTAGAGAAGTAATAATATTTCTTGTTAAACAACGAAGTTGGGTTACGGCGGAATTGAATCTTCTGAGTTTATGCTCTAAATAGTTACCCGCCTAACCCAACCTACTAGCTTTATTATTCCCAATTTACCAAGGGGAATTAATCAAAATCCGCGAAGCTGGCTGATGATAACCTCGTCGCCGCGAGTTGCGATAACGTCTTTGGTTTCGGGGACTTTTGATAATTGTCGGGTTAACTAAAACTGGATTAATAAATGTAGAGTTATAAATTGTTCTCGATCTCCGGGGTTTGGAAAAATAACTTTGTGTAGGTATATGTCCCGTCGCCGGATTCACGGGTATGGGTGTGGGAATGGGACTTCCATAAATAAAATTACCTACAGTCGGATTATGTCCTCTGTAGTAGGGAGTACTGTCATTAATGATGATTACAGACTGAGCGGAGGCTGGTGCAGCTACAGCACCTATTAAAGCAGCAACTCCAACCGCAAAATACGGTTGCAAATTTGTATTCTTAAACATAATAATTGTCCTAATTAAGCACCGAGGGCTATAAGATCGGTGAATCTACCTAATATTTATATTTTAAATAGATTTTAGATAGATTTTAGAGTTTTTCTCAAAGAAAATACTTACCTTTACAAAATATTCTTAAAAAGTTGCATTAAAACGGCAAAATAAAGGCTGATGGTTATTTATATTTTTCAACGTGAGTTCTGAAAGTTTAGAAATTGCTAAACAGCGCTACCGTAATGGTAAAGCTGCTTTTGAAAATGGTAAATATCGCCAAGCTGTTGAGGAGTTGAAAAAGGCTTGTGCTTTATTGGAGCGCAATACTCGACTTGGTGGTGAGGTGCAAATTTGGTTAGCAACAGCTTATGAAGCGTCTGGGCAAAATCGAGAAGCCATAGAGCTTTGCGAGTTGCTTAAGCGTCATCCTTACCCAGAAACCAGTAAAGATGCCAAGCGATTGCAATATATTTTTAAAGCACCTAAATTGGAACGTCCGAAAGAGTGGATGACTGAAATACCCGATTTAGCAACGTTGTCCGATAAAAGTAAAATTCGTGTGGCTGCGTCTCGTAAAAAATCTCCCGCAGTTAAAGAAGTCGAGGAAGTAGAGTTTATCGATCTTAGTCAGGTAAACACTCAAGACAATCGCTTTATCTGGCTGGCTTTAATTGTTATTGCTGTGACTTTGGGTAGCTTATTTTGGTTAAGTTTTTAAACAATTATCCGAAGCGGTGCCACGAACAAGAACAAAATCTGAAAATCGATAAACTAATTAAACTCTGTAATTATGTCACAATTTCGCTATCAAAGAAATTCTTCCCGTATTTCGACGCGATTAGTTAAAAGCCTTTTTAAACGAATACGGCTTGTATGTATTTTATTGTTAGCATCTCTGTTACTTTCTGGGTGTGTGGATTACGATTTAGGAGTAAATTTCAACAATGCTAATTACGGTAAATTCGTACAGCATATTAAATTGGCAGAGAAACTAACAAGTTTTAGCGGCGATGCCGTTTATGAATGGTTGGATAGCATTGAAAGACGCGCTCGCGAACTAAACGGAACAGCAAAAAGAATTTCTCCCGAAGAAGTAATTGTAACTATTCCTTTCAGCAATGGTAGGGAACTGCAAAGAAAATACAACACATTTTTTAACTCCAGAAATGATTCTAAATCTAGCTCTAAAAAAGCGGAATCGGAATCAGAGCTACCGAAAATAGAATCAAATTTAGTTTTAAAGCAGAGTAATTTTTTACTGTTAGTACGGAACCAGTTAATTTACGATTTAGACTTGCGTTCTTTGGGTTTAATTTCCAGTAAAGGTAACGCTTTAACTAACACTGGCTCAATTATTGATTTGGAGTTCAATTTGAACACTCCTTGGGGAGCTTCGGGCATTGAAGAAACTGAAGATGCGATCGAACCGCTGAAAAACAACAAGCAGCTTTCATGGAAACTCAAATCCGGACAGCTAAATCACCTTGAAGCGGTTTTCTGGCTTCCCAGCCCAGTTGGAATTGGTACTTTGTTAATTGTTCTATTCGTTGGATTAGGATTTTTCCTCAGATACAGCTTTATGCCAGATCCAAAGATTCAATTTTCACCAGTTAACAGCGAGCAGTGTTAGCGAAGCGTGTCCCGAAAGGGACATACAGTTAGGAGTTAGGAGTTACGAGTTAGGAGTTGTTAAGGTTAAAGGTTAAAAGTTCAAATTCCCCTTGTCCCCCCCTCCGGGTTGCGCCACTTGCTACAAGTCGGGGAACCCGCCCAACGCAGTGGCTTACCATCGCCCCATCTCCCCTTCCCCTCCTGTTGCCAATTCCAAAAATCCGTGTTAAGAATACGTAATTTATGATACGCAGAAAATATCTGCTGTCACAAAAACCATTAAATTGCAGCGGTTGTGAAAAAAAGGCTTGTATTAGTATTTACCTTTGTAGCGATTAACTTTGGTTCGGGATGCTCTCAAGCACCGATATCGGGTTCTACGAAAACTGAGACACCGATCGTTGTTGCTGCATCGGAGTTAGAAGAAAAAGAAAAACCAAACACTTCTTTGGAGCAAGTTCTAGAAAACCTGGAGAAAGTAGATAAAAGCTTTAACAGAACCGTTTTCTTTCTGGCAAAAGTAATCATAATTTTACTGAGTCTTGCCGTTATCCAGCGAATTATAATTTTAGTTGCTTCCCGTTCATCCCAACTAATTGTAGATAATTTTACAAACGCTTCTGGTGCGGAAGGGATGGAGTTTGTTTTACCAGGTTTGAGTCAGTTGGGACGAGAAAGATTGGTTCGGGAAATGAAGGGAGTTCACCAACGTCTCAAAGAACATATTAATGTTAATGGGCTGCGAACTTATCGTCATCCAGACAAGTTACCTCTACCTCAAACAACTCCGGATGAAAGACTGTCTAATTTAGTCGCTTCGTTAAACGAGTTTACACCGGATCAAATCGACCCTTTAGTAAGTTTGCTCAAAATTATTTTCCCCCCTTATGGAACCAAAGTAACTAGTATCTTGCAAAGTCAAGGTGAAGATTACAACAGACTGGGAATAACTTTTGAAGTTACGGATATTCAGGGAAATGGTGCTTCTAAGCTTTACACTATTTGGGAAGAAAATAAAACAGAAAGTGTAACTGACACGGTAATTGAAACAGTAGCGAAAACAGCATCTAAAACGGCATCTAAACCTGTAGCTGATGAAGAATTTGAGTTACCAATTATTGAGACATATCCCGAATTAAAAGACCGTTTCAGGTTGTTATTAAAACCTGCTACTCGGTGGTTGGCGGTGGAACTTTCAAAACGAGAAATGCTAGCTAACGTGCCTTGGTACTATCTAGGCAATTGGTGTGAAAGATATCAATCGCAAATACATAACTTTTTCGGTGTAATTAATTATGCCAGCGCTCCAACTCATGGCAGCTTTTTTTACCAATTAGCGATTGAAGATTTGCAAGCAGCTGTAGAATTAGACCCTAACTGGTATCAGCCTTATGAAAATTTAGGCGATACTTACAGCACTCAAGGAAGAGAGTTTCAGGAAAATAAAAGAATAAATCTTCAGCGACAAGCGATTTTGCAATACGAAAAAGCACTCGTGAGATGTGAAGATGAAACTGTAAGACGGAGAATTAAAGTTGGTAAAGCAATGGCGCAATTACTAACAAAAGATCGAACTCTCGTCGAAGAAGCTCAAACAGAAATACAGCTATTAGAGAAACAGTGGAATGCGGAATCCGATTTAAGTTCGCGATTTTTGTACAATTTGGCTTCGTGGTATGCAATTTTTAGCGCCCAAAATAACGGTGACGAGCAAACAAAGCAAAAAGCCCGTCAGTACTTAATTTACGCCTTACTTAGAGATGGCGATCGCAATCTTTGGGATTGGGCAAGTAGAGATCCAGATTTCCAAGGAGTGCGTGAAAGATTTACTGATTTGCAATATGTACTGATGAAGAAATTAGATAAGATTCACGAATTGCCTGAAATGACGGGGGAAAGATTTGTTAAACACGTCGGAGAAATCCTTAAGGAAATGAACTGGATTTAATTGCCTTCCTTGAATCAAATATAGAATTAAATATAGGAACGAATCGCGATGTCTGAGAAAAAAGGCAAAAAATTGCCAATCAAAATCAAAACTTTGAGCAAGAAATCTCAAGAAGAAGAACATATTCAAGCTAGCAAAACTGATACTTCAGAAAACAGTACCGAAGAAGATTTGAGTCAAAATTGCAAAGCTGAAATTACCAAGAAAAACAGTAAAATTCGTACAACTATAATTACAGCCGAAATTCCTTCTACCTCTCCGAAAATTGTTGGACAAATACCACCGTGGGACGATGACGAAGATTCTCAGCAAGAGGATAAATCAAAGCCTCCAACAATTACGGCAGAAATACCATCTGAGGAGGAAAAATTCGATTTGACACCGAGAGTAACAGGAGAAATTCCTCCTTGGGATGATGAGGAAGAAATCAAGCCATAATTATGAATTATGAATTGCTCAGATAAGTTTATAAAGGCACGGCGAATGTCGTGTCTTTTGTTTTGGGGGATTGGTTTTAGGTTAGAAATAAATTTTGAGAAGTCCGATATAATAATTTACTATTAACCCACGGAGGTGGGTTTCGCCTTGCGTAGCAGCGGTTTCAACCGCCAGTTTTACCAACACCCAATCTTTAAGGCGACAACCGCTCAATCTTCCAACTACCATCTTCCATTCTTGTATAAATTAAACGGTCGTGAAGACGGCTCGAACGCCCTTGCCAAAATTCAATTTCTGCCGGTATAACTCGAATTCCACCCCAATGAGACGGACGAGGTATTTCTCGATCTTGATATTTTTCTTTTAATTCTTCTAAATGTTGCTCAAGTACTTCTCGATTTTCGATAACTTCACTTTGATTTGATGCCCAAGCACCCAAACGACTGCTCAAAGGACGACTGTAAAAATATTTATCTGACTCACTGTCTGAGACTTTTTCTACTCGTCCGCAAATTCTTACTTGACGCTGCAATTCTGCCCACCAAAACACCAAAGCAGCTTGAGGATTTTCCGCTAACTCTTGTGCTTTATCGCTATTGTAGTTGGTATAAAAGACAAAACCGCGTGCGTCAAAATCTTTTAATAACACCATTCTCGCCGACGGTTTACCTTCTGGTGTGGTAGTCGCCACCATCATGGCGTTTGGTTCTAGGATATCGGCACTCAATGCTTGATCGAACCATTCTTTGAATTGTGCAAAAGGATTAGAATCGATCTCGGCTTCACTTAAGCCCTGCAAGGTATAATCTTGACGAAGTTCAGCTATATTTTTATCCATTACAATTGTTTGATTGCAAAATATAGAAATACTACAAAATAAAAAAAATATATGCGGATGCGCCGTTGGGCTTCCCTAAAAAACTTATTAGTATATGGTTTGAGCGCCCCAATTATAGCTCTTAATGTGGGACTGCTCTCTGTAATTTTTCATTACTTTCGGCATCCACTTACTATTTTAAGTATTGCAGCAATCCTAGCTTTTTTGCTTAATTATCCAGTTCGATTTTTAGAACGCGCCCGTATTTCCCGTGAATGGGCGGTAACTATAGTTTTATTATTGACTTTAACGCTGCTGATTTTGATCGGTGTTACCCTCGTACCCCTTGTCATTAATCAAACTATCCAACTCACCGATAAAATCCCCGATTGGTTAAACAGCTTCCAAAGCCAGTTAGAACAACTTGAAACAATAGCCAAAAAACGAAGCTTACCACTAATAAACTTAAAAATATTAGCCAACCAAACTAATGCCAGCATCGAAAACTTGCTCAAGGAATTACCGCTTGGTGCTGTGGGATTTGCGGGAACCCTGGTATCAACCTTAGTCAATACTATCTTAGTTATAGTGCTGGCTTTTTATATGCTTTTATATGGCGATCGCGTTTGGTATGGCTTGGTAAATCTCTTACCTGAAAAAATCCGACTTCCTTTAAGTAAATCTTTACAGTTGAATTTCCACTACTTTTTTCTCAGCCAATTTTTACTAGCACTGTTCATGGTGGCAAGTCTTACACCAATTTTTTTAGTTATCGGAATTCCATTTGCTTTTTTATTTGCTGTAGTCATAGGGATATCCCAACTTATCCCCTTTATTGGAGCTAGTTTAGGTATTGGCTTCGTTACTATATTGCTGCTGCTGCAAAATTGGTGGCTAGCAACTCAACTAGCATTCTTCTCAATATTGATGCAGCAAATCAAAGATAATTTGATAGCCCCAAAATTGCTAGGAAACTTTATCGGACTTAATCCCATCTGGATTTTCGTGGTGATTTTAGTCGGCTTCGAGATTGCAGGATTACTAGGAACTTTAGTTGCCATTCCCATCGCCGGAACTGTTAAAGGTACCTTCGACGCTATTCAAAAGCAGGGAGCAGTGAACAGTGAACAGTGAACAGTGAACAGTTATCAACGATCAATTATCTCAGTGTATTTCAAAATAGTAGTGCGAGCATCTTGCTCGCTTGCGATTATTCGCTGGGCAAGATGCATAATCTGACGGACACACTCAGTTAACGCACTTCTTATAATTTCACGCCCTTCCTAATTCCTAACTCCCTACTCCTAACTCATAACTCCTAACTTATTCCCGATTAGTAGTCTTTAATACTGGTTATAGAAAAAAATTTTAAGTAGTCTATAGAGGGATAGATAAATGCCAATGAAAAATATATCGTTTAGCGGAATGCTAGGGCAGAAAAGTTAGGGAAAAGTTAATTAAAAATTATGTCTTTAGCTTTTGTGTAGCTATTTTTACCTTACTTCAGTATAAAGACGAAAATTAAAATGTTATTTTTTTTCTGAGTAAAGGTATAAAAATATCGTGATATACTTTTTTGGTGAATTTTATTCTTATACTTTATTGGTCGTATGCGTGTAACGAATTATATCAAGGTTGCACAACTAATATTTACCACTCATGGCGGGTATTGATTGGAAAGACCTGGTAAAAAATAGCAACAATTAATTACTTAACTAGATATCCAATGAGACAAGTAAATTTTGCGATAATTTTTATTTTTTGTTTAGCTTTCGCTTTATTCAGTATAGAAAACACAGAATTAGGAACTATTCATCTAATTCCAGGTATGGAAGTACAAGCACCAATTTCAGTTGAGTTGCTTATAGCATTAGGTAGTGGTGGGATTTTAGCTTGGTTCCCACCGCGTTTGGACTCACTTAGAAAGACTATTATGGTCTGGTCAAAAAGTTCGTCAAAAGAACGTTCAAATTCAACAATTAGAATCTCTTATTGAAGAGTACCAAGCCCAAATTCAATCCTTACAACCTTCTTTACCAACAGCTAGCGATTCAGCTAACGCTTGATGGGGAGGTGGGGAGGTGGGGAGATGGGGAGATGGGGGGACAAGGGGACAAGGGGACAAGGGAATAAGGGGATAATTTTTAACTCCTAACTCCTAATTCCTAACTCTGAACTCCTAACCTTTAACCTTTAACCTTTAACCTTTAACCTTTGACCTGCAATTCTGCCCTTTCACAAAAATTTTAGTACTTGTCGATGGATGCTTCTGAGCTTTTAGAAACGATCGCACAACTTATTCATCAAGCCGAACAAGGAGAAATCGATCCTTGGGATGTGCAGGTAGTTGAGGTGATAGACCGTTATATAGAACTCATGGCACCTGAGAAAAGGAGGAAGAGGTATGAATCAGATTTATCTCAGTCAGGACAAGCATTTTTATCGGCTTCAATGCTGGTTTTATTCAAAGCCAACACTTTGATGGAATTGCAATCGGCAGAAGATGAACTAGATGCTTCTTTAGAAGATCAGTTTCTGCTTGATGGTGAAAATGGCTTGAATGAGCGTATAGCTAGGCTGCCTTTGGAGAAACAGTTGCGGCGAAGACGTTCGGCAATGCCTCCACCCGCTCGTCGGGTAAGTTTACAAGAGTTAATAGACCAGTTGCAGGTAATGGCTAACCAACTGCAACTGGTACAAAAAACTAGACCTTTGGCGAAAAAACGCCAGCCCGGTATTAGAACTTTAAAGGCAGCGTTAGAATTAGCACATCAAGAAAATCTCACAGAGGTTGCTGGAGAATTAGAAAAAGTTTTGCAGACTAAAACTGCCGAGCTGCATCTAGGAGAAAGCTGGCTGAATTTGGAACAGTTGGTAGAGTGGTGGTCGCAAACTCAGTCAATATCGGATTTGGGGAAAGATCATTCTCATGGTGAAAATTCTCATACAGTAAGCGTATTCTGGGCATTACTGTTGCTCTCGGCTCAGTCGAAAGTAGAGTTGTATCAAGAAGATTTCTATCAGGAAATAAAAATTCGCTTGCTTGCAGAATGCAATAGTAATCCTATGTCTCAAGCAGCAAGTTAATTTTTTTGAGTACCGATAACAGATATGGCTTTTTAAAGTCGTTCTGGTTTTGGAGAAAGCTTTGATGCGAGCTTTGAGTTGGATACTCAAATGTGAGTAAACTGGAATATTGGCAATTTCAGATAGTTTTATCTGCCAATACCCATTATATGAATGCATTATAAGGGCATTATCCGTGCTTTTAGGGATGACTTCATACAAATAAAAACAGATGATGAAGTATCACTTAATCTATGTAAACTGGCTTGTGGTTGAGGACTAAGTATTTATGAAAGCAATGATTTTGGCTGCGGGTAAAGGTACTCGCGTTCGTCCGATTACCTACACAACTCCCAAACCGATGATTCCCATCCTGCAAAAGCCAGTGATGGAATTTTTGCTTGAACTATTACGGCAGCATGGCTTCGACCAAATTATGGTCAACGTTAGTCATTTAGCTGAGGAAATCGAAAGTTATTTCCGTGACGGTCAGCGATTTGGTGTAGAAATTGGTTATTCTTTTGAAGGTAGTATTGATAATAACGGTAAATTAGTCGGAAAAGCCATCGGTTCTGCTGGCGGAATGCGAAAAATTCAGGACTTTAAAACGTTTTTCGACGATACTTTTATTGTAATGTGCGGCGATGCTTTGATTGACCTGGATTTAACCGCAGCAGTGAAATGGCATAGAGAAAAAGGTTCTATCGCCACAATCGTCACTAAAACTGTACCTCGGGAAGAAGTTTCTAGTTACGGTATTGTTGTTACTGATGATGATGGCCGTATTAAGGAATTCCAAGAAAAACCAACTGTTGAGGAAGCTAAAAGTACTAATATCAGCACTGGTATTTACATTTTTGAACCAGAGATATTTGAACATATTCCTTCTGGAGTTGAGTATGACATCGGTGGCGACTTATTCCCTAAGCTTGTGGAAATGGGTGCGCCATTCTACGCTCAAGCAATGGACTTTGAGTGGGTAGATATTGGTAAAGTTCCTGATTATTGGCGAGCAATTCGCGGTGTACTTTCAGGAGAAATTAAAAACGTACAAATCCCCGGTAATCAAGTCAAAGAAGGAATTTACACTGGTTTAAACGTTTCCGTAAATTGGGACAAAGTAGATATTACTGGCCCAGTTTACATTGGTGCAATGACCAAAATAGAAGATGGAGCTAAAATAGTTGGTCCAGTTTATATTGGCCCTTCTTGCTGCGTATGTAGCGGTGCTACCGTAGAAAACAGCGTGATTTTTGAATATTCTCGGCTTGGCCCTGGAGTCATGTTAGTTGATAAGCTGGTTTATGGTCGTTACTGCGTCGATAAAACTGGAGCATCAATTGATGTTCAAGCAGCTTCTTTGGATTGGTTGATTACCGATGCTCGTCAAGCACCACCTGCTCACAACCCCGCAGAACGTCAAGCGATCGCCGAGTTATTAGAGACAAAACCTAGCTGAGCGGGAATTACAATATAAAACTTAGTAAAACCTGGTTTCTTGTTTTTAGAGAAGCCGGGTTTTATTTTTGGGAATGGGTACAAGTCCAACACACTCGAAACCTCACCCCGTCCTGCGGACACCCCTCTCCTTGTCAAGGAGAGGGGAAGGATTTGGACACCCCTCTCCAAAATAGCGGAGAGGGGAAGGGGGTGAGGTTCCGAGGTATTGATTCAAGAAGAAAGATAAGTATACCGACTCAAACTTTGTTCGTAAGTTTGCAATAGTCGCTGGGATTGGGCGATGGTGATCTGGTTTGCTTCTAAGGCTTGTTCGCAACGCTGACGAATTCTTTCTATCATGTCTTCGGCATCGTACTGTACGTAACCTACGACTTCGCTCATCGTATCGCCTTTAACTACGTGCTTAATTTGATAACCTTTGGGTGTAAGCTCAATATGAACTGTATTCGTATCGCCGAAGAGGTTATGTAAGTTACCCATGATTTCTTGGTAAGCCCCATTAAGAAACATTCCTAAGTAATAGGCTTCTCCCGGTTTAAAAGTATGCAGTTCCAAAACAGATTTAACGTCTCGCGAGTCGATAAAGCTATCAATTTTTCCGTCGCTGTCGCAGGTTAAGTCAGCTAAAATACCGCGCCGCGTGGGTTCTTCATCCAAACGGTGTATGGGCATAATCGGGAATAACTGATCGATCGCCCAACAGTCGGGTGCCGATTGAAATACAGAAAGATTTATGTAATAGATAGAAGACATAATTATTTCTAGATCTTCCATATCGTCGGGTACGTATTCTTGCTGTTTAGTGATGTTAAGAATTTTATAGCAGCAAGCCCAGTATAATTGTTCGGCTTTGGCTCGTTCCCTCAAAGATAGAATTCCTAAATTGAAACGACTAATGGCTTCTTCTTTAAACTGAACTGCATCGTGATAAAACTCTTGATAATTCTCTTCGTTGATAGATTGGAAGGTTTCCCACAAATAGGAAATAATGTGAGATTCACCTTCTTGAACGGGTTCGGGTGGTTCTAATGGTACTTCGCTAGTACTGAGAACATCAAAAATTAGTACCGATTGATGGGAAGCAATAGCTCGTCCGCTTTCGCTGATAAGTGTTGGTACGGGAATATCTTGTTCTCTACAAGCATCTTTTAACTCTGCCACAATGTCGTTGGCATAGTTTTGCATATTGTAGTTTTTAGAAGCGTAGAAATTGGTTTGAGAACCGTCATAATCAACCCCCAACCCGCCACCGACATCAAGATATTTCATATTTGCCCCCAAGGAAACTAACTCCACATAAATGCGGCTTGCTTCCTGGATAGCATCTTTAATTACATTAATAGCCGAGATTTGCGAGCCGACATGGAAATGCAAAAGCTGTAAAGAATCCAACAAATCGGCATCTCGTAACTTATCAACACCGCGAATGATTTCGGGAATATTCAAACCGAACTTAGCGCGATCGCCACTTGAAGTTCCCCAACGTCCCATTCCTTGAGTGCTAAGTTTGGCGCGAATTCCCAAGATTGGTTTAATTTCTAATTGGCGGCTAACTTCAATAACTAAATCAACTTCTTCTATTTGCTCTAAAACTAAAATTGGGGTTTGCCCTAGTCTTTGAGCTAACATCGCAGTCTCAATATATTCACGGTCTTTATAACCGTTACAAATTAACAAAGCTCCCGCAGTATCTAACAACGCCAAAGCAATCATTAATTCCGGCTTAGAACCTGCTTCCAAGCCAAACTGATTGGGTTTACCAAACCGGACTAAATCTTCAATAAAATGCCTTTGCTGATTGCATTTTACGGGAAATACACCTTGATAAACGCCAGAATAATTATAGCGAGCTATAGCTTTAGCGAAACAAGCATTAAGGCGCTCGATTCTGTCTTCTAAAATATCAGAAAAGCGAATTAATAGAGGTAAACCCAAATTACGCTGTTTAAGGGCTTTAACCAATTCATACAAATCCAGAGAACCACCACGTTCGCCTTTTGGAGAAACCGTAACATGACCTGCCGCGTTTATGGAAAAATAAGGCTGTCCCCAACCTTCAATGCGGTACAGTGCTTCACTTTCTTCGATCGTCCAATGACTTCGGGGCGAATCCGATTTCGTACTAGGTGGCAAAAGTTTCTGAATTTTTTTATTGTTACTGAATTTAGCTTTAGCTTTTTTTCCATTCAATGAGAAATTTCCTATTCCAGATGTAGCACCAGACTCAACACCCATTTACTAGTCACCTTCCTACTTTCACCCACGATACAATTTAACGCATTCCTGTTTAAGTGGGAATATACGTAAGGTATAAATTTTTGGGGATTGGAGAGAGGGGGATGGGGTGATGGGGGGATGGGGTAATGGGGAGATGGGGTGATCGCACAGCCACTAAGAAGGCGCGGGTTCCCAAGGTAGCGCGTTGCGGAGGTTTCCTCCGTTGTAGCCACTGCCGCCGCGTTGAGAGAAGTGGCGCAACCCGTAGGGGGGACAAGGGGAGATTAATTCTTAAAGATTTCTACAATGCCCCATGCCCAATCCCCAATTCCCTATTGACAAAAAGCGAATCGCGACGGACAAATAACAAGTGATAGATTAATTAATTTATAGGAGATAGTGATGGAGCGCACATTTTTAGCCATTAAGCCTGATGGCGTACAGCGTGGGTTAGCTGGTGAAATCATTCGCCGCTACGAAACCAAGGGCTTTACTTTAGTTGGTTTGAAATTCATGAAAGTCAGCCGGGAATTAGCTGAATCCCATTACGACGTTCACAAAGAAAGACCGTTTTTTGCTGGCTTAGTAGAATTTATTACTTCTGGCCCTGTTGTCGCGATGGTTTGGGAAGGTGAAGGTGTTGTTGCTGCTGCGAGAAAGATGATTGGTGCAACCAACCCCCTAACAGCAGAACCCGGAACTATCCGTGGTGATTTTGGAGTTGATATTGGTCGTAATATTATCCACGGTTCCGATGCTATCGAAACCGCACAAAGAGAAATTTCTTTATGGTTCAGCAATGATGAATTAGTCAGCTGGCAGCCAGAAGTTATGCCTTGGTTGAATGAGAAATTTTCTAAATAATTAACAACTAAGATTTTCTGGAGATGGGGAGATGGGGAGATGGGGAGATGGGGAGATGGGGAGATGGGGAAGACAAGGGGACAAGGAGAAAAATAACTAACTTCCAATTTCCAATTACCAATTACCAATTACCAATTACCAATGCCCCATGCCCCATGCCCAATTCCCTACTCCTAACAACTAACAACTAACAACTAATTTGTGTTTTCGCTTTCTTCTGTCCGCTTGGAAAATCCCCAGGCTAAAATTATTGCGATGGCAGTGACTATTACCCACTGAGGGGGAACTAAAGCTTCGTTGACTACTCTCAATAATAAACGCAAGCCTACGAATGCGACGGTAATATAGCCTGCATCTTCGAGGTAGACAAATTCATCCAACCAACGAATAAATAAACCTGCCATAAATCTTAGGGTAATAATACCAATGGTGGTTCCCGTTATTACCAACCATTTCGTATCGGAAACGGCGATCGCAGTGGTTACGCTATCCAAGGAAAAAGCTAAATCGGTAAAGGCAATTACGGGTATTACTTGCCATAGCGATGCATAGCGGGCAGTATGTTCGCTACCTTCTTCGTCTTCATCGGTAGTGAAGTGTTGAAATACCAACCATAGTAGATAAGCTGCGCCGATTAACTCGAACTGCCAGTATTTTTGTACCCAAGTAGCCGTTAAAAGCAAAGTAATTCGCAGCACGTAGGCAACGACTAAACCGAAGTTAAGCGCTTGACGTTCGAGTTCTTTGTCTTCAAGCCCTTGAGCAATGGCAGCGAGGGCGATCGCGTTATCTGCCGATAGAATGGCTTCTAAAAAAATTAGAATAAGTAGGACTATAGTTGCTTCAATACTGAAATTATATTGAAGATAATCAAAAATTCGCTCTAGCATTAGGGATTTCTCAAACAGCGCAATTAAAAGTTACCAGGTATTGAAAGTTTATTATCGCTTTTTGTAATAAAAAGCTACTCTACTTAAAGCTTAACCTCCAAAAGCAACTTTATAAATATCAAAGTTTGCTCTATTAGGTATGGTTTTCCTACCGTAAAATCCGATTGACAATTAGAAGCGTAGTTAGTAAAGGTTATCTAATGCAAGGATAATTAACGATTGCTACAGCTTAGATGGTTATTAAACTTAATTATTATTAATCCAATAGGACATATTTTTTTGAAAGTAAATACGCAAGCCTTTGTAATTAAGGTATAAAATTAAATAGTTAAATTAGTTATTTTAAATAAAGCTGCTTGGCTGATGTTACCGAAAAATGGGTTAAATATTTACAAGGTTATTTGGAAACAGTTAATAATCGGTAAATATAAGTTTGCTTTTATCAAAACTTGTATTGGTGTATAGACTTTATTAAAAACTGCCGGTTCTCCTTTCGTATAATAAAGTAAACCATAATGAGCGGGAGACATTCGCTTACCTCTGGGAAAAGCTTTCGGCATTCTACAAGCAATCCAGTGACGAAAAAACATACCTTTTTGGTTGAGATATGCACCATATTCAATGCACCATTTAAGTAAGTTAAAAACGAATAAACTAGCTCCTGGTTTTAGTATGCGAACGCTTTCATTTAACCAGTTTTTTGACCATGTAAGATATTCGTTATCTTTGAGATTATCGCTCACACCTTTACCCTAATTTTTACCAAGATTAAAAGGTGGATCTGCGAATAGAATATCTATGCTTTCATCGGGAATAGAAGATAAAAAATCTAGGCAATCTCCTTGGTAGAGAGTACCGTAATTACTTTGATAAACTTCAATTAAATTATTATTTTTAGCGGTTGTCGGGGAGATAAGCTGGAAAGGTGGCATTGGATATTTTTCTTATTTACTGTTTTCACTATAAACCCCTCAATCATCCTCATACTCAGCCCAAGAATTAGCCGTCTCCGATACCGCAACTTTTATTTTTACCCCTTCTGGTAATTTCTTCTTGGTTTCGTCGTATATATATTTAGCAATCATTTCTGCCGTAGTTTCATATTCGGGAGGCATCACTTCATTAAGAACACAATGATCTAATCCTCCTTTTGTCACATCTTTTTTTGCCCAACGTAAGCTTCTAAAGTCGGCAACCATCACCGGATGAGGACAAAATTCTGAAGAGTGTAGTTTACTGCTAATTGCTTCTATTTTCACTGTATAACTATGCCCGTGCATCCTACCGCAAGGGCCATCATAATCTTTGATGTAATGGGCGCTATCAAAGGTAAATTCGGTAACAAGTTTCCACTTGGGCATCTTTAAGTATCGCTTCGTTGCTGGTTATTAGGTGATATTCGGCAAACAGCCATGTGTCTACGCTGTTATCTTATCTTATCGATGCTTTTGTAGTTCGGGGAATAGGGAACTCTTAACAGGGAATGGGGAATAAGTAATTATCAGTTCTTAGTTTTTCAAGAGCTAAAATTATTATGCAATTCTATATTTTTGATACAAATTGAAATACGGGGAGACGTTGCAGTGCAACGTCTCTACATTATTGGTATGTATCATCTTTGATTGAAACGGCTTTACAACTCATATAAATTTGATAGATAAATTCATAAATATCTAAATAACTATTTATTCGTCAACTAAATAAACTTATGAATTATATAGAATTCATTCTTCAAAATACGTTAATTGTTTGACATTTATTTTCTCGTTGAAATATCCGGAACCCTCAAATAGCTGTATGTAGTTATAGGTGTTCGTTGGAATGTTATGCATAACTGATTAAATCCGCACCTATTTATATATAGAAAAGGATTTAAAGTTCCTGGCTCTACTATTAAATAATAGAAGTAAAAATCATGACAAGCTTTACTCAAAACAATTCTCAATCCGATTTTCTTTCTCCTATTCGTCAATGGCTGGATTCTCAAGAAATTCGCAATCCTAAATTAGCTCATTCTCTGTGCAAACTTATTCCCGCACAGTGTCCTTTTGAACGCGATATCATAGTTTTTGGACGCAAATTATTTCACATTCCTCCAATGTGTAAGTTAAATCCTCTTTACGAGCAAGTTGTGACTTTACGCTTTAAAGCTTTGTGCTATCTTGCTGATGAATGTGGTGAAGATATTACCGCTTATTGCTAAGAACAAATTGGTAATTTTACGCTTATTGTTGTTCCTATTTCTGCGTTGGATTCGATCGACAATTCACCATTATGAGATTCTACTATGCGTTTAACTATTGCCAGCCCCAATCCAGTTCCAGAGGATTTTGTCGAATAAAAAGGCTGAGTTAATTTCGGTAAAACCTCTGGCGGTATGGGTTCTCCACCGTTGCAAATGTTAATTGATATATACTCTTTTTGTTCATTAGAATTATTTTCAAATTTTTCGATCTTTTCAAGGTGAATTTTAACGGTTTCTCCTACGCTTATAGCTTCACAAGCGTTACGAACAAGATTAATTATAATTTGTTTGAGCTTATCTTGATCTCCCATTACTTTTAACTGAGTTGATGGGGGATAATATTCTATCTGACGTTGAGTTGCTGCTGGAATCATTCGCAGCGATTCCAACATTTCGGCAATAAATTTGTTTATATCGATTGCTTGTAAATCTAGTTTTTGAGGTTTTGCATACAGCAAGATTTCTTTTAACAATCTTTCTAATCTATCTGCTTCTTCTAATGCTAAAGATACTCGCATTTGAGAAGGTTCGGATTTATCTGTTTTCTTAAAGTAAGTCAAACCCATTTTCATGGTAGTGAAAGGGTTGCGAATTTCATGAATAATACCCGAAGCAAATTCCCCAATCGCTGCCAAACGTTCTTTTTCAATAAGTGAGGCTTGTGCTGCTTTTAATTCCTGCGTTCTTTTCGCAACTTCCGCTTCTAATATTTCATTAAATTTACATTGCTGCTGATAAAGTTGATAATTATCAATTGCAGTTGCTGCTCTTTCGGCAAATAATTCGACAATAGCAAGTTCTTCTGAATTATATTTGCGCGGTTGCTGATGAAACGAACAAATTGTACCGATTACTTCTCCTTGAGAAGTGCGTAAAGGAACTCCTAAATAAGAACGATATCCTTCCGGTACTGCACCATGTTCGGTGCAAGTTTTGGTATCATCAACTGTAAGACTTTTTCCTGTTTTTACTACCGTTCCAGTTACTACACCATGCAAAGAATAAGTAGTATCATAATCATCTAGTTCTACGCTGCTAGCAAGAATCTTATCGAAATCCCCCAGACAAAGAGTAACTACAGACCAATCAATCGTAATTAGCTTACTAACACCTATCGCAATTTCTCGTAAAAATTTGTTTAGCTCTCCATTGCGATAACTAAGAGACGATAAAACTTCTAAAGTTCGCTGTTTCTGCTGCGAAGCTTGAGATTCTATTAACATATATTTTCCTTAATTCTTTATTTAAATAGTATTATTAATTTTTTTGAATTTTATAATACTTTCTTGATGAAAACTAGTATTTTTATGCTCTGTTTCGATACTTTTTCCCATAAAATAAATATAAATAATATACAATATTTTTCCTAAAATAAAAGCGAACTTATTGTAACATCAATTATCAAAATGATTCATGATATATACATAGAATCAACAGGTCGGACAATTTTATATATTTAGAATAATTTACTTTTATGACAGCGCACATTTTACTAGTTGAAGACGAAGTTAAATTAGCAAAATTTGTAGAATTAGAGTTAGGTTTTGAAGGTTATCAGGTTAGCGTTGCTAACGATGGATTAACTGGATTGACTATGGCACGGGAATCTCAGCCAGATTTAATCCTTTTAGACTGGATGCTACCCGGAATGACTGGCTTAGAAATTTGCAGGAGATTGCGAAGCACCGGGGATAAAGTGCCGATAATTTTGTTAACTGCTAAAGACGAAGTTAGCGATCGCGTTGCTGGTTTGGATGCGGGTGCGGATGATTATGTAGTAAAACCGTTCAGTGTAGAAGAGCTATTGGCAAGAGTACGGGCACGCATTCGCAGTAAATCCAACGAAGATAGCGAAGATAATTTAGAATTTGAAGATTTAAAATTAAACCGCAGTACTCGGGAAGTTTACCGAGATAGACGATTAATTGAATTGACAGCCAAAGAATTTGACTTACTCGAATATTTACTCAGACATCCCCGACAAGTCATAACCAGAGACAAAATCCTCGAAGAAGTCTGGGGTTACGATTTCATGGGAGATTCCAACATTATTGAAGTTTACGTGCGTTATTTGCGGTTGAAATTGGAAGCGAATGATGAGAAGCGATTGATTAAAACGGTGCGGGGGGTTGGGTATGTATTAAGGGAGTGAGTATAATTCGTAATTCGTAATATGTCACTATGTCCTATCGGACACGCTGAACCGCACTATGCCCTTCGGGCACACTTCGTGAACGTGAACGCTAACGTGCCACGCAAGCTACGTAATTCGTAATTAATGCCCCATAAATAAAATTTAGGGGCTTCGCCTATGTCTAATCCACGGATTTATCCGTGGGCTATGACCTAGCGGTCACCATAAGCTAACAAACCGATAAAATTTACTCGGTCATAATCATCATCCAAAGCAGCCAAAATACCGTTAATCTGCCACTGTTGCGGTTTCGGCTTTAGTGCTTCTTTGGCATTTATCCAAGGGAAGCAGACAAAAAAGATTAGCAGAAACGTTAAAGGGAAAAGTATAAAAGGTTGTTTAATTAAGCGCTGATATTTAACCATAACTGGGAAATAATACAAGATAATTGGATTCCCGAAGGTGTAGTTTTTTTATTCAACCGTAAAGATAAATTCAAGTACAATGCTAAAAAAATACAATTATTTAAGTATTATTTCGGATGTTTTAAATGTTTTGTTTAGGAAGAGTATTTCTCCTTATTTCTTTCCTCTGCGCTCTCCGCGTCTCTGCGGTTTTTTAATCAGTAATTTTCTCTAACAAACGAATTAATTCGCTTCATTCTCAGTATCTAAATTACAATAATTTTCTTCCATTCGAGCATAATCTTCACGACGCTCTTGCTCGATATATTCCATCATCTCATCAAATTGCGGGTCATCTTTATATTTACCAGCAAATTTCATCCAAGGATGTTCTTTTTTCGGTGGTTCAATTTCTAAAGAAACGATTTCAGCATTAGCCAAACGCTGAGTCAGAAGTTGAGTTAGATTTTTCAATGCTTCTTCTTTAGTCGCACCAATTGCTTGACAATCTGGTAAACCTAATACTGTTGCGCTAACGCTACCATCTGCTTATTCAATTAGTACATCATAATTTAATTTAGGTGATGTTTTTGGGGTGGTTGATAATGTAGTCATTTGTTCATGTTTTTAATTCTTATTTCTTATTTTAAAAGGTGATAGCTCCATTGATGCAGAACACAGTCAAGACATAATCTACAATAAAAGCTACGAAAAAATAGGAAAGTATTTCACAACAATTCACCACAACAACTCTACAAAATAATTCCCGAATGCTGCATCCTTTGATACTAAAGTCATCCCTTCTACCAAACTTTGTGCAATTATCAGTCTATCAAAAGGGTCTTTATGATGAAAAGGTAAGTTTACTAACTCGTCTAAATGCTCCGGTAATATTTCCAGTATTTATATTGCATTTCCATAAACTTCTCGTTCCACAATTTTTGTAAATTCAAGTCCCAGCTTCAGTTTTCCAATGCTAATTTTAATAGATATTTCCCAAAGAGTTGCAATGCTGATAAATCGCTGATTATTTGTATTTTCAATCGCGTTTCTAGCTGTACTGCTCAAATTCAGATTTCCACCAATGAACCATAAAAATGTATGAGTATCAAGAAGCAATTTCATGGAGCATATTCCTTGAAATCTTCCAACGGCTCATCAAAATCATCCGACATTTCAATTAAACCCTTTGCGCTACCAAATTTAGGATATGGCTTTTCTGCTTCAACTGGCACAATTTGAAACGATGTTCCATCATTGCGGAATATAATCACTTCTTTGCCACTTGCGGCTTCTTCGATTAATTCCGCAAGTTGAGTTTGAGCATCTTTTAAATTAACCTTATGCATTGCTGTTTTTTATATTGATTTCAATTAATAATATACTATTGTCATAATTATTGGACTGCGTTGATATCCGCCTGGGACTGCAAGTCCCAGTCTAAAAGCATAAGTCCTATAAATAGGACTGGTAAATGAATTGATTAAAAAAAATAACATTAATTAACTTATTAGCCCGTGCAGACGGGCTTCGTAAATGTAGCCCCACCCTTCGAGGGTGCGGGCGATTTTTCTTGGAGGTGGTCGTTTTTTCCCCAATTCAATGGTGCGTAACGGCATTTTCCTTCTTTAAAGTTTCTATCAATAAATATTCAAGCCGTTACACACCCTACAAAATTCTTAACCACTAACAACTAACAACTAACCACTAACTCCCTTAAACGTTCATCTGCTGCTTTTGATAAAGGGAATAATACAATCCTTTTTTCTGCAACAATTCATCATGGGTTCCTCTTTCAACAATAATTCCTTTTTCCATTACCAAAATCATGTCGGCGCGTTTCAATGGTGCAAAACGATGCGCGATTAAAAATACCGTTTTTCCTTGGGTGCTATTTTGTAAGTTTTGCAATACCTGCTGCTCGGTTTCGCTATCTAAGGCGCTTGTTGCTTCGTCCAAAATTAATATTGGTGCTTGTAAAAGGAATAACCGGGCTAAAGCAACCCGCTGTCTTTGCCCGCCGGATAATGCGGTACCTCTTTCGCCGACGTTGTTTTCGTAGCCTTGAGGTAGATCGCTGATGAAGTCGTGAGCTACTGCCATTCTGGCGGCTTGTACTACTTGTTCGGCGGTGATTTCGGGGTTTCCTAAAGTTATATTTTCTAGGATGCTGCCGTTAAACAAAAAGTCTTCTTGTAAAACTACGCCTATTTGCTGCCGCAAGGAAGCTAAATCAACGCCTTTAAGCTCGAATCCATCTATTAAAATGCGCCCGGATTCGATTTGATAAAGTCTTTGCAATAGTTTTGAAAGCGTACTTTTACCGGAACCGCTGCGTCCGACTATACCGACAAACTGACCGGGTTCTACGTGAAAGGAAATCCCTTTGAGAACTGGTTCGGTATTGGCTTTGTAACGGAAGAATACTTGATCGAATGTGACTTCACCTTCGAGGGATGGTAGTACTAATCCGGTTCCTGGTTCTGCTTCGGGGTTGACGTTAAGAATGTCGCCGATTCTATCTACCGATAACAGTACTTGCTGTAAATTTTGCCACAGTTGAACTAATCTTAATAAAGGCCCGGTAACTCTTCCGGAAAGCATTTGAAAAGCTACCAATTGCCCTACGGTAAAGTTACCATCAATAACCAATTTGGCTCCAAACCAAAGTATTAACAGACTGGAGAATTTGGTCAGAAAGTCGCCGATGTTACTGCTGATATTGGAAGTTGTGGAAGCTTTGAAACCAGTACGAATAAAGCGAGCAAATAAACCTTCCCATCTATCCCTGGTTGCAGGTTCGGCAGCATGTGCTTTTACCGAATGAATTCCCGTAATTGTTTCTACGAGGAATGATTGACTGTCAGCGCTACGGTTGAATGTTTCGTTCAGCCATTTACGCAAAATTGGTGTTGCTGTCAGGGTTAAGATGGCAAATAATGGTAGTACTGCCAACGCTACGAAGGTAAGGGTACTGCTGTAGTAAAACATTAGTACTAGGTAAACGACAGCAAAAATACTGTCAAGAACTACAGTTAATGCCGTACCCGTAAGGAACTGACGGATTTGTTCTAATTCTTGAACCCTTGCTACCGTATCTCCTACCCGTCGCGACTCGAAATAAGATAAAGGCAAGCGCATCAAGTGACGAAATAACTGCGCTGATAAACTTAAATCCAAACGACGGGCTGTATGGGTGAAAATAAATAAACGTAGAATCCCCAACAACGACTCAAATACCGCTACTAATAAAAGTGCGATCGCCATTACGTCGAGAGTAGCCAAACTCTCTTGCACCATGACTTTATCGATGATGACTTGGGTAATTAGTGGTGTGGTTAATCCCAGCAGCTGTAAGGTGAAGGATGCCAGCAGTACTTCTGTAAGTAAACCTTTGTATTGCCAAACTGCGGGTAAAAACCAACTTAAGTTAAACCTTTCTTGTTTTTGGGTTTGTTCTACTTGCCATAAATAACCATTCCAAAAGCTTTCCAGTTGTTCACGGGATACGCTTTCGCAAGCAAAATCGGGGTTTTGCGGATTAGCAACAATTAAGTTATTGCCTTTACGTGCATAAGCAACCACCCAATTAGCTTGTTCCGAATTACCCCATAACAATAAAGCTGGAAAAGAAAGTTTTTGTAAATCATCCCAATCAACCTGCAACCTCCGCAGCACCAAACCCAGCTTCTCGGCAGCTTCCACAACATTTTTCGGACGTTGCGATCGCACTTGACGCTGTACCCATTCCAACTTCACCGAAATTTCCCAATACTGCGCCACCATCGTTAAGCAAGCAGCAGCACTGTTCGCACTGGAGACGAAGGGATAGCCGGATGTGATGGGATGGGGAAGAGAGAGGGGGGGAGGGGAAGATGGGGAGATGGGGGGATGGGGGGAATTTGTTTCTACATTCTCGCCTTGTCCCCTTGTCTCCTTGTCCCCTTGTCTCCTTGTCCCCTTGTCTCCTTGCCAAAACTCTTCAATCTGCGGGGTTGATAATTCTGCCCATAAATCTGTACTGGTACGCAGCACTAAAACTTCTTTACTAGCTGCTACAGCTTTACATTCTGTGGGATAATTATTTAAGTTGCCGAACCATTGTCCTGGTTCTAAGGCGGCTATTGGTTTACCAATACCTTCTTCGCGAAGACGAACTTTACCTGAAACGATCAGAAATTGATAACCAACTACTTCTTGCGACCAAATTTTCTCTCCTAAACGAAAATCAAGAATGTCCGATTGTTGCAACAAGGTTTTCTGCTCGTCACTCAGCCAGCATAAAGGTGGTTGGTTCCAAGCTGGGGAAGCTAAAACCGTGGCTTGTAATGATTGATTATTTGAAACATTTATTTTACTTGTAGTTTGACTGTCAGCTTTTGAATTTTCTCTGCTAGCCATTTCTCAAACAGTTCATTTTGTAGTGCTTGCTTAAGTTGAGTATCTTCTAACGATGCTGGTAGGAGCTGTTCGACGCGAAACAATCCATAACGTTCTTCTAGTTCTACAGGGCCTAAAATATCCCCAGGAGTAGCTACATCTACAGCTGCTCGAAGTCTATCCGGCATTGTTCCGCGACTCACTGGCCCCATCATGCCGTTGACAATCTTGTCATCAGAAAGGGAATATTCCCTAGCTAGCTGCTCGAAACCAGTTCCTTCTTCGATTTGGGTGTGTAACTCCTCAGCTAACTCTCGATTATCAACAATAATCCGAGAAAGTACCACCCGATCCAAAAAAATCTTTCTTTCAATAAAGTATTCTGCAAGTTTTGGTTCTGCCACTAAACTTTTAAGTTTCTCTAACTTAAACCCAAAAGCAACTGTTGAGTGAAACGTCCCATAGTCGGTACCGCTATTGTTTAACCAATCCTGAAACTTCTGTTGCTCGCTCAGCCCATTCTTGAGCCGAAAATCAATAATTGCTTGTTCGGTTAAGGCGGGAGAAAGTTCAATTTCTTCTCTTGCGGCAATTTCTTGTTCGATTACATCCTGACGTAGAATATCCCGAATAAACTGACCTAATTTTCCACTAATTTGTAAGTATTGTACTGCCTGCTTTACCGAAATTGATCGGTCATCAACAGTTAAAAACGATAAAGATTCCATAAAGTTAATACGAACGAAAATACCTTAAAAAATATACAGCGAAAAAATAAAAATCAATCGCATTCAACTGACACGAGCGGAAGGATACTGCTACGAAGAATGAAAAGTTGTCTTACAGCAATAGCGCAACAAATCTTGATAAATGCTGCGTATAAATAATTGTAGAGTTACCGATTTTCTAACAACTTTTTATGTAAGAAAACATTATATTTTAAATATTTGCCCGAATCCAGGCAAACAGCATCGCAGTAGCAGCTCCTATAAAGGTATTGAGAACGTTAACTAATTCATTAGTTAACCATTGCCATCGGGATTGCAAAGTAGCTCCAATCACGCTTTCTAAATTAGTGGCAATAAATGCTGCCAATACACACCATATAATACCCCACACATCAATTAAACCAACTCCCCAGCCAAGCATTGCCAGCACCACGGAAGCGACGATTCCGGCAAGGGTTCCTTCAAGGCTGACAGCACCTTCGGTTCCTCTGGGCACTGGCTGCAAAGTAGTAATCAAAAAAGTTCTTTTACCGTAAGCTTTACCAACTTCACTAGCACAAGTATCCGAAAGTTTAGTGCAAAAACTCGCGACGTAACCCAAGATTAGTAACGAACTGAGAAAAACCGTTTCGCTTGTTCCCCACAAATTAATAATTCCTATCCCCACAGCGCATAAAGCTGCGGTAAAAGCCGAACCCCAAACGTTTTCTGGGCCTCTTGCACCGGAACGCTTTTCGGCAATTCCTTCAGCTTCTTTTTGTGCCATGCCGATGCGGGTAACAGCAGAACCAACTATAAAATAAGCGCAAACTACTGCGTATCCGCTCCAGCCAAGCGTTCCCCAAATCAAAACACCGAGCAACCAGGCATTAAGTATTCCAGCAGGAGTAAGCAGTTTTTTTGGCACCAGCCAAACTATACCTAAAAGTACGGCGTTCAATCCCACTGCTACGAGCCAGGGATTAAAAAAATCGTATGAAGACAGCATCAGTTATTTTCTACTAATGTTTATTTAACATCATTAAGTATTGCAATTAACCGTACATACGCCAAGTTACAATATCAACCTCTTTTTACTCTATTCCCCATTCCTTCTCTGTTTCCTACTTTCTACTGCCTGCTTTCTACTCCTTCCTCACAATTACGATTTACAAAACTTTTGCCATGTCAAGAGTAAATTTTACATTTAACTAAAAATATTTATGCCTATTTATGCATTGCCTGATTAAAAATTCATAAATATAGTTCTTTTACTCCGAAATCAGGGTAAAAAAGCAATTTTTATATTTAACTAGATTATTTTTTTGGATTTATTTCGATTAAATTTTACTTTAATTAATCCAGCAAATAACAGCATACATACACATAAATCTATTATATTAACAGATTAAATAAATATTTATCTTTCGAGGGAGCAACAAATCGCAGCGTATTATCGAACACAATAGAGGTAATAATTAAGTAAAAGACCAAATTATACATAAAGATATTTTGCACTAGCTTCGATATAAGGTATAATTCATCTCTACCATTTATGCATAGGTTCTAATTTTATCGATATCTAAAAATAAGCAATAAATAACTTTGAGTAACGAAAATACTTAACAGTAAAATAAGTCTATAATTTTTATTGCAAAAAGAAAAATCTGAGTATTTTCTCTAGATAGACAATTTTGTTAATTAAAAGTTTTCATAAAGGTTAAGTAAATTTATTATAGTTTTGAGGTTAGAGTAGACACATAGTCTCTTTTTTTACATAAAAAAAGAGTAATTATGGATATTGAACGAATAAATACCGTTTCTTCGGATTTGATAAATATGCCAGAAACTTTCCCAATAAAACTTTTAGATTCAGCAAGTCAGCTACGTATTAATACTACTATTCAAACAATTACTGATACGGTAAACAGTTTTGAAGCAAATGATTTATATCGTTTCAGTTTGAAAGGACGTAGCAGTTTTAATCTTACCCTTGATGGGTTAAGTGCAGATGCAGACGTAAAGCTGATTCAAGATAAAAATGCTAATGGAAAATTCGATAAAGGCGAAACAATCGCTGATTCCAATAATGGAGGTAAACTCGCTGAGTCTATTCACACGGATTTAGCCGCTGGAACTTATTATGTTGAAGTTTATCCTTACGGCAATATAGAAACTGATTATCGTTTAAGTGTTTCAGCAGTGCCCTTTGACAGTGCGGGAAATACTTTTGATAATGCTCGTGAAGTTGCTGTCGATTCCCTTTCCAAAAGTATTAGCGATTGGGTAGGCAAACTAGATTCCGACGACTATTACAGGTTTAATCTTGCTGGTACCAGTGACTTTAAAGTTGTAGTTGACGGTTTGAGTGCTGATGCCGATTTGTGGTTGCTGTCGAGTCAAGGAAATATTCTGAGAAGTTCGGTTAATATTGGTACTGCTTTGGAGGAAATTACTCAAACTTTAGAAGCTGGAACTTATTACGTAAAGGTGAATTCCTTCAGCAACAGCGAGACTTTTTACAATCTCGATTTAAGTGCATTACTATCAAAAACAACTGTAAACGAAGGCGATAAGCAAAGCTTGATGCCGGAGGCATTACGCCAGCCGAATCCTACTTCTATTGCTAATGAAGCAGTATCCGCATCTCAAGTAATATCTTCGCCGATTCCGACTTCAGCTACCATACCTCAAAGTGCAGATGGTATTCGCAACCAAGCAGGAACTTTAAGAGCCGATACCTTTACATTCGAGTCTGGTTACAGTCGGACAATTTTTTCGGGTAACGGTAATGTTGATTATGGTAGTGGAGCGCGGGATTTCATCGATCTATCCCTATTTGCTTCAACTTCGGCAGCCTTTAATTATGCAACCGATCCGAATGGAGGTATCGCTTACAATTCCGGGAATGGCAACCGAATATTTGATGCATTAACGCTTGGTGATGGCAGTGAGATTTTATTTGAAGGTATTGAAGCAATAAAATTTGCCGATACTACGATCAATTTATCAGTAACTCCTAACGATCCTGAATTTAGCAAGCAGTGGAATTTGCACGGAATGGGCGTTCATAATGCATGGCGCTTTACTACAGGTACCGATAATGTGATGATTGGTATCCAAGATACGGGTTTGGGAACTGATAGTAAAGGAAACATTCATCCAGATTTACGTAAAGCTGATTTTATCGGTAAAAACTATCTCGATGAGTGGGGTGATTTTTCTCACGGAACTTTAGTTCAAGGAAGTATTGCAGCTAAAAGCAATAACAAAAAAGGAGGAGCAGGTATCAACTGGAACTCCGATTTAATGCTCGTCGATGTTGTTGGGGAAGATGCTTTAGATTACAACTTGGCGACAGCAACGCAAGCCATGATAGACAAAGCCAACGCTCAAGGTAAACGTCTGGTAGTTAATCTCAGCTTAGCTGGTGGTTATTCAGTAGAATTTGAACAACTTATTGCAGACAACCAGGATAAAGCTTTATTTGTAATTGCTTCTGGTAATGACAATAGCAATAGTATTGTCAATCCCGCAGATTTAGCGTTGAAGTACAGTAATGTGGTGGCTGTGGGTTCTTCTTGGGGAACTCAAGATTGGTATGGCAATGCTAAAACACCAGGTGAAAGGGTTTCTTATGATAATTGGTGGGGTTCAAATTACGGTGATGGTTTAACCGTAACTGCTCCATCTGAGTTTCTTGCCACCAGTGCAGATCGTAATGATTCAGGTCAATTTGTTTTTGGCTACAACGACAAATTTAATGGAACTTCAGCTTCTACAGCAAACGTTTCCGGAGTTGCGTCATTAGTATGGAGCGTTAATTCGGCTTTAAGTGCCGGACAAATAAAAGCAATTATTTCCGAAACTGCTTACGATTTAGGTGATAAAGGCTATGACGCATTTTACGGTAACGGGTTTATCAATGCCGATGCGGCGGTACGAAGGGCTTTGGCTATTGCACGAGGTTTTGCATAGGTACACCGATCAATCTAAAACAAGCTAAATTATCAAGATTCTTTTTTCAAATAAAGGTGTAGCATCTATATTTATTTTTGATTATTAAAAGCTATTAGTTCCACCGCTCCACCACTCCACCGTTTGCAATTAGATGGGGATTTAAACCCAGAATAGCTGAAAGCTAAAAGCTAAAAGCTAAAAGCTAAATAACTAATAATTGGCATTTGGTGAAGAAGAATTCAGTATATTCTCGATTACCAAATGCCTTTTTTTATTGTAATCATCTCTTCACTAATACAGTGCGGCTTGATTAAATTTGAATAGGGCATAAGAAATATGCAATTATCACGAATAATGTAAAGCGAAGGTAAGGAAAAGCTTTTAATTAGACATCTCCGGAAAACATTTAGGTAGTTTAATTTTGTACGCATACCTAACCCCCCTGCCCCCCTTCCCAAAAGGGGGAAGTGGGGTTTTAAAGCCTCTCTCCTCTATGCCGCAAGCGGCACGCTTACGCTAACGGGGAGAGGTTTGTATACAGTTCTTTTTCATTTCCGGAGATGTCTATTATATTGTTCTTCTTCATCTCTTATTTATCTAATCCCGATCGGCGACTTATTCACATCGTCAAATACCAGATAAAATAATTATTTATCCGATTATTTCCGGATTTATTTGATTTTTCCTTGAATATAGTAAATTTTTTGATCTGACACTTATTTGCCAAGCAAAAATTTGAAAAGGGAAGTATTGAATTTATCTATGCCCACCTAAGTACTAAAGTTGTACTACTAAATATAGATAACGGTCAATAGATTTTTATTGATCTATATTGTATTTTTTGCTACTAGAATAATAATTATGGAGCAAAAGTTAATTCTCTTAAAACCTTACTGATAAAGAGTTTAAGCTTTAGTCTTGATGCAGCAAAAAGATATCAAGCAACTTTGAAATAACTTTATATAACGTCGAATGAATACTGAATATATTCAAATCAATTAAGAGTGTTTGTATCCTTCATTTAAAAAAAATTGATATTTAAGTAATATATCCGGTTATTTTTTATTTTGATTAATACGTAATTTTTCCCTAGCTGTTTAGAAATGTAAATAGCACTATAGAAGTTCCTATTTAAAAGACAAGGAATTTACAAAGCAATATAAAGTCCTTACCTTGCCTGTTTCTATGCAAGGCGTTGTTTATAAACTCTATTAAAAAAAACAGCTATTATTATGTCAATGGATAATGCGGGGAACTTGTTCGGTTCCTCAACATCTTTAGATATTACCCAAACATGGCAAATAATCGAAGATACAGTAAGTTTGAATAATACTGACGATTACTATAGTTTCACTAATAGCAGTCGCAGTAATTTTAGTCTTGCATTAAACGAACTATCAGCTAACGTCGATGTTCTACTACTAGATGATAATGGTTCAGTAATTGCAAACTCATCTGCCGAAGGTATCGAGAATGAAAATATTAATAAAACTTTAGGTATAGGTACGTACCATATTCAGGTGCATCAAGTGGATGATGCTATTACCTCTTACAACTTGGCAGTTAAAAATAACTATATACCTCAAGAGTTTCAATTCAATACAGAGCTAATTGAAGGTGGCATTAAGCTTACAGATACCAAGATTTTTGATGCAGATGGTGCTGGTGATATTAAAAAAGTTGATTTTTGGCTAAAAAAACAGGGCAGTTACTGGAGAAAGCTGGATACGGTATCTGAATTTAGCAGCAACAGCGATGGTTCAATTGGTTTTGACTACGATATCAGCAATCTTGAAGAAGGTAAATACTATATATGGGGTAGAGCAACCGATAATTCCGCCGCTAGAAGCAATGGTTGGGGACAAGCTATTGACGTAGAAAAGATTGTTAATCCCGAACTTGAGAATGTAGCACCTACAAAGCTAGATTTTACAATCGAAGCTAAGAGTGGAGGAATTGAGCTAAAGAATGCAAACGTATATGATGCAAACGGTATAGATGACTTAACAAGAGTTGATTTTCAGCTTAAGCAAGAGAATGGTGAATGGATTGATATTCAAGACGCTCTCGATTTTGCTGACAATGGAGATGGGGAGTTCGGTTTTGAATACAGCATTAATAGTTTAGAGCAAGGTAATTATGAACTGAAAGCAACAGCTTACGATAAAGCTGGTGCTGCTAGTGAAACTTTAAAAAGTTATTTCCGAGTTAAGAATACTGCGCCTTCCGATTTACGCTTTGAAGTCGAAGTTGTTGAACGTGGTGTTCGTCTTAAAAAGACTAGAGTATTAGATGCTAATGGTGCAACCGATCTCAGCAGAGTGGATTTTTGGTTGAAAAAACAGGGTGAAAATTGGCAAAATATTGAGGATGCTGTTGAATTTCGCAGAAATGAAGATGGTTCTATAGGCTTTGATTACAGCATTGAGTCCCTTGAGCAAGGTGATTATATATTGTGGGCAAGAACTCGCGATAAAGCAGATAGTTACAGTAATAGCTGGCAGCAGTCTTTTAACATCGGTAATGCAGCGCCCAGTCAACTCGACTTCAACTTCAAGCAAATAGATGGAGGAGTTGAGCTAAATAATACAAGAGTATTTGATGCAGATGGCATGGATGACTTAGAAAGAATCGAGTTTGAGCTTAAGCAAGAAGATGGCGAATGGATTGAGATTCAAGATGCTCTCAATTTTAATCAAAACCAGGATGGTTCCATTAGTTTTGACTACAGTATAAATAGCTTGCAGCAAGGAGATTATCAACTAAAAGCAACAGCTTACGATAAAGGCGGTGCTTCTGGAGATGCCTTAACAACTTTCTTCAACGTTAAAAATGTTAAACCTTCAGATTTGCAATTCGACATCGAAGCTATTGAAGGTGGTGTTCGCGTTACTAATGGCAAAGTGTTTGATGCTAACGGTATGGATGATTTAACCAGAGTTGATTTTTGGTTGAAGAAAGACGATAGAAGCTGGGAAAATATTGCTGATGCTGTGGAGTTCCGTAAGAATACAGATGGTTCATTCAGCTTTGATTACACTATTGATTCTTTAGAAGCTGGTGATTACGTGTTGTGGGCTAGAACTCGCGATCGAGCAGATAGTTACAGCAATAGTTGGGAAAAATCTTTCCAAATTGTCGATCGCACTCCCATACCGCAACCCGAACAAAACTGGTTCGATCAAAATATTCAAGATACAAGCATACGTGCATTAAGTAAGTCGTTATTTTTAGATGGAAATTTAGATCGTAATGACATGATTGCTATACTTCGGGATGCAAAGGATAACGGTGCTGTAGATTCTACTGAGATTACAGACTTACGCACCATAGTTGATAATGCTTCTGATTTAGGAATGGCCGATTATATAAGAGTGTTATCAAGCAAGGTTGTTTACGGTGACACTGCAAATAAATCGGGTAATTTGCAGGATGGAAGCAGCGACGTTCAACTAGACAAGTTAATAAACAAGTGGTTTTTAGGAAGCGAGCGTGCCCAGACTTCTCACACTTATCAATATGCAGAAGGTTTTCTGTACCAAAATGGAATCAGTCATGATGACATTAGACAAGGCTATATCAATAACTGTTTCTTCTTAGCTGGTTTAGGTGCAACTGTCGTACAGTCACCGGAAATTATTCAAAATATGTTTATCGATAATGGAGATGGCACTTTTACGGTTCGCTTCTACAATAAGGGAGTTGCCGATTATGTAACTGTAGACAGATACTTACCTACTAATAATATTGGTAACTTCGTATATGCAAATGCAGGCGATCGCCATGACAATGTTAACAATGAATTATGGGTAGCACTTGCTGAAAAAGCTTATGCTCAACTTAATGAATCAGGTTGGATTAATCAAGATAATACCAATTCATACAACGGTATTGGTAATGCTGGATATTTGAGCGACGCATTCAAGCATATTACTGGAAAAAGATCGTCTTTAGGTAAAATTTTGAACTTTGATCTGGTAGTTAAAGGTTTTAATTCTGGTGAAATTATCGGGTTTGGTTCAAAATCTAGCGGTACTACATCAAATATTGTCAATTCTCATGCTTACGCTTTAGTAGATTACAATAATGATACTCAAAAATTCACTTTATTGAATCCTTGGAGTACCGATAATAATGCTTTAAAATCTAGAACTCTAGAATTAAGTTGGGGTGAAGTTAGTAGTAACTTTAGCTATTGGGATTCTACCATTACTAATGTAGTTTCTACTTAAAAAATAGGTAGTAGAGGTTCGTAGTGAGCCTTAGAGAGTGTAAGAATGCGTCAATAACTATCTGGGAACCTCTCTCCAAACCTCTCTCCTAGAAGGAGAGAGGCTTATTACCCCCATTCCCTCATAGGGAAGGGGGGCAGGGGGGTTAGGTTTCCGAGGTGCCTGAAGTAAAACTGAATACTTTTCCGCCCATCCTCTTAGCTCGACTTTATCCAAAATTAAGAACTTGGTTCTCTTGATACGGCAAAATCCTAGCTTTTTGGCAAAGACTTTTTCCATCTTTGTGATTCTCGGTAAAATCGAAAAAGTAAAACTACTGTTCCACAAAGCTTTTAGCATCAGCTTGAGCGTTACTAAAAAATGGATAAAGTCGAGCTTAGATGAAGCAAAGCGATAAATCGCTTACTACGAACCTTTTTTAATAAATAAACATATTGAAAAAAATAAAACGTTTATCACATACATTTTTATACTTTAAACTTGTTGTAATTAAATCTTTTTTTCTTATTAACTGTCGATCAATATCAATAAACACCTACTAAATAAAGTTATTGTAAAATAATTGGCAAATTTAATTTTTATTTCATAGTAAATATATTGAAACAGAAATTTTTTGCAGCTTTATATCTGAATTATTTGAGATTTTTCACGATTGATGCTGCCATCAAAATATATATTTATCTATTTGAGGTATAAGTTTATGCACGCTAATTTTAGTGATAGTAATTTGTTTCCTGAAAAAAAAAATCGTATCACTGCTATCACCTCGATAGATGAATTAAATGATAATTTAAACCTAAATGATTTTAGTCTTTTGAATCGTAGTAGTTTTGATTCTTATACTGATAATTTAATTGTGAGTACGGCTGAATCATCTATACAACCTAATCTGAATAACTCCGACATCACCATCACAGACAGCAAAATTCAATTATCTCCCCAGAAGAATAATTTGAATAATAATTTCCGCAAAACTAGTTTTCATGCCTCTGATAGTCAGGCATACAGTTCTAATAATGGCTATGGTTTAGCAAATGCAGCGGAAGCAGTAGCTGAAGTTATTGGAGAAGACACTTTTGATGATGTTCCCGATACAGGAGGCAATAATTGGGGTGCTGATGCTGTAAATGCCCCAGAAGTATGGGCAAAAGGATACACGGGTGAGGGTGTGGTAGTTGCGGTGTTAGATACTGGTGTCGATCGCAATCATGACGATTTAAAAAATAATATTTGGACTAATAGCGGCGAGATTGCTGATAACGGTAGGGATGATGATGGGAATGGATATATAGATGATTTCTATGGCTGGAACTTTGATGGTAATAATAACAGTACTTTAGATGTAGATGGGCACGGTACCCACGTTTCTGGTACTATCGCCGGAGAAAATAATGGTTTTGGTGTAACTGGTATTGCTTACGATGCTCAAATAATGCCAGTCAAAGTTTTAGATGATTTTGGCTCTGGCTCTAACACTGCGGTTGCTGACGGTATTTACTATGCTGTGGATAATGGAGCAGATGTAATCAACCTTTCACTCGGTGGTTCTTTACCTACTTTTGAGGTAGAAGAAGCGGTAAAATATGCCAGCGAACAGGGAGTTACTGTAGTGATGGCAGCAGGAAATAGTGGCGGGCAAATGCCTCTATATCCGGCTCGTTATGCGGATCGATATGGAATTGCTGTAGGAGCTATAGATGAAGATAAAAGTCTGGCTAATTTTTCTAACCGTGCGGGTTCCGAAGAGTTGACATATGTTACCGCTCCAGGAGTAGATATTTACTCTACACTTCCAGATAATAAATATGATTCTTATAGCGGTACATCTATGGCAACTCCTCACATTGCGGGAGTGGTGGCTTTAATGTTAAGTGCAAATCCGAGCCTTGATAATAACCAAATACGACAGATTCTTGAGGAAACATCGGGTGATGATAGTCCAGATATGCCTTTATTGCCGGATTTTGGCGATTTTTTCCCCGGTTTAAGTTTAATTTCAAATTTATCCCGCGAAAACTTTGAATATAGTTCTGGTAGTAAATATATAACTCGAAGTTTTACAGACATTAACAAGTCTGCAAATGCTTTTTTTGAACGGCAGTTTTTTACCTATGAGCAAAATACTTTGTTGAGTCAAAATAATCGGATATTTAGTACTAATGTTGAAAGTATGCTTGAAGAAGATGAAATTTTGGTTTAGAGGATGAGGGGTAAGGGAAGGTTTGTAGTAGCGCTTCAGCGCATCCGAGTTCCAGATGCGCTGAAGCGCTACTACGAACCTTTTTACCTATTTCCTACATAAACTTATAATTCTTCATAATCACCAGCGTAATTAATCACACACATTACTTTATAAACGGAGTGGTTCCCGAAAGCGACTCCAGCAATATTGTATTCTGGGTTAAACGTAGTCTTCCTATGTCCGCGATCGGGTACACCGTCATCAATAATTAGCTGCATAACAATATCTTGGGCAGTGCTGTAACCGTAAGCGATGTTTTCTCCAGCAATGTGTCCCCATTTGCCATGCCGATTAACGCGGGTAAAAGGGTCGCTTTTATCGCTGCCATAATGACCGTATCCCCCCGTACTACCTTGGTCATTTACATGGTCCCTAGCCCCTAAAGACATTCCTCTGGATGGACGTAATGAGTTAACACGACTTTGTGAAGAAAGAAAGGCAATTGCTTCATCAACTACTGCAACTCCTTCTCTAGTCATCATATATTTGCGCTTACCAATTTTGACCTTATTTCCTCGGAAGCGTTTTTTATACTTTTTCAGAATTGGGATATATGACTGAGGATTTTCCCGCACTTTATTCATTTCCATAATTACCTCTTTTTCTAATTGCGAGAGGTAGCTGGCTCGTGCTAATAAAGTTGGACTAGATTTTTTGACCAAAGTAACTTTATATTCATCTGATAACTCTGCCCAAGAGGGATTAATTTGAAAAAATTTACAGCAAGAGGCTATTAATAAAGATGTTGGCAAAGTAACCCATAGAGATAATCGCATATATATATATACCTTTTTGTTAAAATCTCAGTATTAAATAAATAGGTTGGTGTTGAAAATTGTAATCATGACAGGGGAGCAATATAGCTGTATTTATTTCTGTCTACTTACTTAGCAACAATGAAATGCTGCTCTTAAGCCAGGTTTTTATTAAGCTAAATTTGGATAATAAAATGATAATTAAAAGCTATTAGCTATTAGCTATTAACTATTAGTTGGCAATTTGATAGACGGCGGGGCGTATTAAACCCGCTTTGAGCTAAAAGCTAAAAGCTGGATAAACTATTCCATGTATATGAATTTTATCTAAACATTCTTGGTTTTAGAAACATTTGAGTACGTCCGGAAAAAAGATTTATTTCTTATATATATTTTGTAACTTTGATGAATAGATATTTACAAGGGTGACTTTGCTGAGAATAGAATGAAGTTATTCTGACTGAATCAAGCAACTTGGAAAAAAAAGGGTTAGTTGGCTGCTGACCGCCGTGAATGGTCGGTGCTTCTAGCTCCACCGCTCCACCGCTGGCAATTGGATGGGGAAACCCCAGACGCAAAGTCTGCCACGGGGAGTATCCCCGTGGCGAGCTTTGCGGCTTGCACGCCAATTGACGGCGGGGCGTATTAAACCCGCTTTGAACTAAAAACTGAATAAAAAGGAACAAATTGAACGATCAACCAGCAGCGTAATAAATCAAACAACCTTTTCCTATTAGAATCGGCTACGCTAAATAATTAGCACTCTTTCAATCCCACAAAACGCCGCACATGAATCTACGCTTAGTTGAGGTTTATCTACCACAGGAAAAAGGTGAACTATTTGAAGAAATAATTGCAGAATACACCTATGCAGGAATTTGGTCGAAAAAATTAGAAAATAATCAACTGGAATTTAAAATATTACTTTCGTCTGGGCAAGTAGAGCTGCTAGTTGATTGTGTGGTTGGGCAGTTTAAGAATGTAGAAGATTTTCGTTTATTGCTATTGCCAGTAGAAGCTTCTTTACCTCGACTTGAATCATCTGAGAAAAATGGTTTACCAGAAGCACCAACTCGGATTAACCGCGAAGAAATTTACACTAATGTAGCAACAAGCGTTCATTTCTCGTGGACGCAGATTTCCTTATTATTATTATCTTCGAGTATTGCTGCTGTTGGTTTAGTACGCGGTAGTGAAGTGGTGATAATTGGTGCAATGGTAATAGCACCGTTACTAAAGCCGAATATGGCATTAGCGGTAGCTACTATTTTAGGAGATTTATCCTTAGCTTTAAAAACTATAAGAGTTGGAATAATCGGAATTTTAGTACCGATTGCCTTTTCAATTTTAATCGGTTTGCTGATTCCCGTCAGTCCAGACTTACCAGAAATAGCCATCCGAACCAAATTAACTTTACCCGATATTGTTGTTGCCCTTGCTTCCGGTGCTGCTGCTGCTATTTCCTTAACTGCTGGCGAAATCAGTTCAATCGTGGGAGTAATGGTTTCAGTTGCTTTACTACCACCCTTAGTCACCTGGGGAATGTTAATGGGTTCGGGTGAATGGGAACCCGCATTAGGCGCAATGCTGCTAGTTACAGCCAATATTGCCAGTTTAAACTTAGCGGCGATCGCCACTCTTATACTTCAAGATGTACGCCCAACTGGTTGGCTACAAAGCATCCAAGCCAAAAAGCTGACTAAAATCGCAACTGGATCTTGGATATTGCTTTTAGCAGGGTTGATAGGTGTAATTTTTGTTCTTAAATATAAAGGAGCTTGACAGGGATAGAGTTAGAAGCCATAGGATTTTAGATTTTGGATGTTGGATTTTGGATTGAAAGTTAGGAGTTAGGAGTGAATTAAGCAACTAACAACTAACGACTAACCACTAACTACTATCTAACAGAAAATGCTTCGCTAAAACGTCGGGTAACTGGCTCAACTAAGAATGTCAAAATTGATTTTTTACGAGTAACCATTTCAGCATTCGCTGTCATTCCTGGTGTAAATCCTACTTCTTTGCCACGTACCATGACGGTATTTTTATCTAATTTTATTGTGGTAGGAAATACTAATCCTAATTCTTCATCTACTACTGCATTAGGACTGACGCTCGCTACTTCGCCGGTAATGGCACCAAATTCTTGGAAAGGAAAGGTTGCTAATTTGACTTTTGCTTTCATTCCCTTATTAATAAAACCAATATCGCGGTTAACAACTTTGACTTCTAATAATAATTCTTCTCCTTTGGGTACGATTGAGAGCAACTGTTCTCCTGATTGTACGGGACCTTTTGTAGCTTTGACATCGTAAACTACGCCGCTAACGGGAGCTTTAATAGTTTCTAATTGCTGCTGTTTTTGGGCTTGCTCTAATTGACCTGAAATATTAGTCAATTCTTCTTTTCGCTTGTTGATTTGAGTTAATATTTCACTTTGACGTTCCGAAGCTAAGCGCTGCGCTTGACTTTGTGCTGCTTCAAAGGCTGCTTGTGCTTGACTAATTTCTTGTGTTTGTGCGGCTAAGTCTTTTTCTAAAGATGTAACTTTGTCTATGCTTTCAGTTACTTTAGTTTTAGCATTAATTATTTGATCCGCAGCCCTGGTAATTTCAGCGTTAGCACGGTTGAGTCTATCTTGTGCATCTAAATAATCGAGTCGCGGTACGGCACCTTGAGTAGTTAAACCGCGTAAACTTTTTTCCCTTTTCTTCGCTAAGGCTACACTTTCTTCAACTTTACTGCTAAGTTCTTCAGAATTTGTCTTATTAGCCCTAGCATTATTTAAACCGATTTTGGCGTTAGCCAGGTTTTCCTGCAAACGAGTTAAACGCACTTTTGCTTGTTCTACAATTGCTCCTTGACGATTTGCTTCGGCTTCCGCAGCGGCTTGACGTGCTTGATAGTCTTGTAAGCGAGACTGTAAAAGCTCATCCTGCAATTGATTACCCGCTTTTTTAACACCAGTACGTTCGGCATCCAAGCGACGCAAATCTTCTCGAATTAAATTAGCACTTTTCGCTAAACGAGCAACATCCGCTTGCTGCAAATCTGGATCGCGTTGAATTAATACTTCGCCTTTCTCAACTGCATCGCCTTCCTTAACTTTGACTCCCACAATTGAGCCATTACCCAAAGATGTTACAGGTCGAATTTGTGTCGCAGCAACGATTTTTCCCGGTGCAGTCGCCACTTCATCTATTTTCGAGAAATGCGCCCAAGTAATCGAACCAAACACAATCGCGGTAATCGTTCCCGCTAACAATCTTGTATAAAGCGGAGGTAATTCCTGTACGGCTTTACCCAACTCATAAGATAACTGTTCGTCAGGTTTAGCAAATTCCTGTTTTGTTCTACGTGCTTGAGATGCATCAGCAACTAAAGAATATTTCATAATTGGTAATTGGTAATTGGTAATGGGTAATGGGTAATTGGTATTTGTTTTAACTGCTCGATCTTAGAGGATGTAAGAATGCGTCAATAACTATACTCGGAACCTCTCTCCAAACCTCTCTCCTAGAAGGAGAGAGGCTTATTACCCCCATTCCCTCATAGGGAAGGGGGGCAGGGGGGTTAGGTTTTCGAGGTGCCCGAAGTAAAACATAATACTTTTCAAACAACCTCTTAATAACTAGCAACTAGTAACTAATAATTAACAACTAATATCTAAGGTTTTAGCTTCTTTATTTGTACAGAAAAATCAATTTTCTAGCAAAGTGTGGAAAGTACCCAATCCTTTTTGTGCTGCGAATTGGGCATCGGGCATCGGGCATCGGGCATTGGGAATAGTGAGGAGTTAAGAGTAGTTAATTAATTATTCATCCCCTTGTCCCCTTTTCCCCCCATCTCTTAAATCTCCACCGTCACAGGGGTATGATCGCTGGGTTGAGTTAATTTTCTGGGTTCGATGTCGATGGTGCAGCTTTTTGCGCGTTCGTATAAGTCGGGTGTGAGATAATGATGATCGATGCGCCAGCCACGGTTACGAGGAAATCCGGCTGCACGATAATCCCACCAACTGTAATGTCCGCCTTCTAACGTAAATTTACGAAATGCATCTGCGAATCCTAATTTTAAAACATTTTCTCGTAAAGCTTGTCTTTCTTCATCGGATGACATGATATGAGTTGCTGGTTTAGCTTTTTCGTGAATATCTTTGTCTTCTAAAGCTATATTAAAATCTCCGCACACGCATATATTAGGTCTAGAATTCAATTGTTTCTGTAAATAATCTGCTAATATTTTTAACCACTGCAATTTATATTCATATTTTTCGCTACCTATTGAAGAACCGTTGGGTACGTAAAGATTGATGATTCTAATACCATCAAAGACACCCGAAATCACTCGCTTTTGTTCGTCCCATTTCGCATCTACATCCGGCAAAATCGACGTAAAACCAACTGAAACATCTTCTAAAGGTTGACGGCTGACTATAGCCACACCATTGTATGATTTTTGTCCGGAAGTATAAAGATGATAGCCTAATTCTTCAAAAGCTTCTCGCGGAAAAAGTTCATCTACAACCTTAGTTTCTTGCAAACAAAGCACATCAACACCGCTTTCTTTTAACCAATTAATAGCGTGTTCTAAACGAGTTCTAATTGAATTGACATTCCAAGTAGCGATTTTCATAAATTAGTTGTTAGTTGTTAGTTGATAGTTGTTAATAATATTTTCTACCCCCTCTTCCCCCTCTCCCATACCCAATTTTTAATTACTTCAGATAAATCAATAAGTTCAATCCGGGAATGGTGCGGGAAAGCGTCCATAAAACTAAAGTGATGTAAAGTATACCCAAGCTCCATTGATACCATGCCAAAGTACTGATAATTCCGGGGAGGTGTTCGTCTCGCAAACGCACATCGTTAAAGCCTAATTTTAAAAGATTATTTAAACTAAAGTCATAATAATTTAACCAGTTCCAGCGACGATTCCACAATAAAGGTAAATAACGCTCGCGAAATAATTCATACCTTGGTATTACGGGTAAACGCCCAATTAATAACCGTAATTGTCGTAAAGTACCATCTTCTGTAAAGTATGATGTTTCCATTAAATCGTGATATCTTCCTTTTTGGTAAAGTCGGAATAATAAAAAACTCGGCAAAGGTACAATAATAACTGCCATGCAAGCTAAAGTTAATAATGGTTGTGGTGTATTGCGAAAGATGGCGATTAAACCACACAATGTGCTGAGAAGAAAACTTCCTAGCATCCAACTAGTTTCGTAAGCTGTAGGAATTATAGGTAAGGGATGAATTCGGCGAAATCTATCAACTAACCAAAATAGTAAACTAAAAAACGCGATCGCAATTATTCCTACGCCAAAAACTAAGTAAAAATTGGTACCGTATCCCGACAGTAATAGTAATAAACTTAACCCCAACCATCTCCATGTATGAAGCAACCATTTAGCTGGGGTAAGAGTTTCGCCAACTACGAAGCGTGAAGCAAGCTGTGTAAATGTTTCTTCGTCGATATCGGCTAATGTTAGTAATTCACTTTTTATTTGAAACGGTTGATTTTGACGACGTTTAATTATCGCTTCTGCTTGAATTTTAGAAAAACCCAAATTTATTAAACGTTTTTGAGAAGCATTATTAATATTCGCATCAACCAAACGACGAGTTAAATTTTTTAGAGATAAACGCTGTTTGCTATACTCCAACTCGTTAGCATCGGGAATTTGCTGCAACTGGCGAAAATTTTGAATCAAATTACGCAATACATTTTGATTTCCCGACAATCTTGGTACTCGCAACATCGCGCCAATTTCACCGGGATTACCCAAAATTTTAGCTTTATCAGAATTAAAAATTAAACTTGGTACGTTGAGATAAGCACCTTTAGCAAAAACAGCGTCGCTAAAATCAGCTTGACTGAGAATACTGGCACCACGCATATTTACGGGTAAATTAAACTGTGCCTCTCGGAAGATGACAGATTGTGCAAAGCTAGTTTCTTTTAAAAATAAAAAATCTTGAAAATTAGCTTTAGTAAACTGAATTTGTTCGAGAAAACGTGTTTTAGAAAAATTTGTCGTACCTTCCAAACGCGCACGACTGAAATTAGCTATATCTTGAAAAGTCGCATTAGAAAAATTGGCGGAATCTTCAAAAGTTGTATTTTTAAACTCGGTATTTTCCTTAAATTGAGTTTCCTTAAAATTGGCTTCATCAAAGAAAACACTTCCACTAAAATCAACATCACGGCGAAAATTTGCACTTGCAAAACTAACTCGACGGCCAAACCTTGATTCTGTCAATTTCGCAGTATCATTTAAAAAAGCTCCTTCCGCTTCCACAGGTTGGAGAAAAAACGTATTGTTAAATTCCAACTTACCCTTAAAACGAGTTTGTTTAAAAATTAACGAACCGCGAAACACCGAAATTTGCGCCGAAGTCGTCGAATTTTTTCCTAATAAAGAACGACAATCCTTAGAATTGGGAACAGAATAAGCCAGCGACTGCAAACAAACTTCACGCAAACGTTCGAGTTGACTTTGTTCGGTTTCAGTAAAAATTGGTGCAATACCTTGAGCATACAAAGGAGTTCTTAAACCCAAATCGCTACCAATAAAATCGCCATTAATTATAGAATCGCTTAAATCTAATCCTACAGGTTTTGCACCATTTTTTTGCAATATATCCTGCAACAACTTATAAAAATTATCGCGAAATTCTTTATTTTCTGGCTGTAAATTTATTTCCATCTCCCGTAAATCAACCGTGAGACTGCCTTGATTTACGATAGGTGAACTAATCCTTTCTTGTAATAATTCTAAAGTTAAAATAGTCCGTTGTGGTTGAAGCTCCGCAGCCCAAACAGGTTGGATAGATATTAATAATAAGAATAGCGTGCAGATGTAAAATAATTTGATAATTGGTAATTGGTAATTGGGCATTGGGCATAGGGGATTGGGCATTGGGAATTAATATACATTGTTTTCTCCCCCCTCTTCCCCCTCCCTGTCTTCACCGATAATATTTAATGTGACAAACTACTGCCTTCCCAAATCAAAAGCTGTCTGGAAGCTGCAACAAAACAATCTACAGTACAATAAATGTACATTATTATGTACGCTCTATAATATGCCTAAGTATCTAACTATTACAGAAGCTAGACAGCAATTATTAAATTTGCCTGACGAATTAAAAGACGATGCAGTAATTATTACTAAGCATGGTAAGCCAGTAATGGCAGCACTTAGCTTTGAGAAATTTGAATCTATGATGGAAACTTTAGCTATTCTTTCCGATAAAAAATTTAGCAAGCAGTTGCATGAAAGTATCCAGCAGGCTGAAAGAGGAGAAACTATTACCTGGGAGGAAGCAAAAGCTAAACTTGGGCTTGAGTAAATCCAGCAGGTAAATTTCGTACTTCCCGATACTACTTCTAAAAGTGTACATTGAAGTGTACATTTTTAGTTGTAAAGTGCTTGAATTTTAGGGGAAGTTTAAATAAGTTGGACTCAGATACAAATCAGCCCGCTAATACCGAATATGAAATTCAACTGACACCGTTAGCATTAGAAATGCTAGGCGGTATTCAAGATAAACGTCATCAAAAAGGCTTGAGTCAACGCATAAATAAGTTAAAGACAGATCCACTTCTTCAAGGTAAAGCTTTAGTCGATAATCTTTTAGGTTATCGCAGCCTTCGAGCAGTAGGTCAACGCTACAGAATTATTTACAAAGTTGAACTTGAGAAAATTATCGTTTTAATTGTAGGAGTAGGATTACGTAAAGAAGGTGATAAAAACGATATTTATACGCTGATGGAGAAATTTTTGGAGGAATGAACAACCGTATTTCTTCCAAGTCAGCCTTCCCAAATTAAAAGCTGTCTGGAAGCCGCAACAAAACAATTAAGATGCTTTGGTGGATAAAGAAAATGATCGTAAGCGATCGCCATTTGTCTGGCAGCTTCATCATAATCAACTCTACCGATTCCCGTACCCAAACCGGGGCAAGCAACAGTGTTAATTTGATGTTGAGAATATTGGTTGTGACGACGCACGGCTAAAAGCATAGCCCACATAGCCACATAAGGAACATCTGTCCCCGCAATAGACATGGGAACTCGCATGGTAGGTGTATGTGCGAGAAACGGATGTTTACAATTACCCGTTTCCACAATTATTGATGTTCCTACAGATTGCTCTCCTAAATAATCCGTCAAAATGCGCTGCTGTACTTTTTCCATCAACGGATTAAGTAAGTTGGGGGTTTTTGGTTGTAAGCGTAACCCACCCTACAATAATTAACCCACGGAGGTGGGTTTTGCCTGTGTAGCCGTGCTAGCGAAGCGTGCCCGGAGGGCATATTCAATCGCCAGATATTTATAACAAGCTTCCAATTACTTCGTTAAATCAAGATGGTGCGTTACGGCATTAACGAACATATCTATTTCCCCGCCGTTACACACCCGAAAAAATACCAACCTACGCAGGTGGGTTTTGCCTGTGTAGCCGTGATTTGAATCGCCAGATATTTATAACAAGCTCCCAATTACTTAGCTAAATCAAGATGGTGCGTTACGGCTTTAACTAAGATATCTACTTCCCCTCAATCATTTCGTCGCCGCAGGGCACCCGACAAAATACTCATTAAACCAATTACTAATTACCAATTACTTCCAAATCAGTATTTTTACTTGTACTTTTTGATTATTTGATTATTTTATATATACTTTTCGGATCGTATTTGTTAATTGTAAAATTAACTAAATCTCTTACATCCCAAGCTTTTCATCCATATTGATATTTTTTTCAAAATTCTTCTTCATACAAATTTTATATGAATTTACCATAAAGTATAAAAAAAAACTTTGAATTAAATCTTTCTTATGCTTTTATCAAGAGGTGTTCGATGAAAACCTCCGATTGATTGGATAATTTTTTTATGATTTCAAAACTAACAACTTTACTTAAGTCTGTCGCTCTGATTCCTGTTGTCACCGTGATATTTTCTGGAAGCGCTCAAGCTGCATTGTTTGGTGGTACGGTTAAAGGTGGGTTGTTTCGTCCAGAAGAGACTGCAATGAGTATTGATACTCCTATAATAGAACCTGCAATGAGTATTAGTTTTCTTAGTGAGGAGGTAACAACTATTGATACTCCTATAATAGAACCTGCAATGAGTATTAGTTTTCCTAATGGGGAGACAACTATTGAGACTCCTATAATAGAACCTGTGACTCGTGTAATTAGCGATGAGGTTGAATTTGGAGAAACTACGGATTTTACTGTTAATACTCTTGACGTTAAGGATACTTCTTTTGAAATCGTTAGTGCCATTCTCCCTGGAGATTTTTCCCTATCAACAGTAATTCAACCCGCAATTTGGAGGTTGTCCGAATTTGATTTCGATATTGCTGGTGTTCCGGGAAGAATTACAGGCGTGAATCAGGTTTCTGGTGATTTAGATGGAATTAACAATATTTCTTTTACCGACAACTCGATTAGCGTTGAATTGTCTAATATTAACCGATTTGGAGATCAGAATTATAAATTTAACGTCGCAACCGAACCCGTTCCAGAAACCGTTCCAGAACCTATGACTATTTTCGGAACTGGCGCTGCTTTAGGTTTTGGCGTTTTGCTCAAGAAGAAGAAAGGCGCAAAATCGGCTTAGGTTGACGAAGCTTATTTCCCTAAGATAATTTCTCAGGGATGCATTGGTGCTTCTACCATTTCTTTCAAAATTTTTTCTATAGGTAATCCTAATTATTTAGTTGAATTAAGATAGTGCATTACGGCTTTAACTAACATATCTGTTTCCCTTCAACCATTACGTTGCCGCAGGGCACCCGAAAAAATACCAACCCACGCAGGTGGGTTTCGCCTGTGTAGCCGTGTTAGCGAAGCGTGCCCGGAGGGCATATTCAATCGCCAGGTATTTATAACAAGCTTCCAATTACTTCGTTAAATCAAGATGGTGCGTTACGGCATTAACTAACATATCTATTTCCCCGCCGTTACACACCCGAAAAAATACCAACCCACGCAGGTGGGTTTCGCCTGTGTAGCCGTGTTAGCGAAGCGTGCCCGGAGGGCATATTCAATCGCCAGGTATTTATAACAAGCTTCCAAGTACTTCGCTAAACCAAGACGGTGCGTTACGGCATTAACTAACATATCTATTTCCCCGCAAGCATTTCTTCGCCGTAACACACCCTACAAAATACTCATCAACCAATGCCCAATTCCCAATGCCCTATGCCCAATCCCCAATTACCAATTACCCAATACCAATTACCAATTTCCCAATCATCGAACCCGCTTCCAACAATTCATGAGCCTTCCCAACTTCTGCCAAACCAAATGTCCGATTTACGCAAACTTTCAATTTACCTTCATCCATCCAGTTGCCGCATTCTGCTAAAATCTTGCCATGATGTACCTGCGCTTCCACCATTCCCTGCAACATCGGCGTTAACATCAATTCCAAACCTATTCTCAAATTACGCTGTCTCGCTACTTTCCAATTTGTTTTGTCGCTTGGTTGCAAAATCGTGACGATATCGCCGTAAATCCGTATCGCTGCAAATGTTTTCTCAAATGTCTCGCCACCGACGGTATCAAATGCTAAATCTACACCTTCTCCGTTTGTCCAATCTAAAACCGCTTTGACAAAATCATTCTCTTGATAATTAATCGCATAATCTGCCCCCAGTTGCTTGACAAAATCGGCTTTCTCCTGAGTACTTACCGTAGTGCAAACATCGGCACCTTTAAGCTTAGCTAATTGAATTGCGACGTGTCCGACACCACCCGCACCTGCATGAATTAATACTTTTTCTCCCGGTGACAAACGTCCGCGTTCGTATAAAGCTTCCCATGCGGTAATTAATACCAAAGGTGCAGCAGCAGCTTCTACAAAGGAGACAGATTTAGGTTTCGCAGCTACAAATCGTTCATCTACAGTTGTGAATTCTGCGTAATTACCTTGATGTCCACCTATTCCACCGTTGCAAAAATATACTTCGTCTCCTACCCGAAACCGTTTTACTTCACTTCCTACGGCTTCTACAATTCCCGCACCATCACAGCCTAAAATTGCAGGCAGTTTATCTGGGTAAAAAGTACCGCGTTTGCGAAGTTTTGTATCGATGGGGTTAACACCAGCAGCTTTTAAACGTACCAAAAGTTCTGTATTTTGAAGAGGAAGCGGGTTTGCAATTTCTCGCAGTTGCAATACTTCTGGGCTTCCGGGTGCTGTCATTAACACTGCTTTCATGGCTTTTCCTTCGATGCACGCTTCACAAATTACTTTAGCGTAAAGGGGAGCCAATTTGATTTTATATTAGGACTTACGCAAAGCCCCCCAAATTAGCGGGGGGTTGGGGGGATCTTAGAGTTTGGAATGCCTACTTTTTGGTTGCGATTGCGTAAGTCCTGTATATTTTGTATTTTATCTAAATCGCAACATTTATTAATACTCTTAGTTAATCCAAAATAGTTTAATTCGTAAGTTTATATTAGACACAAATGAAATAAGAAGCCAATTCAAATAGTGCAATATTTTTCTATTACAAAAGATATACGTCCTCAGATATATGCTCTTATCTTTTAGGGAGTATTATTTTTCTGTTAACTAAATAAAAACCAATTTTTAATATTTCTATAAATAAAAGATAATATTTAGTTGTCAGTATTGAATTAACTTGAGCTAAGTAAAAATTATTAACTTAAAGGTTGTGTCAATTAAAGCCTATATTTATACATTATAGCATTGAATTAACCTTATTAGGCTTTTATCTTATTAGATAATTTAGCACGGTTTTCGTCAATATTTTGTATCAATGGCTGCACTTATTTCACATTGCCTAAATAACTTTTCCTTTTTTGCAATCAACAAGTATATCAGCGAATCGAGAAATTAGTAGCTGAAGAGTTGCTGCAATTTTGGAGTGACTATTTAAACTTAACTCGTGTTACTAAATCAATTAAATCCAGGGAAGACTTAATATCATGGCTACAGCTACCAACGACATGAATGTAACTGATAATAAAGTTGAAAATGAAGACATGAATACATCTAATCAAACAGATGATATTAAAGGAAATGGACTTGAAATTACTTCAGATACCGATTTAGACAGCGAATCCTTCAGCAACTTTGCAGGAGATGGTATTGCTGTTCTCGATGGTGTTAATGTCGGGCTTGAACAAGTAGAATCTACCAGCAATGGTGATGATGGTTTTGAGATTCGCGGTACTGTTAACGGTGCTTCATTAACAGCGAACGAATCATCTTTCAACCTCAACGGTGACGATGGTATAGATGTTTTTGGTGAAAACAGTACTGTCGATTTATTTCGTGTAGAAGCAAGCTTCAATGAAGCAGGTGGCTTGGGTGTTGACGGTTTAAACAACACCTTTAACATCGACACCAGCGAATTTGAATCAAACAACGATGGCTTAGTAATTCCTCGCACTGGTGTAGGCAATAATTTCGATATTACAAACTCCGCATTTTTTGATAATAAAGATGATGGAATAGATATCTTTGGTAATGACAACACTTTTACTTTAGATAGAGCCTCTTCAACTGGTAACGTTGAGGATGGTGTAGAGATTGATGGAAGCAATAATAAAGTTACTGGCAGCAACAGCAACTTTTCTAATAATGGTGGAGATGGGTTCGGTGATGATATTACCGCTAGTGGTAATGAAATCACTTTAACTGCAACCACATTCCGCGATAACGGCGATGATGGTTTTGATATCGAGGGTTCTGAAAATACCATCACTTTAAATAATGTATCCTCGGATGGTAATGCTGAAGAGGGTTTCGAGATTGATGGAACCAATAACACAGTTACCATTCAAGATAGAAGTGTTTTCGGCGGAAATAAAGAAGATGGTTTTGATGTAGACTTCCGGGGTACGGAAAATACTATCGAAGTTATCGAAAGTGCATTCCGTAACAACGGTGATGATGGATTTGATGTCTTTGGTGAAAACAACACTGTTACTTGGAACGATGTCGAAACTTTCGACAACGCAGAGCAAGGCTTTGAAGTTGATGGTGATGCTAACACTATCACTATCCAAGATAGTTTCATGGTAGATAATGGTTCTAGTGGTTTCTCGTTTGACTACACCGGGGAAAACAACAACCTAACTATCAATGATTCTAAAATTTTCCGCAATGCTGAAGATGGTATTGAAATTCTTGGTAAGGGAAACACTGTAGGGTTATTCGGTACAGAGATTTTCAATAATGGTGAGTGGGGAATAGAAGTTGCTGGTGATGATAATCGCATCGAAATCGGCGAAGGTACTACCTTCGAGGGTAACGAAAGTGGTGCAATCATAATCACTGGTACTGGTAACACTTTCGATATACTTAGCAGTACAGGCTTGACTGCTGATGATATTGTTAATGAAGGCAGCAACAACACTATCAATTTTGTTTAATTACTGTCGATCGCTTTAGCAAAATAAATCGCAAAAGCTAATTATTTAGAAAATGGAGAAAGCTTTACTTACTAAAGTAAAGATGCTTTCTCCTTTTTTGAATACATATTTTTTATTCTCTACAAAAATCTAAACGAGCAGTAATTAAGAAACCGGGTTTTTCAAAAAAAGCCGGTTTCTTGTAATATCTAATTATAATTATTTAATTTTGTTCTGTACCTACTCCCTATTCTTATAAATGACTAACCTTACTCCTTACACTATAAAACCTGGCGACACCCTAAGCGCGATCGCCCTAGATCATTTAGGTAGCGCTAACCGCTGGAAAGAGATAATGAAAGGGACGGGAAAATGCTTTACGGAAGATGAAGCGCGATGCTTAAAAATCGGTCAAATTGTTTATTTACCATCAGAAAATATTAATATTCAGGCTAATTCCGATAATAAGAAAATCAGCGATAATGGTTTAAAGTTCATTGCCGAACACGAAGGAATGATTTTACATTTATATAACGATCCAGCCAATCATGCCACAATTGGTGTAGGACATTTGGTACATCACGGCCCAATATGTGGCAACGAACCGGAAGAATTTAAACATGGAATTACGAAAGAAAGAGCAATGGAGATTTTACAGAGTGATGTAATTACAGCCGAAAATACAGTTCATAAATTAGTCAAAGTACCCTTAAATCAAAATCAATTTGATGCGCTTGTGAGTTTTGTATTTAATATTGGAGAAACCCAATTTACATCATCGACATTATTAGCTAAATTAAACGATCAAGATTATCAAGCTGTACCAAGTGAATTAAATCGTTGGGTTCATGGTGAAGGCAAAAAATTACCTGGTTTAATTAATCGTCGTCGGAATGAAGGGAATTTGTTTGAGAAATAAAAGCTCTTAGTAAAAGTTTTAACTCTGATAATATGGAGGATTAAAATCCTTACTACAAACCCTAAAAGTTAATACAATAGATGTCAAACCTTTCTCAAAATAATCCCTTACTAGGAACTTGGAAACTCATATCAATAACAGCTATATTCCCCGACGGAAATATAGATAACGAAACATTCGGGGCTAACCCGATTGGCTACATCACCTATACCATCGAAGGTAAAATGATGGTGATTTTCTCAAAAGGCGATCGCACACTATTAAGCGGTAATTCAGCTTCACCTCTTACCACCGCCATACATAAAGTACCAGTTGAGGAAAGAGCAGAAGCATTTGCTACTTTTAATTCATACGCTGGAAGTTATACCTTGGACGGTAACAAAGTAATTCATCATGTTGAAATCGCATCAATTCCCAATCGTATAGGTAAGAGTTTAACTAGGACTTTTGTATTAAATGGGAATCGAGTTACCTTGAAAACTCCACCGACTAAAAGCGATGATACACCTAAAATTTTTGAATTGACTTGGGAACGGATAGAGTAGCGATAAAACCAATAAAAAACCGCAAAACATAAGGTTTCACGGGTTTTGAATGTAATGTGAGAAACTTAACGTTAAGATTATTATAATCAGCAAATAGCTGGATAAATGCTGACGTATCAATTTTTGAAACAGTAATAATTATTTGATAGTCATCTATTTTAAGCGACGAGCTTATGTATGATTTATTTATTATTAATGACCATAAAAATAAAAAAAGAAAACCGTGGGGTATTTCAGGGAGGTCCACGGCTTTGAATATGGTGTAAGGAGACTTGCTTATTTGATAGCTATTGTATAATTTTCAAGCAGCAATAGTTCGCTGGTAACAATTTTGGTAACGAGGTGATTTTTTTGGAGAATTATGTAAAAAGGCTCGTAGTTGCGCTTCAGCGCCTCTTAGCCGGAAGCGCAACTACAAACCTTTATATATTCATCCAAACTTGATTTTTTAAAGCAAAGCCCCACCACAACTAGAGCCGCTACCAGCAGTACAACCGTAACAATAGCTAGCAGTCTGCACTTCATTAATTAAATTCAAATCACCAACTTCGAGCAGCTTGGCAACTGTAATATCTTCACCGTCGCGAGTTTTCGCTGGTATATTCATCATCTGGTTAAAGTCGCAATCGTAAACGTTACCAAGATAATCTATAGAAAGTTCATCGCGACACATCAGGTTTTCAACAGTGACGGGGTTGAAATTCGATTCGAGAAAATGTAGGTAAGGTTTGTATAGCTTTGTTCTTTCTAAATGAAACTTAGTTCTACCCACTGGTAAATTAGTGATGGCAAATAAGTTATTGAATACAATACCGAAGTTATCTTGCAAGAACTTTTTGTAATCCTGTTCTAACTTGACTTGATTGGGAGTTAAATTAAAATTTTCGTTTGTAGGTAATTGTGGATTATAAACCAAATCCAAAATTAAATCTGATTTTTTAGCGTAACCTAACTTATTTAACCATTGCAGCGCTTTTACCGAAGCATCAAAAACACCATCACCGCGCATTTTATCGACATTATCGGCTAAATAACAGGGTAAAGAAGCAACAACTCTTACTTTATGTTTAACAAAATATTCCGGAATATCGCCAAATCCATCTTGAAAATAAATCGTTAAATTAGAGCGAACAATTACCTGCTTATTATTCTTCCTTGCAGCTTCCACAATTGGCTTAAAACCATAATTCATTTCCGGTGCGCCACCAGTTAAGTCTACAATTTTAACTTCCGGAAATCTTTCAATTACTTCAATTAACTGCTCGCAAACTTCCGCCGAAAGTTCCTCAGTTCTTTTCGGCCCCGCATCCACATGACAGTGACTGCAAGCAAGATTACAACGCTTACCTAAATTAATTTGTAAAACATTGATTTCTTTCTTTGTTAAAGTCGAATTAAGTTTACGTTTGAAAGGAGTTACTGTAGTTTGAATCATAGATGAGTTGGGGAATTGGTAATTAACTGTATAAAGGTTTGTAGTTGCGCTGTACTCGCTTCTTATCCGGAGGCGAGTACAGCGCAACTACGAGCCGATGAAATTCTTTTATTTATAAAACGTAGCCAGGGAGCAAGATGCTCCCACTACAATTAATTCTATAATTCCTAACTCCTAACTGTTCACTGCTCACTGTTAACTGATTAACAGCATCCGCCGCCGTCATAATACCAAGTTGAATCGGTGACAATGACTTTTTCTGGTAAAGCAGCCGCTAAATTTCTGGCAGTTTTATCGCATACTGCGGCTGGAATTCCTCGCTGCAAAATGTGACCGTTGTTGTCATCAAAAAATGGTTCTGAACCTGCATAAATAGCTGTTTTACCAGTAAATACGCAAGCTCCATCTTCTGGAATTGGTACTTTGAAAGCTACTGAATCAAGACTTTCTAAAAGTAGGTTTTCTTCTAGATTATAAGTTGTCGCTTCTAACAATCTATAAGGACGACGAGCGCGGATTTCAACTTGCCCAAAACCAACATTTATAATGCGTTGAACGTATTCTTCATATGTTAACGCACCCGACAAACACATTGCTCTCAATCGATCATCTTTTTTTAAATGTTCCGGTATTGAACGAGTTGCAATTGGGTCACTCATTTGCAAGCGTCCGCCGGGTTTTAATACGCGATATGCTTCTTTTAAAGCACGAGTTAAATCTTCGGGTTCAAAGATATTAAAAAGGCAGTTTTGAGCAACAATATCAACGGAACTATCAGCAACTGGGATATTAAAAGCATCGCCTTCGCGAACTTCTACAAAGCTAGGATCGAACCAAGGATTATCTTTAACTGCAACTTCTAAATTATTTTTTGCAGCTTGACGCATATCTGCAACTGGATCTACCGCGATTACAGCACCAGCACGACGGGAAAAGTAAGCAAATTGCAAAGCTTCTAAACCACCACCAACGCCTATATATAATACTGTAGGTTCGTTAGTAAGCTCGTTTGCGTGAACTGTAGTTCCACAACCGTAGTTCATTTCCTGCATTTTCAGAGGAATATGCAACCCCGGTAACTGCATTGGGGTACTTTGCACGCAACATAATCCTATTTCGGGAGTTTGGGCTACGTCGCTGTAAAATTTGGCTGCTGTTTCTAAATAAGTCATTTGATTTTAGATTTTGGATTTTAACAACGGATGCGTTTCTTGTGGATTTTGGATTGTTCTTGGAAGAAGCTGTATAAATAGTAATATTAATAATTTGTTGTCGGACAACTTTTAATTAGAAGCCCATTAATTAGATGCCCATTAATTTAAAAAAGCGGTGGCAGGTAAACAGCCACCCCACTATTGATTCTACAAGGCTGACAAAAATCTGGTAGCAGATTTAATGTTCTATATATTTATATAAATATGATTTAGATGAAGTTAGATGAGTTTTTGCTGAGAGAATGCTTGGATAATGGTAAATTTTTTAGGGAGTAGGGAGTAGAAAAGTTTGTAGTAAGAGTTTTAATTCTTATATCGAGGTAACAAATCATTACTACAAACCAATCGCAATTAATGGAAGGCTTTATTTATCAAAACTACAGGCGATCGCCAATTCTGCGTGTTGCAATAATATATCTTTATCCAGCATTTCAAGCGAATATTGCGGTGTTTGGCTCAATAATTTCTCAATTCTCCCGTTTGCTGCTGCTACAACCGATTCATCAAGACTACCGTTCTCTAAGGACTTTTTAAAATCTTCAGCAATAAAATAAATTCGTTCGGTGGATGATGAAGGCAAATTACCGCACATCAAGAATATATCGCAGCCTGCATTTAACGTATTTGCTACGGTGCCGCTTTGACTATACATATCCGCAACGGCTTTCATATCTAAGTCATCGGATACCACAACTCCTTCAAAACCAAGTTCTTTTCTTAATATTTGGCTCAAAATTGGTTGAGAAAAAGTAGCGGGTTTATCTCCTCCGATTTCAGGGAAGAGAATATGGGCTGTCATAATTAAAGGGATTTTTTCAGCAATTAAGGTTTTGAAAGGTATCAATTCTCGCTTTTCTATTGCTTCTTTAGTTAAATTTAGTATCGGTAATGCTAAGTGGGAATCGGTGTTAGTATCTCCGTGTCCGGGGAAATGTTTGGCACAAGCGATAATTCCCGATTCTTTTAATCCAAGGAAGTATTCGCGGGCATATTCGGCGGCTGTTTCTGGTGTTGTATCGAAGGAACGAGGCCCGATTATCGGATTGTTGGAGTTAGAAAATATATCCGCAACGGGTGCCCAAGATACGTTAATTCCCAAGGATTTTAACTCAGTTGCCATCGCCGCAGCTACTTCCCGCGCTCGTTTGCGACACACGTAACTATAGGGAAATCGCGTAATTGGTAAAGGTGGACGAATTACCCTTCCCCCTTCATGATCGATAGAGATAAACATCGATTCGCGTTCCGTATATTCTCGTATTTCCTCGCTAAGTTTTTTGAAAGTTTGCAACCACGATTCATAAGGTTCGCCATCGCGGAAGTTTTTACCAAAAAAGCAAACTCCTACGGGTTTTATACTACTTAAAATTCTTTTATCTTCATCGGTTAACGCAGTACCCGAAACACCGACAATTAAATGATTTCCGAACATATTTCAATTAACAATTATCAATTATCAAATAATACGGTTATTAGTTAACGGTTAATAGATGGTTATTATACGATTTCTGATACTGTTGAAGAGGAGGAGACAAGGTGGGGAGAAATATTTGTAGTGGGAGCATCTTGCTCCCCAGCTGTTACCTACGCCCAATGCCCCATGCCCAATTACCAATTCTCATGAATAAAGTAATTTTTCATATGGCATTCCCCGTCACCGATATTGCTCAAACTAAAGCATATTATGTCGGTGGTTTGGGATGCACCCCCGGTAGAGAAAATCGCAATGCTTTGATTCTCAATCTTTACGGGCATCAGTTAGTCGCACACGTCACCAAGGAACCACTTACATTACAAAAAGGTATTTATCCCAGACATTTCGGTTTGGTTTTCACTCAAGAAGCTGACTGGGAAGATTTACTGACAAAAGCACAACAGCGAAATTTACCTTTTCGAGAATCAGCTAAAAACCGTTTTATAAATACTCCCCTCGAACATCGCACTTTTTTTCTCGAAGACCCATTTTACAACTTGATGGAGTATAAATATTACTGCTATCCTGAAGCAATTTTTGGTAGCGCGGAATTTACACAGATTGGCGATCGCACTTAATTGGTGCCGATAATGCTGTTGCGATCGCGTTCAAACTTTTTTCATCGGTAAGCATCCAAGCATGAACTAAAACTGGCACGGTAAAGTTATCTCCTACGGGCATTCTAGAACTACTTGCCGGGACAATCATCATGTCGAAAGGTGTCCAAATCGAAGTAAAATTGATTTGCGATAGCATTTGAGCATCGCTGTTTAAATCTTTGAGAAAATTACTCGACGGACGCATTTGTACGCAACCCAACCCTTGATTAAAGTAAGCTATCTGCGTACCGTGACTCGGTGATGAAAGGGTTATAAATCTTTGCACCTGGTTGATTCCACCTAGTCGCTGGACGTAATAACGACTGACGATTCCCCCCATACTGAAGCCAACCAAATCAAAAGCTTGTTCTTTACCAAAAGCCGCTTCAACTTTGCGAGCAACCTGTTGTGCTAAATCATCCAATCCCTTACTACCGTCATTAGGAGCTAAATCCAAATCGTAAACCTCTAAACCGCGCTCCTTCAGAAAAGGAATCATTTTACGAAATACCTTCCCAGTATCCCAAATACCGTGAACTAACAATACTGGATTGCGCTGCTGATTCATTTATTACATAGGATTAAGTTTAATTTATCAAATGTAACGTATTGGGCATTGGAGAGGGGAGAGGGAGACAAGGGGATAAGGGGAAATATAATTTTTAGCTACTAACCACTAACAACTAACAACTAACAACTAACAACTAACAACTAATTTGTAAACTTTTGTTAAATCATCTTTCACAGTCTTGCTCTAAGTTACAAGAAAATCTAATAATTGATATAAGTCTCGATTGTCTTCAATCGCTTGAAGTATAAGACATTTAGCGTTTGTAAACAGTAGAATTAATCCAAGAATATTACTTAGACTTATGACAGGTACTAAAATAAGGCCGAAAGTAGGTGGGATAAGATAACTAAGTATTTTTGAACGTGATTTACGAAAATACATAATTATTAATTATGTCAAAATTCAGGTATAAAAGACAAAAGAAATCAACACGTTTCGTTTTATCAAAACGTTAATCTGAGGGGATTATGAAATTTATTTCTGGACTTTTCGGTGGAAGCAAGAAAGATGGTGGGTTCTTTTTACAATTAAAAGATGAACCCGATGAGCCAATGCCAAAGGCTGATTCTAAGCCAGTTGAAGCATCCAATAATGGTAAAAAACCAGCAGATGCTAAAGCTCAAACAGATAAGACGGCAAAACCAGCAAATGCTACAGCTCAAACAAATACTAAGCTGAAGTCAAAGGATACAGCCAAGGTTACAATTGAAGATAATCGGAAAAAAGAAGTTGCATCCGATAAAGTCAAGGTAAAGGATAAAGATAATAATGTAAAAGACGTTGCATCCGATAAAGTTCAAGAAGTGGATGTGGAAATGGTGCAAACGGCTAAAGGTGTAGAAGCTAAAGCTGTTACCGTAGAGAAGAAAGAAGCTCAAAAGAAAGCTGCGAAGAAAGCTGTTAAGACAGATAAACCTGAAGACGACAAAGAAACTCTTTTTGCACCTAAATATCTCATACCCAAAAATGATGGAATGCGCCGTCGCCCTGGTGCGAATATGAATTCATTTTTAGATATGGCTAGCAAGGTTAAGGCTCCCATTAAAAAATAATTCGTAATTTTGTTTTTTTGCTTAAAATAAAAGGCAAAAATAGATTTATTACAAAATTAATACAATCACAAATCCTGGTTTCTTAAAGGAGCCGGGATTTTACTTTTATACTAAGTAACCGTGTAAATTAATTTAACATTTTGTTTAGGTAGGGAACACTATACAATGAACAATGAACAATTATCAATTACCATTCGTTGATAATTGATAATTGATAATTGATAATTGATTACTGATTGAACATTTGTAAGTTGTGTAATGTTGCGTATAATCCACCTTGTTCAATTAGTTCTTCGTGGGTACCTTGTTCGATTAATTCACCGCGTTTGAGTACGAAAATGCGGTTGACGTTGCGAATTGTGGATAAACGGTGAGCGATGATAATTGCTGTACGTTGAGCTAAAAGTTGGTTTAAAGCTTTTTGAATTAAGGCTTCTGTGGCTACATCTAAGTTAGCGGTTGCTTCGTCTAATACTAATATTTGTGGGTTACGAATGGCAGCCCGTGCAAAGGCTAAAAGCTGTTTTTCACCGCTGGAAATATTTGTTCCTCTTTCCCGAAGTTGGGAGTTATAACCTTGTGGTAATCTTTCGATAAATTCTTCTACATTTGTCGCGCGCGCTGCTTGTTGGATTTCTTCAAAGGTGTAGTTGTCACCTAATGTAATGTTGCTTTTGACATCACCAGCAAACAAAAATCCTTCTTGTAAAATTACGGCTAAATACCTTCTTAATTCGGCTTGGGGTATTTCTTTAATATCTATACCGTCTACTAAAATTCTTCCTTTGCTGGGTTCGTAAAGACGACACAATAAACGAATTATCGTACTTTTACCGGCTCCCGTGGGGCCAACCAAAGCGATTTTTTCTCCAGGATTTATGGTAAAATCCAAATTCTTGATGACGTAATCATCATCTTTGTAAGCAAACCAAACTTGTTCAAAACGGATTTCTCCTAGTTTTGAAGGGTCAATTTTATCATCAATATTTTCTAAATTTTCGACTATTTCCTCGATATATCCGAATTCAAATTTATTTGTCAGCGAATATCTGGGATTTACTTTATCCCTTATTTCTATAGGCTCATCTAAAATATCAGAAACTCGTTCGATGGCAGTAAAACCTGTTTGAATGATGGTAAATTTTTCTGCGAATTGTCGTAAGGGATCGAATAATCTTTGAGCGTAAAGTATGAAAGTCGCTAATATCCCAACTGTTAACTGCTCTCCTAAAATTAACCAGCCACCAATCAACAATACCCCGGCGATCGCTACTAAAGCAATCCATTCTAAAGTTGCTGAAACTGCGGAATCGTGGAAAATTGTTACATCTACTTCTTTGACGTAACGGTTATTGGTTTTTTCAAATAGTTGAGCGTTGAATTTTTCCCTACGGAATAGCTGTACTACGTTGATTCCGGTAATGTTTTCCTGTAACTGGGAATTAAGTACGGAAAGTTCTTCTCTAACTTTATAATTAGCTTTACGAAACTGCTGTTGAAAGAAGGTAATTAAGGCGGATACGGGGAAAAGCAATAACAGCAGCAGTAATGCTAGTTGCCATTGGGTGTAAAACATAAAGCCGATAATTACCAATGTGGAAAATATATCAGCAAATATACCCACTGCACCCGTTGCAAATACATCTCCTAAAACTTCTACGTCGGATGTCAATCTGGTAATTAATTTACCGACGGGGGTTTTATCAAAGAAGCGTACTGCTAAAGATGTAACGTGTTGAAATAAATCTTTGCGAATATCGGCAGTAATTTTTTGTCCGACTTTCTGAACTAAATATCCTTGAAAGCCAGTTAACAAAAGCTTAATAACAACCGTAATTAAGAAGATTATTTGCAGAATCAATAATCCTTGTTGGAGATTACCGATCAGAAAATCGTAGGTGTTGGGTTCTTTACGAATAAGGGAAATTACCTGTCCAACTATTAAAGGCTGTACGGCATTTGCTACTGCTACTGGTATTAGCAATAACATTGAAGTTGCCAGAAGCTTTTTATAGCTGCGAGCGTAGGGTACTAAACGCAAAAATAATCGCCAATCGGTTTTGCGATCGCTGTTTTGCTTATAAGATTTCTTTAGAGGTTTGGAGATGCTCATAGTAAATGCATTATATTAATTTTTGATGAAAAAAAAGCCGTCTTTTTGATTGATGTTTGCACTCATTATGCTTGACTATATCTGCAATTGGGAGGAAGACATCTATTGTTAAATTTGATTTTTGTTTATGAGATTTGAAATAAATCTACGGTTACGTTTAAATTTGACAGCAGTGTGAAATCAAATACATTTTTCATAAAATGCGATTCTGGGTGTAAGAGGGCTATTGCAAGGGTTTGAGATTGTTGCACTTCCTTATTTTCAACAATTGCCGGAGTAAACATCATATCACTTGAAACTCCTGTAATATTCGGGTTTGGTCGCTATTAGCCTTTATGAAAATTTTATCAAGTTCGGGAACAATAAGCGATTTTTATACTACCCATATCCATGATAATTTGATTTTCAAGTATTCGCAGATACACTAATCGAGAAAAAAGTTTCTTACAATTTGTATATAAAGTTACAAAGTGTGGCGATATGTCAATTCTTGACAGAAATCCCTATAAAGGCAAAAGGCTAGATTCGATTCGTAAGATTAATGGTTCCGGTAATAATTTAGAGAAGCCGCGATTGGGGGCTAATGGTACAGCTTTTATTCGTCTTGGTACTTTTGAGTATGAGGATAAAGTTGCTTCTCCTGCGGGGGTTGCAAGCGATGCTGAGGGCAATCCTTTAATTGGTGTTGATGGTAATGCTGTAAGTCGTCAACCAATTCCGATTTTTAGTGAAGCGGAAACAAAAAGTTTAACTAAGTCGGGTTTGGAGGTTGTTAAAAATAAGGATGGTTTAAGTAATAATGCTCATGCGCCCTTTGTATTACTCGATCCTTTAGACCGCCCTAGTGCCAGGGTAATAAGTAATGCAACCTCTAAATTAGATAAAGGTGAAACCGATCCCAGCCCCAATGGTTTAACTGCGATAAATTGGGCTTTCGGGCAGTTAATTAACCACGATCTTAACTTGGCAAGGTTAAGTACGGATAATTTCAACATCGATATTCCTGAAAATGATTCTAACTTTACACCGGATATTTCCCCAACTCCGACAATTAACAGGCAGAAAGATGAGGGATTAGAGTTTGAGTTTCCCAGAAATGCTTTTAAATCGGGTACGGGAGTTATCGAAAATGGTAAATCGAAACCTGGAAAAGTACCCAACGATTTAACTCACTGGCTGGATTTATCTGTTGTTTACGGCTCCGATGAGGAATTAGCGAAATCTCTTCGTAGTAGTAAGGGAGGTAAGCTAAAAGTTTTTTCTGAAGAGACTGAATCAACCAAGGATGATTTACTTCCGGCAGATACCCAGAAGGTAATGAGAGGGGGATTTTTTCAGGGTGTAGGATTCTTAGCTGGAGATGAAAGAGTTAGCGAGCAAGATGCTTTAGCTGCACAGCATACTTTATGGGTGAGGAATCACAATCGTATTGCCGAGGATTTATCTGCATTTCATCCTAAATGGGATGATAAACAGATATTTGAAAGAGCTAGGAAGATTAATATTGCTCAATATCAACAGGTGGTTACATATGAGTGGTTGCCCCAGCAGATAGGGGATATTAGTAAATATAAGGGTTACGATGCAAAAGAGACTCCCCAAATATCCGATGAATTTAACGCTGCTGGTTTCCGTTTTGGACACTCTCAAACGGGTAATAAAATAGAGACTGTTAATAGCGATGGTAAAGCGACAACTTTACCGTTGTTAACCACATTTGGAGCGCCAAATATTACCGAGGGTAAAGATGTAGATGGAATTCTGCGGGGTAGCACGGTAACTCTAGATGAAGATGTCGATACGAATATAGTCTTCGATTTACGCAACGCTTTATTTCCTCCTGCTGGTGTAGGTTTTGATTTGTATTCGGCAAATATTCAACGGGGAAGAGAGCGTGGTTTAGCCGATTACAATCAGGTACGAGATGATTTCGGTTTGCCTCGTGTGAAGAGTTTTGATGAGTTAACTTCCGATAAGGAATTAGCTAAAACTTTGAAAGATTTGTACGGCACTGTAGAAGACGTTGATTTGTTGATAGGCTTATTTGCCGAAGATGCTGTAGCACCCTCTGGAGCCGGAGAAACAACTAAAGCCATAGTCGGAGAGCAATTTGAGCGGCTGAGAGATGCCGATAGATTTTGGTTTGAAAATAAGATTAAAGATGGTGGTTTCTTTACCAACAAGGAAATAAAGGAGATAAAAGAGACTTCTTATGCCGACATCATCAAGTCGAATACTGAAATCGATCAACTTCAGGAAAACGTCTTCTTAAAAGTTTCCGAAAATAACCCCTTAAGTAAAGATAATCTGCTTAGCGATGGATTATTGGATTTACAAGGTGACGACGGCAAAGCCAAAATTACCGTCACCGAAAAATCGTCTTTCGATAACACCGTTGGATTCTATGCCATCAAAGATGAGAAAGGAACAGTTGTAGATAAAGTAACGGGTGAAAGTCTCACACCAGAAGATGGAGAAGATTATATCAAAAGCGCGATCGCATCGAGTGTAGCAGATTTTCAAATTAAAGATAATTCCAAAAGAGAAAAATTCGATGTGGATTTACCAGATAACAGTCTTCTGGCTCCCTATGTAATCCAAGATGGGAATATTCAAGACTTTGAAAACGGCGAAGCTGAAGCATTATTATCCTTCGGTGCTGCTAACAGTAATGATTCCAATCGCATTGTCGAAGTAGGTAGTGGAGATACGAGTTTGTTTAAATTCGATTTTGGGGATTTGACAGATGCAAATTCTACCAACGACAACAGCATGACGATGAAAGTCGAATTCCACCGGTAATGGGTAATTGGTAATTGGTAATTGGGGATTTTCACGTTTATAAAATTGCTTCTACCAACTAACAACTAACCACTAACAACTTACAAAGGAACAATTGTATGCAATCGACTCAACAGCAACAAAAAACCTTGGTAAAAATTTCTCAAAGTTTGGTAATTACAGATTTGCTGGATTTATTAGCAGGAAAAATACTTGCTTTACGAATTCCCAGCTACTATCACCACGAACAAGCCGAGAAAATTAGTGAAGAATTAATCGAGCAAGACAGCTTAGAAAGATATCATCGAGCGCCAGATGTGGGAGTGCAAAGAACTGGAATTACCTTTTTTGAAACCAACGGTAACGTAAAAATGCTCGAACGTTATTACCAACAAGCTCCAACCTGTAATCGAAACATCCGCTGTATTTGTTCTCCTTTTCTTTCACCCATCGACAAATTAAGATTAGATTTAGGAGATATGTGGTTAGCAGGTGCTTGCATCGAAAACATCCACAATCGCACTATGTTAGCGGGAATTGGTAGAGTATTTGAAGATGATTTTGAACTTCCACCCCATCAAGATATTCTCGCAAGAGACGTAAAAGACGCTCCCATTTATCCTACCTATCTTTTCTCCAACTTAGCAACTCAATTAAGCGCTAATATCTACTTACGTACCCCTAAATTTGGCGGAGAATTAGAAATCTGGAATGTCAAACCCTCAAGCACCAAACAACCAGAAATTCACGACAAAGAATATAAATACGAAGGAATCATCGATCGCCGAATTTTACCCGCAGCAACAGCAGTAATTAAACCCCAAATAGGAGAACTAATCTTATTTGATTCTACAAGAGTTCATGCAGTACGAGCTTCCCACGGTGGCCCCAGAGTTTCCATGTCAATGTTTATTGGTTATCGCAACCAAGAACAACCTTTAACTTATTGGAGCTAAAACGATTTTGGATTTTAGATTTTGGATTGGGTAATTGGTAATTGGTAATTGGTAATGGGGCATTGGGAATGGGGTATTGGTAATTGGTAATGGGCATTAGGAATTATTAGGAATTAGGAGTTATTTTCTTGTCCCCTTGTCCCCTTGTCCCTCCCTTCGGGTTCGGCAGTTCGCTCAACGGAGGGAACCTCCGCACGCGACTGCTCTCACCATCTCCCCATCTCCCCCTCTCCCCTTGTCCCCATCCCCCACAACCCTCTTCCCAAAATACCGGACAAGGTTTAATTTACGTGAAACTTGTAACTGGATAAAAGGATAATTTGAGTAAATTATGGCAGAAATTGAAACTGCGAGACTGCGACTCAGACCTTATACTTTGGATGATTTGGATAGATTATCTGTAATTTTGAGCAATCCAGAGGTAATGAAGTATTCACCTAGAGGAGCAATACCAAAAGGCAAGGAAAAACAAGTTACCGGGGAAATTCTCAAATATTTCATTGAACATTGGGAAAAATACGGTTTCGGTGTCTGGGCTGCTATCGATAAAGCCAGTAGAAAACTAATCGGGCATTGCGGACTTAATTGTTTACCTAATACCCCCGATATCGAAGTTATTTACCGTTTTGACCAAAGTTACTGGAATCAAGGTATTGCCACCGAAGCCACTAAAGCCTGCTTGCAGTACGGTTTTGAAACTGTCAAACTTTACAAAATTATCGCGATCGCATCCCCCAAACATATCGCTTCTCGCAGAGTTATGGAGAAAGCTGGTTTAAAGTACGAGAAAGACGCTCATTTCTACAAAATAAACGTGGTTTACTACTCCATCCACCGCGATAATTGGCAACCCGATTATTTTTAATTTTTAATTAAAAATTAAAAATTGGGCATTGGTAATTAATGGAGACGTGATGTATTACGTCTCTACATTTTTTTCAACTATTTATAATTAGGAATCATCAATAATAAATTTATTTATTTTGTTCGTAGTAGCGCTTCAGCGCATCCGAATTCCGGAATATGAGGTGCTAAAGCGCTACTACGAACAAAAAGTATTAATTACAACTTAAGCGTTGAATAAAACTGCAATATATTATCTATAATTATACTGAAAATGCTTGGATAAAGTATAAAAATACAACTATCAAATCTAGCTAATTAACAATTCTCTTCCCTCTCTTCAAATAACTTCTTCCAACATTTTTAAATGCTTCCCAACAGGTGCCAAAGTGTTAGCCGCAATCATCCCGGAAGCCGCGACTGCTGGTAAAGCAATACCGGGAAATGTCGAATCACCGCAACACATTAACCCTTTTAAAGGAGTATTTGATCCGGGAAATAAACCGGAACCCGCACGAATTGCTGGCCCGTAAGAACCACGATTTCTTCTCAAATAACGTTCGTGAGTTAAGGGTGTACCAATTAATGTGACTTCAGTGCGATCGCGAATATCTGGAATCACTTTTTCTAAGGCTTCCCACATGATTTCAGCACGTTTTTGTTTCTGCTCTAAATACTCTTTACTATTTCGATCCATTCCCTGCCATAAATCATAAGGCTCGCTTCCAGGAGTGTAAACGTGGATCGAATGTTTTCCCGGTGGTGCTAAAGAAGAATCCATTACTGAAGGAATTGATATCAAAACTAAATTCTGAGGAGCGGTTATTCCTAATTCCCAATCCTTAACAAAAATATAATGACATTGCAAATCCGAACGAATATTAGAAGCATCAATTCCTAAATGTAAATGCATAAAACTTTCACATTCGGGTGTAGCTTGTCGTTGTTCAAAAAACTGTTGCGGTACCGAATCTTTCGGAATTAATTTCAAAGTATCCCACACAGAAGCATTTGAGATTACCGTATTTGCTCTTAATTCCTTCCCACCGCGCAACTTTACGCCGACAGCGCGATTATTTTCAACAATTATTTCTTCAACATGACTTCTTAAAAGCAATTTGCCATCATGTTTCTCAAATCCCCTTACCAAAGCATCAACTAAAGCACCGCTACCACCCACCGGATAATCCAACTTTACGCCCCTTCGATACCAATCAGCGAACATAAACGCAACTTCCGCAGCAGAAGTACCACTAGCAGGCAATCCCGAAAGCAGAAAACACAACATATTTAACCAGTTGCGGATAAATGGATCTGTTACCACTCGATCCATAATCGAACTGAATGGCCCCGTTAATTTAGTAACGTTGAAAAAATGCTTTACTAAACTAGGAGCAAATTTACCCACTGTCTTCACAGCACCCAAATCAAAACGTAAAGCAGCAGAAGGAATCGCTACAGCAGCATCCGCATAAGGAGCCATAACTCGCTGCAACTCCCGCCATTCCTTAACAGCTTTTTCCCCACGCAATCGTAAAAGTACTTCACAAAACTGCTCCGCACCCACCGCCACTTTTAAATCTCCTTCAGGAAGAAAACAACCCCAAGTATCGTAAGTTGCCCATTCGCAATCTTCCCCTATTCCATCTAATACCTGTCGTAACGGATTATTTGAAGGGCTATAAGATAAACCAGAATAAAGCGAAGGACCAGAATCGAATTTATATCCTTTATAGTTAAAAGAATGTGCGGCACCTCCAGCAATAGAATGACTTTCACAAACCGTCACCTTAAAGCCATATCTCGCCAATAATCCCGCACAGCTTAAACCCCCGATTCCGCTTCCGATTATTATTACTTCCATTATTCGATTTTAGATTTTAGATTTTGACAACGGATGCGTTTCTTTTAGATTTTGGATTGAATTTACGGTTATCAAGAAATTATAGATTGAGTAGGTTGGGTTAGTAACCCAACACAATAATCAAAAATAATCACGACAATGTTGGGTTACGGTGCTATTTATAATTCCTTTAAAATCATAATTACCCTGGCACCTAAGCCAACCTACAATCTACAATTTATTCCCTATTCCCTTTCACAAAAATCAAACTGCTATATAAACCAAATGCTTTATCCCAACTACTCTTTTCTCTACGAAATATCTGTATGTGGGATTCAATTTGATGTAAAACGTCGGTTTGATCGAGCATTGTTTCTGCGAAGGGGGTAAAATCAGACCAAATTTTTACTTGTGGTAACTTAGTTTTGAGATAGTTGAGTAAATTATTCCAGTTGATTCTAATTGTGTTTTGAGAAGTTTGAGGGGATACTGCAACTCCTTTATTAAACTTATAACCGTTATCGTAAATTCTTAGAATACAGTTTCTAACGGGTATATGTAAATCGCAAAAATGAAAGTAATCTTGAGTTTGAGTTTTGCGCTGTAATTTACCCCGCGCATTCAAATCGACAACTTCTTCAAAAATCGGTAATAATCCTTGAACTTGCGCTGTTACTTCCGACCATTCAAATACTAAAGAACCTAATTGCTTATCTTGATTTTCGCATACGACGGTAACTTTAGTTGCAAACTCTTTGAAATAATGAACTTGAAAAACTTCTATTTCATTAACTTTAGTTAATGGTGTCCAAAAGCAGGGAATACCGGAATTAGATAACTGCTCTCCATAAAATTTTAATTCTCCCAAAGCACCGCTACGATATAACCGCCAACCGCGACTGGGTAACGATAATCTAGCGCTATAAGCATCTACCCCTAGAATGCTTGCTAATTTTTGTGCTGCTTCTTGTTTTAATTCTGAGGCAATTGGTTCTAAAATTAATACAGCAGTTTCTTGATTTTCGGGGTTTGATTTAGTTTGAGCGATTACCTGTTGTCGAAGTTGTGTTTTTGCTTGCTCTAATCGCTGTAAACCAAGACGTGCTTGAGTGATTATTTTGTTATTATTACTATCGCGCAATAGTTGACGATAAACTTTTTCAGCTTTTTCATGTTTCCCCGATACCTCATGCAGTTTCCCCACATAAAGCTGTACTTGATGATTATCTGGAGACTCTTTTAATAGCTGTTTTAATAAGTTAGCTGCTGTACGATAATCTTTTTTTTCAAATGCAGATGCAACTTTGTCAATCATACTATTTTGGATTTATTAAATTGATTTTTAACGAAATAGTGAAAACCTCTCTCCAAACCTCTCTCCTATCAGGAGAGAGGCTTAAAAAGTACTTGGAAGGTTGTTCGTTTTTTCTTATTCCCCATTCCCTCGTAGGGAAGGGGGTTAGGGGGTTAGGTTTCCGAGATCGCGATTTACCCGGAAATAATGCCTAATGCCCCATGCCCAATTCCCAATTCCCAATTCCTTTATACTTCACTTACCCCAGAAATTAGGGACATTACTACAATCGGTGCTGTAACTGCTCGGAGGATGCGACGACCTAATGAAGCGGTTTTGAAACCATTTTGTAGCGCGATTTCAATTTCTTTTTCCGTCCATCCACCTTCCGCACCCGTAGCAATTACGACTTGTTGATGATCTTGATTTTGCAAGCAGTGGAGTAAATGAGGGGAATCTCCACGAGCTACACAGATGTATTTTTCAAAGTTAGTAAATGATACAACGCTTTTACTAAAAGCAACTGGTTCTAATATTTGGGGTATTTTAGTTCTTTCTGATTGCTCTGCGGCTTCTCTAGCTATTCTGTGCCAACGTTCGAGTTTTTGGTAACTGGGTTTTAATAGAGTGCGATCGCTAATTACTGGTGCAATACAGGTAACACCCAATTCCGTACAACAACGGACTACATCATCAAAGCCGTTTCCTTTGGGTAAGGCAACCATTAAGGTAACTGCTACTGATAATTCTGTTTCTACTGTTAATTGATGCAATATTAATGCATTTGTATTATCAAGTTGAGATAACCACCATTTACCGATTCCATCCATTGCAATAAATTTATCGCCTTTTTGCAACCGCAATACTCTATATAAATAATGCTGTTGTTCTGAAGTGAGGGTTATTTGTTTATCTTGAGTTTGATTGGGGGTTATGGTAATGCGTTGCACGATCTAATTAGCAGTATATTGCTGAGTGGGAATAACTTTTACGTTTAAAGTTAGGGGCTTTTTCAAATCGTCTTCTAAGATTTGTTGAACTAACTGTATCTGTTGTTGTGTAAAGGAATTAAAGGGAGCGGCTATTTCCATCTCAACAATCAGCTTTTCTCCATCTTGTTCTACTTTAATTCTTCTGATATCCGAACGTGAAAAAGTATCTGTTTTACTAAAAAGTAAATACTCAACATTACGACGAGTATGTTCCTTAACTAAAAACGTTTCTAAGGATAAACCCAATGGTAAACCAAGTATAATCAGCGAGAAAACCGATATTACTAAACCATGACGGGCTTTTTCAAAAGAACCGTAATTGTGAGCTAAAAATACCAGCGAACCACTAAATATAATACCAGCTAAGTTGGCAAGAAACAAAAGTCCCGAACCTGCTGCAACCGAATTTGAACCCATCCCTATACCAATTCCCAGCACACTCAACGGTGGAACCAAAGCTACAGAAATGGCTACTCCCGGTAAAGCATTGGCAATACTGCGTCTAGTTAACGCAAAACCACCAGCCCCACCTGCTGCTAATGCTACCCCTAAATCTAATAGCGTAGGGCTAGTACGTCCCATAATTTCGGAACCAAAAGTCCTGATACCAACCAACTTAGCAATAACGATCGAAATAACAACTGTCAGCAATACACCTTTAAATAACGTAAAACCCGAACGCTTTAACAAACGCTGGTTTCCCGATACAATGCTGTAGGCGATCGCAATTATCGGACCCATCAAAGGAGCAATAATCATCGCACCAATTATAGTGGCTGCACTATTTGCTAATAATCCAAAAGTTGAGATAACTCCCGATAAAGCCAGCAAAGTATAGAAAGTCAACGAAGGTACAGCACCCCTCCATAACTTGCGGTTCATACCCGCTATAGGCATCGGTTTTTCTGCTAACCAGTGCCAATCACCGCTATTGCTGTTCCACAATTCGGTTAACTTAAGCTTACCCCAACGACCAAAACTTTTAAGAAATAACAGCATCTTAATTTCACCATTGGTGTAACACAAAAGTATATTTTATTGTAATCAAGGTTAATAAAAATATAAGCTGAACTTGAGATGGAGTTAATTTTCAGTTATGGATCAATTATTCAGTCTTTTGATAGGGGTTTTGAGTAAAAAACCTTAATTGCTTAGTAAAGAGAGAAAATTTATGATTTGATTTTATTTTGATTTCAAGACAGAAATTTAGACTTAACGACAATGATGCCAGATGTGAAATCAATCCTACTTTCGTTTAGCTATTAGCCAACCGATTAAGCAGAAGAATAAAGTTGCTGCAATACTGATAAATAAAGAAGCGTAAAACGGATGTAGTGGTTTATTAAAAGATAAAGAAAATTCTACAGGTTGTTTAATTTTATCAATATGCTGCACAACCACACCAGAAACAATTGCACCACCACCGAAGCCGATACCGAGTATATTTATGGTGTTTTCTAAAGAGCGATCGCGCTTGGTTTGTTCGATTTCGACGATACCGCGAATTGACTCAATTAGTTGCTCAAAAAGGGTTTGACCAGGTGTAAGATAAGCTAAGTCTATATTAATTTGTTCTATAAAAGTATCTTCAGCTAACTCCATAAAGCTTGATAAAAATTCTAAATCATCTTGATTAGAGATTGCTTTGATTTTCTCAAGATATAATTTATAGTTTTTTACATTAGTTGTAATAGTATTTCTTTGTAATTCCAAATCTCTTAAATAGCGAGCATAGTTAAACGAAATTTCGGGTATTTCATTCAGCCATCGATTAAATTCTTTCAGTTTATCATCAACAGATTTATCTTTGACTTGATTAAATTGATTAAATTGATTTACTTTATCTTCTAATTTACTGTATTCCTTCCTAGCTTGTTGATAACACCAACGAGATTCCGAACGAGCATAAATAATTTTACTACGAGAATTCAAAAGGTCAATTAAAGGATAATAATATTCTCCAGCTTCTTCTAAATCGGTAGTTTGTTGATTTGTGTTTAACCAAATTAAAATATGACACTGTTGTTCGGAAGAATCAGCATTGTTATTATATTCAAATATCGGACTATTTAATAATTTTCCTTTTCCCTGACATGAAAGGTTTAATTTATTGAATTCAGCTTCTGATATTAAAGCTTTGATACAATGCTCGGCAAAAATCTTGTCATCATAAATATTTCCGATAGGTTGAGCGAAGAAAACTAAAGTTTGTCCGAGAGAAGCATTTATATTACCTGGAAGTAAGCAATTATCTTGATTTAATCCTTTTAAATTTGTAAGTTGTACTTTTGAATGTGGATAGCGGAAAGTTAAATCGAGAGCATAGGTATCGTGAATTAGTAAACGCTTAATTTCTCCGCTTAAATGAAGATTATTATTATGCTTAATAGCCGTAAAATTTATAATTTTATCATTTGATAATTTTTGATTTTCAGATATTGATAAATTTTCTAGTTTCGGAATACTTAATTTTTTTCCAATTCCCTGACATTTACGCCATAACTGGTTGGCATTATCTACGACTTGTTCGGGATTTTGAGCAAGATTTTGACGTAGATGAAAAGCGTAGAGCGTTAGTTTGGGATACGCTACCTTTGCTGTTGAATAATCCATTTTAAAATGATTATAGATTTGATAAAATTCCCATTTATTTTGTGTCAGTTTACATTAAAGCTTAGGAATAAATTCCCACCGCGAATATTCAAAGTCAGACATATTGCGCCATTCTCAGTTAGCTTTCACAACCGCCTGGGAATTTATTCCAAGGCTCAAAAACAAAGTCTGATAAATCAGACTGAGTAAAGACTTTAGTGCGTTTTAACGTACTTTGTATATTAGCCTTGAGATTTATTTCAAGGCGGTAATTAGGGCTTAACGAGAACGGTGCAAGATGTGAAATAAATCAGATTTCGTAAGAATTTGAGTGCGTTTTAACGTACTTTGTATATTAGCCTTGAGATTTATTTCAAGGCGGAAAAGTGGGTTATTATATTTACAAATCAACCTCTGCTATTCTTTTTATTCTTATCCTTAGCCTTGGCAGAACTTTGTTGAATAGCATTAAGTAAAGTCTTTTTATCCGGCTGATATTCAGGAATATTAGAATTAGCTTTCACGCTACCAGGGCTTCTTTCATTTCTAGATGAAGATTTATTTAAAATATTTAATTGAGCATCAAGAATTTTATAATGTTTCTGATACCAAGTAGCAACAGCAGTTGATAGTTGCTCGGCATCATCAGGTATATTACTAATAAACTCTTTTAAATTGACAAGATTTTCTTGAGAAAATAAAGCAGGTTGAGTTTTTAGTAAATCGATAAAAGCGTCTAAATTTTGTTCTGCAAATGACATAATATAACTCCTAATTACCAACAGCAGTAAATGCAGCCCAATAGAAAGGTGATTGAAAAGGTTTACTGTTTGCCTCTATTTGCTTGAAGAATACCATTAACTGTACTTGTTGTAGCGGATTATTTAATTGTAAATTGCTCGTCCATTCCTGTAAATCTTCCTTAGTTGCTTCTCTCAGCCAAGTTTGAGCTTGATTTAAGGCAACTGGTACAGAAATATCTTTTATATTCTTTAGATTTTGAATAAACTTAATCATCAAAAAAGACGTTGATAAATCGTTTACCGTCCATAAACTACTTACCACGCTAGAGCTTCCAGCATATAAGAAACCGCTGGGTAAACCAATGTATTCATCGCTGGTATTTTGGAAATCAATTAAACCAGTTTCGCAAGCAGAAAGCACGACGAGACGACATTGGTTGAGGTTGAAATCTCGTTCAAATAAGTTACCTAAAGTCAAGCATTTATTCAAATTTAATTCATCCTTTTCAACTGCACCTGCTAAGAGTAAACAAGAATCTTGAGGAGAATTCAAGTTAAAGGTGCCGTGACATGAAAAGTGAAGATAATTCGTCTGTTGAATTTGGGATGAAGCTTGAGATAAAGCGGTTTGAGTCGCTTGTTTTTTAGATAAAATTTCTTTGTTAGTGAATAGTGATGAAATAACTTCTACTTCAAAATCGGTGTAGTCTAAGTCTTCTGTAGGGTTTTGGATAGCGAATAGGGATTTAAAATCATTTCGTTGTCGTAAATTTACTTGTTGTAGAAGCTGACAACTGGGAGCATAACTTATGCCGTTTGGAAATTTATCGCATAAGAAACTACCATCTGATAAAGGTAGTGCGTGAAGTGGGAATAGGTGTAGGTAGCGATGGGGAATGAGAATCAGGTGAGAGCAATTTTGTGGAATTAGCTGGAGAATCTCTTCTATATTTAATATTTCTGCAAGTTGAGTGAGTCTAGAAGGGAGATTATTTATCCATTCGTCGTAATTATTGTAATAGGCATTTAAATATTTATTATTCCAATCTATAAAAGCTTTTAAATTATCAGTAGATGTAGATGAGTTCAATCTTTGAAGATTATTAGAGGTAATAATAAAAGTCTCTAAGCTTGTATTGGTAATATACCATTCAATAACTGCTGTATTTTGATTTAAAGTTGATTGGAATTTTTCAAAACTAAAACCCGAACCAACAGGTAAATATTTATCTTCTAAACTCTTTTTCTGTTGTCGTAATTTCTGAAGGTGTTGGGCTAAAGCTTTAGGATTTTCTGCTGTACTATTTTGGATTTGATACTGTCCCTTTGTTATTTCTTCTCGGAGTTGCTCTAGTTGAGTAACTACGTTTGGGGGAAAGATCGCTTTGCGATCGCGATCGAGGATAAGTTCGACTAGGTTACGGGTTTTACTACGTTCGATATACTCTAGCGCTAGGGTTTCTTCTTTCAAATGCAAACAAACTTCTATCACGTTGCGATAAAGCCGATTCCAGTTTTCCGCTTGCTTACGTTTGTTTTCTTCACCAGAAATAATTTCACCTCGTAATAATTCTACGGTAGCGATGGCTGATTTATAGGTACTGTAAGCAGAATTCAAGCTACCTGTATTTTTGTAAAGCATTCCCAGGTTGTTTAAAGTTTCCGCATTTTTCTGAGGGAAAGCTTGCTGAGTTCTAACTTGCAGAGCAGCATTGTAAGAGCGAATGGCATTTTCAATATTTTCAGCTTTATCATCTTTGATTCTGTCTCTGTAAGCATTAGCTAAATTATTTTGCGTCTGTGCCCAATCATATAGGAAAGCTTGCTGAGTTCTAACTTGCAGAGCAGCATTGTAAGAGCGAATGGCATTTTCAATATTTTCAGCTTTATCACCTTTGATTCTGTCGCTGTAAGCATTGGCTAAATTATTTTGCGTCATTGCCCAATCTTGGGGGAAAGCTTGCTGAGTGTAAACTAGCAATGCAGCTTGATAGCAGAAAATGGCATTTTCAATGTTTTCGGCTTTATCACCTTTGATTCTCTCCCAGTAAGCATTGGCTAAATTATTTTGCGTCATTGCCCAATCTTGGGGGAAAGCTTGCTGAGTGTAAACTAGCAATGCAGCTTGATAGCAGAAAATGGCATTTTCAATGTTTTCGGCTTTATCACCTTTGATTCTCTCCCAGTAAGCATTGGCTAAATTATTTTGCGTCATTGCCCATTGTTGGGGGAAAGCTTGCTGAGTGTAAACTAGCAATGCAGTATTGTAGAATTGAATCGCTTTTTCAATGTTTTCGGCTTTGTCACCTTTGATTCTGACGCTGTAAGCATTGGCTAAATTATTTTGCGTCGCAGCCCATTTTTGGGGGAAAGCTTGCTGAGTGTAAACTAGCAATGCAGCATTGTAGAATTGAATCGCTTTTTCAGTGTTTTCGGCTTTGTCACCTTTGATTCTGGCGCTGTAAGCAATAGCTAAATTATTTTGCGTCGCAGCCCAATCTTGGGGGAAAGCTTGCTGGGTAAATATATTTAGAACAGTTTCATAACTAGCAATAGCAATTTCCATATTGCTAGCTTTATTACCCAAAGGAAACTGCTGAATCAAATTACCAAAATTAACAATAACTGCTGCAATATATTCAGCTTTCTCGGCTTCTGCTTCCTCAAAATAACTTGTTGCCCAAAACCGCAATATTTCAGCCAAAATACCATTGAATTTATCTGTATTTGCAGCAAATAGCGGGTAAACAACTTCCGCATCACCGTTGCTTTCTGAGATTGCGTTGAATATTTCTATAAAAAAAAACTGCACATAAGTTTGAAAATCTTCCTCGCTTAATTCTTCTATCTGCGCTTGCGAGGAGGATTCAACATTAATGTAAGCATCTTGACGCTGTTCGTTCATCAGCAACCCGTAAATAGAGATGACAAAAATACTATGGAAATGATTCAGTAATATTGCTGACAATTCCGGAAAATTACTGAGAAGTAAGTAATGATGCTTTCAATAAGATGGTGCGTGACGACAAATCAAATTAGTGCGTATATTTGATATCGTCTAATGTCGTCACACACCTTACAAAATTACAAAACATGAAATATTAATAATTGTCCATTGATAATTGTTAACTAACTCTTGGCTTACGACAACACCTGCAAATACCTCGCCGAAACCTACCCCGCAGAGTTCGCAAACTGGCTACTCTCCACCGATACCACAAATATCAAAGTACTCAAAACCGAACTCAACCTCGAACCAATTCGCGCTGATTCCGTTACATTCCTGAAAAATGCCAACCAAATTTTACACATAGAATTTCAAACTCAACCAAAATCAACACCACCTCTCGACTTCCGAATGCTCAATTACTACATTACTATTGAAGCAAATATATTGGTGTGACATCGAGCAAGTAATAATTTTCCTTCAACCCAGCAACTCGGAAATGGTTTTCAAGACAGAATACCTAGATAAAAACACCCGTCATAAGTACAGAGTGATTCGCTTATGGGAACAAGATTCCGCACCTTTATTAAATAACCCAGCGCTTCTACCATTAGCAGCACTAGCAAAAAGCAATTCACCCGAAAGCTTATTACAGCAAGTTGCAAATCAGGTAGATATGATTGAAGAAAGCGAAGCACAAAAAAATATATCAGCCTGCACTCAAATCCTAGCCGGATTACGATTTGACAGAAATTTAATCAATCAACTATTTCGAGAGGAAATTATGCAAGAATCAGTGATTTATCAGGATATTATCCTCCTAGGAGAGCAACGGGGAAAGCAAAAAGAAGCTCTGCAACTAATCATGCGTTTACTTAACCGTCGCATTGGTAACGTGAATTCAGAAACCCAACAGCGAATCAATGCTTTATCTACAACTCAATTAGAAGATTTAGGAGAAGCACTGTTAGATTTTTCCAACCAAAATGATTTAACCACCTGGCTCGATAGCAATTCCTAACAAATAACTCATGTAGAGACGTAGCAATGCTACGTCTCCTAAATCTAGGTTGTGACAACAAATAAACGTAAAACCTAAATTAGCCCACGCAGGTGGGCTTTGTTTCTGTAGCCCCACTCTTCCAGAGTGAGGGCGATTAATTGGCTCGAAAATAATTAATCATTGTTCGTAGTAGCGCTGTACTCGCATCCTAATCCGGATGTGCTAAAGCACTACTACGAACCTTTACTCTGCTTCCAAATAAGCCTTTATCGCTTCATTCACCATATCTGTCATCGGTTTACCCTGACTTTCGGATGCTTCCTTGAGTTTGCTATAAACATCATCTTTGACGGTAACTCGATGTCTCAACTTCTTAGCAGTTGTAGTATTATCGATCGCTACTACTTGACGATCGCTTTCTTCTGTAACTGCTGCTGTTGTAGAATCCGCCATCGTTTCTACTAAGCCATCGGCATCGTCAGAGACTCCGGGAGCAACTTTTTTGGTTTCGTATTTGGCTGCATATTCGCGAATTGCGTCAAATCCAACTCGGTTACAAAAATCACCAAAACTCTCTTCTGTTTCCTTACTTTCTTTAAAGTAGACAAACATCGGCTCTAACTGGGTTTCCAAATCGTTCTGGTGCAGTCTTTCCATGTAAGGTAATGCTAAACGAGTTTGATTTGGCGAACCTCCTAGCCATAATTGATACGCATCGGGAGCGCTACCCACAAAACCCATTTCTGCCATGTAGGGGCGAGCGCAACCGTTAGGACATCCGGTCATCCTTACCACAAAATGCTCTTTTTGTAAACCTACTTGATTTAAAAGTGTGCGAATCCGGTCTAAAATGCCGGGTATGACTCGTTCCGATTCGGCGATCGCCAGTCCGCAGGTAGGAAGTGCGGGACAAGCCATTGCATAGCGCACCAATGGTTCAATTTTATCTGGGTCGCTATTTATACCGTGTTTTTGCAGTATTTCTTCGATGGCTGCTTTCTTATCGGGTTCGATGTCGCAAAAAACCAGGTTGTGATTAGCGGTAAGACGAACATCTAAGTTAAACTGTTCGACGATTTTCCGGAGTGCAGTTTTGAGTTGAAAAGAACCTTCATCTTTAACTCTGCCGTTTTCGATGGAAATTCCTAAAAATAGTTTTCCATCTCCTTGCTCGTTCCAACCGAGATAGTCTTGATACTTAAATTCGGGTAATTCTCTGAAAGGTTCTAAAGATTTACCAAAATATTCCTCAACCTGGGAACGGAATTTTTCTACACCCCAATCGTTGATTAAGTATTTTAAACGAGCGTGTCTTCTTTGAGAGCGATCGCCATAATCTCTTTGAGTGGCGACAATGGCTTTAACTAATTCGTAAACGTCTTCTTTAGAGACATAACAAATCTCATCAGCCTTTCTAGCAAAGGTTTCTTCTTTATTATGAGTTCTTCCCAAACCACCGCCAGAAAAGACGTTGAATCCTAACAACTCGGAATTTTCGTCAGTAATTACCACTAACGATAAATCTTGAGTATAAAGGTCAATACTATTATCACCCGGTACCGTGACGCTAATTTTAAACTTGCGCGGCATATAGTGAGTACCGTAGATCGGTTCTTCGGGATTATCGTGAAAAACGGTTCCCGTACCGTTGCGCTGACGTGCGGCTTTTACCTCCGGACTTTCTTCAGCGCTGATAGCCTTTTCACCATCGAGCCAAATTTCATAATAAGCGCCAGTTTGCGGCGTGAGTAAATCGGCAATTTTATCGGCGTACTCAACGGCGTATTGATATTCTGGTTTATTTTTATAAGGAGCGGCAGGTGCCATAACATTGCGATTCAAGTCTCCACAGGCACCCAAAGTAGAACCCATGTTTTTCACAATCGCCGCAATACTTGACTTGAGATTTTTCTTTAAAATTCCATGCAGCTGAAAACCTTGACGGGTAGTTATCCGCATCGTGTGGTTTCCATACTCATTACTAAGATTATCTAAAGCTAAATACAACTGCGGTGGAACAAAACCCCCCGGATTCCGGGTTCGCAGCATCATTTGATAATCTTTTTCTTGTCCCCTGACGCGATTATCGCGATTATCTTGCTGATAAGAACCGTGAAACTTGAGAATTTGTATCGCTTCTTCACTAAAGTGAGTTGTATCTTCTAGAATCTCAGTTGCTACAGGCTCGCGTAAAAAATTACTGCGTTCCTTAAGTCCTTCAAGTTTAGAAGGTTTACGGTTTGTGTTTTCGGGAGGAGCGGACTTAACCATTGCAGTGGTATTGTGTTCTCGTAGTGACTACCTACATCGCCGAAGCACGACTTTTACAGTATTTCAATTACCAATCAGTTTTAATAATATCGACTAAAATAACACCTTCATATGCAGGATTTTGGATTTTGCGGAAAGTTGGGGGTGTAGATTTTCTTCCCCTCAAACTTTCCAAGACAGAATTTTAGATTTTAGATTAAACCTCTTGTTTGAGAAAGAAGACAATTTAAAATAAACGCATCCGTTATTGAAATCCAATGTTGAAGGTGTTTATAAGAAAGAGATTAATCAGTATTACTAATTATTGCTCACTGATAACTGACAACTGGTGAAACACTCGCGGTGGACGGGTTTCCCGGCATAAGCAAAGTGTTGAACCCGGAGGGTCACTGATAAAGATGCATCCCTTCGGCTAAGTATATTCCCGGTATTCCGGTCGGAATTAAGGGGAATAACTTGATTTTATCATGCAAGAAAGCCCCATTTCCAATTGAAGCAACACTTAACAGTCAACAGTGAGCAGTTACCAGTTCTTTCTACCCGCTCTACCCCCTCTCCCCCCTCTCTTTCAATAAAAAACTCAGCTTCTCAACAAATATGCGGAGAAACCGAGTTTTTTTGGCTATATAGATAAATTCAAGAAAATGTAAATGCTGTAGTTTCGGAGAATATACTCAAGATAATAAAACCACAGATCGTTTACATTTTTATTTCAGCAATTTTACCAGTTTAAATCGGCGATAATTACTGACTTAATTTTTTGGGAAAATTTCAGCTAAAAAGTTATTGGTACTATTACCATTTGATACCAACGCCAGTACCAATATTAACAGGTATAGCACTGGTATTTTCGTAACCATCAACTGCTAGAGTTGCATTACTGTAAACAACAATTCCTTTCTTAACTTCAGATTCAATACCAACACTTGCGGTAACAGAATCTTTGTTGCCTAAAGGAGTTGATCTACCATCTTGCTCTACGAAGTTATAACCACCAGCAACGTATGCTTTTGTACGGGAACCGAGACACGTACCAACTGCAACTTCAGGGTTGATAGAGGTTGCATCGTTGTTCCATAGAACCTTGGTTTTTACGTCTACTGGTGTACCCTGTACAGGTAAGCTAGCTTGGATATTACCGCCAACATTCGCAGCATCATTGTTCTGTCCACCATTAGTTACCTGAGCGCCAATACCACCGCCAACATAGGCAAAATCGCAACTTCTTCTAGGCTGTGCGGAAGCGGAACCAGCAGACAAAACAGCAGGAGCGATTAATAAAGAAGATAAAGCTGAAATAGTAAGGCAAGACTTAATAAAGCGTTTCATAATTGTCACCAAATATAGTGCAGGTTGCTTTTACATTCATAGTCGAAAAATAAACCAATTAGGTTCCAAAAAGTTTCGCGTTAATTGTTAATTTGCTACCTCAACCTCTGGAAATCCTCGTACATAAATATTTCTCCATTTTCCTATTCAATTCTCTGCTTAAAAGCAACTTTCGCATGACTAATAAACATAAAAATAGTTTCCAAAAATTCACCTAAAAAATATTTAAGTAGACTCTTTTTAATCTGTCACAAAGAGTATGGATGAATCCGATCTATTTAATAGTTGAATTTCAATTAATTCTCTAATCTTCCGGATGATTGTTATTAGATGTATATGTGTGAGGGGGATGGGGGGATGGGGAGACAAATGATTAATTTACTACTAACTACTAACTACTAACTACTAACTATGCCCAATTTTCCGCTCAATTCCACAAATCGCACCAAACATCAACCAAGAAAGCGTATTTAAGCGAAAGTCAAATAGCGTCACATCCACCGTATTGAAGAGTATCCAGCCGACAAACACTAATAAATAACTGAAAAAGATTAATTTATCTTGCTTGGGGATAACTCGTAGCGATCGCACACCTTTGACAAATATCCAGCCCAGTAAACCGAAAAATAACAGCGTTGCAATTAGTCCAGTTTCAGCGGATAACATTAAAAAGAAATTATGCGGATGCCCCAGCCAAAGGTTCATTTTAGTCTCATAAATCTGCGAAAAATTACGTAAACCCCAACCAGTCCAAGGACGCTGTATAGTCAAGTCCCAAGCGAAATTCCATTGAGTTGTACGCATTAAAGCAACTGGTCTATCTGGGTATAATTGGTCATTAAAACGTGCCCAGAAAAAAGCCGGAACAAGCTTACGAAATAACTCTGCGATTGGTGAAGGAGCGAAAGCAGCCATAAGTACGCTAAGAGCAATCCCCATTACAACCGCCACAATCAACCGCCAACCTTGGTAAAAAGCATAAGCCAAACAAGCTACCAGAGCAATTACCCAAGCATTGCGAGAGTTAGTTAGAATTAGCCCCGTGAAGTTAGTTATTACAGCTAAGGTGAGGAAGAGGAAAAGGTGAGGGGAGGGGGGGGAAGAAGGGGTAGAAATTTCTATCTTGTCCCCTTGTCTCCTTGTCTCCCAATCTCCCCATCTCTTTTTCCTAAATCTTCGCCATTCCTGCAACCATAAACCCAAATTTAAGATAAAAACTATCGCGAGATATCCGGCTAAAATATTGGCGTAAATAAACGTAGAAGCCATACGGTTGGGGGGATTTCCTCCAGCTACCAGCGTCCAACCGAAGATGCTATGACCTAAATGTGAAGTGTTCCATCCTAGAAATAATTCTCCCATCCCGATAATTACAACTGGTAGGGAATTTATCGTTAAAATCCAGGATATTCTTGTTAATTGCGCCGTTGTTTGAATTAAACGACTCCAGCCAATAAATAATAAAAAGAAAGGTAGTAAATTAAATAAACCAAGAAAAGCCGTGATTTTATCCGCAGCAAAAACAACGGTAGCTACTAAAAATAAACTTAAAAGAATAAATCCTCGATACAAAGGATATTTAGGAATCTTACGAAATTCTTGTCCAAAAGGAATTAAACCGCTTAAGAACAAACCGACAGCACCCAAAGCCGGAATAAAAGGAAAGACAAATAATCCTAATTGCAAGCAATACCAAGAAAATCGTAATTCAGGATCTTCATGTCGTAAATAAGACCATACCTTTTTTGCCATTCGATTTTAGATTTTAACAACGGATGCTTTTGTTTTAGATTTTGGATTTTGGATTGAGGTTTAAAAGTTAGGAGTTGGGAGTTAGGAGTTAGGAATTAAGAGTTAAGAATGATAAATAAATCTACCCCCTCTACCCCCTCTTCCCCCTCTTCCCTCTCTTTCCAATTCCCAATCCCAATTCCCAATTCCCAAAATTACGCCATTTCCCAACATTCCTCTCGGGTGAGACGGATTTGAGCTAGAGCGAAAATAGTGGGGATAATTCGTCCGTAATTGGTGGCGATCGCTCTCCATCCCAAATCGGCGAAAAACCAAGCCCACATCATGGGACCAATAAATGCAAATACGCTTCTGACGGCACCGTAACGGGCTGCACTTACTGCCATACCGCGACGAGCTATTTGCGAAGTTGCATAACCCTGAAACTGTTTAGCAGCAACGGTACCACCTTTAATTGCTGTTTGTCTGGCAACTTGATAAGTAGCGAAATGAGTTGCAAATTGACGGGTGATTTGTTTGAGCAACATTGGTTGAATAACCGAAGTTACCGCGATCGCACTACCGCCTTTGAAAATTAAACCCAAAGGATCTTTTTGTAAAGCTAAAGGCAAAGGTTCTTTAAGTTCGGATTTGATTAACTGCTGCTGTACTTTCTCGGTTAACTTTCTTTTTTCACCCGCAGGTAATTTCTTCCAAACTTTTCCTAAAAGATGCAAAAATACTTCAGCTTCTAAATCGACTGTTGTCAAATCATCTGAATAAGAAATTTTTAAATATTTGCATACCCCAACCAAAGCTTCGCGGTAGGTAATCTGCTTACAACGTCCCCGCAATACCGTCATTCCATCGGCAGCTAAAAAGCAAAAACGCTCCTCAATTGCATCTAGCCAAGCTTGACGATTTTGGCTTTGTACTTCTATGGGTTCTGGTGTTTGCAGGTAATCCAAAGGATTAAACTTACGACTAAATAGAATTGCCGTTAAATCTTGCAACTCTTCTTCAGTAGCTAATTCAAGCGCTGCCCTTAATTCATCCAATTTCCCTTTCTCCCAAACGAACATTTTGTCCCGTACTTTATTCTACTATTAGCTTTCGGCACTCATCAGTAATACTTTGTACCACTACCTAAAACTGATAACTTATTCAACAATTAACAAAGCCGGATAATTAGGGGATGGGGAGATAGGGTGATGGGGAGAATTTTAATTCTCAACTCCTAACTCCTAACTCCTCCCAATGCCCATCCAAAATAAAAACATCCGTTGTTAAAATCTAAAATAGAATGACTGAAATTGCTGTAATTGGTGCCGGAATGGCAGGTTTAGTTTGCGCTCAACAGTTAACCCAAGCCGGATATTCGGTAATAGTAATAGATAAATCCCGTGGAGTGGGTGGAAGAGTTGCCACAAGACGTTTATTTGAAACAAAAGCAGATCATGGTGCTTGTTATATCAAACCCAAAGGTGAAGTTTTACAGCGTTTGATAGATTTGTTAGTTCAAAAAGGCGATTTAGAAGTTTGGACAGATATCCTGCACGTTCAAGATAATTCTTCATCTCTCGTCGCCAACCCCTTATCATCTCTTGCCTACACAGCACCATTAGGAATGAATGTTATAGCTAAATTTCTGGCGCAAGGATTAGACATACATCGCGGACAACGTGTTGATAAAATTACCGTTAATTCTCATAATCAATGGCATTTAACTAGTGAAACCAACGAAGAATTTACAGCTTCATCTGTAGTCGTTGCTATTCCAGCACCTCAAGCCGTAATGCTATTGGAATCTTTACCAGAAAATTTTTTAGATCATAAATTCCTAGAAAAATTGCGTGGTGTTGAATATTACCCAGCTATTACCGTAATGGCAGGATATCCCAATTCATCACAACAACCGGAGTGGAAAGCAATTACTTTCAAAGATAATCCCGTATTAGGATGGATTGGATTGGATAGCAGCAAACGAAAAAATCCCGTACAACCCCACTTTGTCATTCATAGCAGCGCTGACTTCGCAGAAAAATATTTTGAATCGGAATTACAGGAAGTAGGAAAAGAGATATTAGAAAATGCAGTTTCTACCGTAAATTTAGAGTGGCTGAAAAATCCTCAATGGATGCAGCTACATAGATGGAGATATGCTTTTCCTAAAACACCATTGCAACAAACTTGTTTACCAGCAGAAACATCTTCACCTTTAGTATGTTGTGGAGATTGGTGTGGTGGAAATCTCATCGAAAGTGCAGTATTTTCCGGAATTGCAGCAGCTGAATACATTAATAGTAAACTTCAGCAGCGTGAATTAGCAGGAATTGATTTTCTTGATGTTTTATGAATATTAAATTAGGTTTGTAGTTAGGAATGCGCGTCCTTATTTTGAGCGAAGACAGCACTTACTACGAACCTAATAACAAAGTTTTAACTCATAACTCATAATTCATAACTCCTAACTTTATTTTATCGGGTCATGTCCCCAATTCATCAACGAATAACGCCAAGGAGTATCTTCAATATCACCATCAGGTTTCTGTGCAGAATGACGATGAACGTAACTAACAACTTTTCTCATATGAGATACATCATCATCGGTATAATCATCTTTCTTCTTTTGCAAAATATCGATGATGCGCTTACCAGACTTATGTCCAATTGATTCATCATCGCCATCATCTTTTTGTCCAACCGATTTAGATTCCTCAGTTTGTAACCAAGATTCCAACTGTTTGGCAGTCATATTAACAGCATCATCAAACTCTTTAATTACTGTTTCTGTATCTTTACTCATTATGAATTAATTTCTATTAATCTATTAGTCATTAACTTTATCTAAAGACTCAGGCTTATGAGCCGCTTCTTTGCCACTTTTTTCGCTTTCAACTAAATATTCAGGATTATCTTTAGAAGCTGCAACATGATGTCCTTTAATATCAGTTTCAGAAGTCAACTTCTTTTTTACTTCACCAGTCGTTTTACCTTGGGCAGTATTCCATTCGACTTTATCGCCTTTTTTTAATTCGTCGCTCATATTCTTTTTATGGTTAATTTATTAGTTTTCTTACATACATATTTTAAGTACGGTAGCGAAAAAATCATCTGCCTGTAGTTATCATTCTGTAGATAGATGAAAAATTAGTGTTTGTAGGGTATGTTACGGCTTCGATATCTATTCGGTAATAGAAAAATATAGCGTCAGCCGTAACGCACTAGGATGTTGACTTTGGATAAATTTCTATGCTTAAAGTTCATACAACTTTTATGTCGGTAACAACCATAATCTTTCTCCCTCACCCCACCCTAACGGGCACCCCTCTCCCAAATTTGGGAGAGGGGAAGGGGGAGAGGGCAATATCTTGGGGGCAAACACGTTTTTTGCATGATTTTTTATTTCTTAAAAGGACACAGAATCAACACCCTAGTAACGCACCATTTAATTAGAATAATAATTTCAGATGGTAGTAAAACACTAAACTTGGATGGTGCGTTAAACCTATTAAAAATTGTCGTTGGAATTAATAAATAATCGTGGGTTTAACACACCCGAAAAATCTTAAAAAACTTCTAAAGGTAAATGATGCAATCCTTTCATAGTCGCCAAAATACTTGCAGCTTTTTCAATCAAATCAACATTGCCATTTAAAACATCATTAAAAGTCATATTGTGAATATAATCGGGAATTACTCCAAAATCTTCCAGCGGATAACCGTTTTGATTTCCAACACGAATTGCACGTTTTACAGCCATTCTTATTTGGGCATTTCTTGGTAAAGGAGAATAACCATTAGGATGGAATAGATCGTAATATTCCCAAACATTAGCACCACCAGCACCCGTACTTTCGCTAGTTCCAAGAATTGGTCCTATATTATTATCTTGGAATCCTGCGGCAAAAATATCTGTAGTGCTGTAACACAAAGCATCGGTAATTAAGATAACGGGACCAAAGTATTTTTGTCCGTATTGATTAACCTCATCAATATAATAAGAATGTCTACCAATTGGATATCCCGAAGAATAAACTGCACCAGTATTTATCGAACGCTCAATTGAACTTTTCCAGGGTTCCGGGGCTAATTTTAAAGTTGTCGGTGTATTAATAAACTGAAATAATTCTGGTTGAATTTTATTAGCGGTAAATAGTTGAAGAATCATTTCGCCAGCTTCAATATATCCACCACTATTACCGCGAACATCAATTATTAAACCATCTCTAGGTAACTGTTCTAAAACGCGAATTAAATCTTGAATAAATTTTTGTCTATCGTAAATCATAAAGCTGTGAATTCGCATATAGCTAAATTCACCATGAGAAGTACTGCAAATACTCCATTGAAAATCAGTTTCGTAAAATGTTTGATTATCTTGTTTAGCAGCCGAAGCAAATAAACCTTTCTTTATTTTTTGTAGTTTTGCAGCTTCAAAATCAACACCCAAAGAACCATAAGCTTTTAAATTAGCAAAAGATTGATTATTTGTTTGAGCTTGAGTTTCCGGTAGATTCCAGGTTTGCCATTGAAAACGATGTTCGTAATGCTCGTGGTTTTTAGTGATATAAGAAATATACAGCCATTCTTCATCAGGTACTAAATATTTACTTCCCGAACGAAGAGTTAAAGTATTTAAACCATGAATTCGACGCGCATTTTCATTACTAACATAAGTTCGTAAACCATTTAATTCAATCGCACGCTCAATTGGTACACCATTCCAATGAGTTACTATGACTCCTTTTTCTAAACTTTCATGTTCAAAATCTTCATTTACATGAGAAACAACGTAATACCTTTGATTATTTTCATAAAACTCTTCAATTATGAAAGGTAAAACAAAATTAATAGATTGATAAGGCATCGGAGGTACATAAACTGTATGTAAGTCTCTAAGCTCCGTAAAAATGCCAATCATTTCTCGCTGAAAATTAAGTTCGTTCATCTTCACCAAACGATACTTGAGCAGTTTTAAACGCTGTACCGGATCTATGGCATTCCTAGCTCGTTTCAAAGGTAAATGAACGTATATATTTTCGATAAAACTTAAAGCTTGATTAACAATTTCTTCCCTTTCTTCCTTAATCGAATGCTCAATAATTTGTTTTTTCTGTTCCTCCGTCAATCCCATTGAAGCGACTACATTATCCAGCTTATAGTCAGCCATAGTAATTAAACTCCTTACAACCTATGTCAGAAAGAATACCGCTATTGTTACACAAACTGTTTTTTTAAGTAAAAATTTAAACATATTTACGGTTGCGTTTAAGCTGGTAGTGTTGGAATATGCAATCCTTTAATTTCTCTGTAGGTAGAATTTTCAGGTTAAATAGTAATTGCTTGAGATTAAAATATAGCCGTAACCCACCATCTTTACATAATGTCTGTTTAATTACCTTAATCTGTTAGGGAATCTCCAACGGGAGGCAGAGCCTCTGTGAAATGCATTACAAGGTAGAACCTTGTAACGAGAGCCGAAAAATGTAAATAAATGCTGTTTCCTTGCTGAAAAAGTACTAGAATACTATAAAATATAATTATTCTCAAATAAATAATTTAATCATAATTATATGTATTCTGAATTGCTTCAACATGGCGATTTGCAGCCTTTTCTTAATCAACCAGAAACTTTAATTAATCAAGCTTTGGAATTTCAACTTGCTGTTATAAACTATTTGGAAACCTCACGTCAACTTTTATAAGTATTAGCAAATAATAGCCCTTATTCTCAAGTAGTATAAGCTGCAAAATTACACGTTAACTTAGCAGGAGAAATAAGAGAAAATTGGCGATAAGTTGCAGAAGCAGCGATAAAAAATGCACCTTTAGAGCAAAACGATAAATTAGTTGCAGAGTTATTAAAAATAGCACCAGTACCTGAAGATTTGATAAGCGAATGGATACCGAGAGATATATTAATTGAGGGTTTATAAAATCCTTATTTACCACAGTTAGATAAAAATAAATTATTGGAAAGATTGGCGCATTCAACTATTATTGAAGAACGTTTGAAAGCAGCAACACATAACGATACATCAAGGAAAAAATTAGACCTCTTAGCGGGAGATTTAGAATTACCGATTCGGATTGCTGTTGAGTATCGGGATGATAGTTTAGAATATGTTATTGTATAATTCTTCTATCAATTACTCCTCAAATTGCAATTGATTCTTATTCACTTCCAGGAAATTTTCATAAAGATCCAGCAGATAGGCTAATTGTTTTAACAGCAAGAATATATGATGTTCCGTTGCTCCCGTGTAGATGAAAAAATACTTGCCTATTCTTATGTAAAAACAATTCAACCTTGATATAAATCTTCTCTCTCTTCTCTTCCTCAGCGTCCTCTGCGTCCTCTGCGGTTAAATAACACCAAAATTCTCGTTACTAACCTAAATACGGGGAGACGTAGCACTGCTACGTCTCTACATCAATTTCCGAATCCCCTCTTCCAACCCCCGACAAACCCCAGTCAAAAAATCCAAATCCAAAGTCCCAATCTTATCGCTCGGCTTATGATAATGAGGATTTCGCATAAATGAAGTATCTGTTACCATCATCGCTGGATAACCTGCATCCCAAAACGGCGCATGGTCACTTCTTCTTACAGCAGGAACTATTTTCCCATTATTCGGAACTGGTAAAAATTCACTCTTTGTCCCGGATTTACGAATAATGTTGCGGAGTCGAAATAAATCGGGAAAGGTTTTCAAATTACCAATCAAAGCAATATAATCACCCGTACTCGGATAAAACTTTTTCAATATCGCAGCCGGATATTCTTGTGTCCCCGGATTAACATCGCAATAACCTAACATTTCCAAAGACATCATCAAACGTAATTTCTGCTTTTCTTGTACCAATTTTGCGACATAATCCTTACTACCAAGCAAATCAGATTCTTCCATATCAAAAGCAACGAGTCGCAAAGGATACCTTGTTGGCTGCGTAGCAAAAATTCTCGCTAATTCTAATAAAACTGCCACACCAGTAGCATTATCATCAGCCCCAGGACTTCCCGGAACGCCGTCGTAATGAGCCGCAATTAAAATTGGTGATAAATTGTCCTTCCCAGTTTGAGAATCAGAAGGTAAATTCAAGATTAGATTTTCACAGACTTTGCTACCAACTTCAAAGGTGTGGATTTCCACACTTCCCCATTGTGAAAAAGAAGCACGAATGTATTCTTGAACAAAGAAATGTCCTGCTGTTGCTAAATAAGGGTCGCGCTCTCGTACTATCTGGATAAGATGGGTTTCGAGTTGTTTTTTTAAATCCACGGATTAACTAGGAACTATGAAGGATAAAGGATAAAACTTAGATAAGCAGTGAAAATTGATTTGTTTTTTCAAGTATATTCATTACCCAGCAAAGGCAAAAAATCAAGCAGAAGTGTTAATGGCTTGTTTGATGGATAATTTGATGAATAAATTAAATTATTTCAAACTTGATTGATTATTGATAACTTAGTTGACAATGTATTTCTCAACTGCAAGATACAATAAATCAAGCATTACTTCTAAACATATATTTATAAGAGATTCTAGGAGAAGCGTAGGGCATGGGCAAGGTAGTAGGCATCGACTTGGGTACAACAAACTCTGTAGTCGCCGTTATGGAAGGTGGCAAGCCGGTGGTTATTGCCAATGCGGAAGGAATGCGAACCACTCCATCGGTTGTTGGCTTTAGTAAAGACGGCGAAAAGGTTGTCGGACAAATGGCGCGAAGACAAACTGTCCTCAATCCTCAAAATACCTTTTTTGCGATCAAGCGGTTTATGGGGCGCAAATATTCGGAGTTAACTCCGGAATCGAAGCGGGTTCCTTATACGGTACGTAAGGGCGAAATTGGCGAAATAAATATTGTATGTCCCCGTGTCAAGAAGAATTTTGCACCGGAAGAAGTTTCGGCGATGATTTTAAGGAAATTAGCCGATGATGCCGGTAAATATTTGGGAGAGCAAGTAACGGGTACAGTAATTACCGTTCCTGCTTATTTTAATGATGCTCAGCGACAAGCTACCAGAGATGCGGGTAGAATCGCTGGTTTAGAAGTATTGCGAATTCTTAACGAACCTACTGCTGCTGCTTTAGCTTACGGTTTGGATAAAGCTGATAGCGAAGTAATTTTGGTATTTGATTTGGGTGGGGGAACCTTTGACGTATCGATTTTAGAAATCGGCGATGGTGTATTTGAAGTTAAAGCCACATCCGGCGATACTCAATTGGGTGGAAACGATTTTGATAAAAGGATTGTAGACTGGTTAGCTGAGAAATTTTTAGAAGATGAAGAAATAGATTTACGACGCGATCGCCAAGCTTTACAACGCTTGATGGAAGCTGCGGAAAAGGCGAAAATTGAACTTTCGGCGGTTAGCGTCACCGATATTAATTTACCTTTTATTACTGCCGATCAAGATGGGCCAAAACATTTAGAAACTCGTTTAACGCGATCGCAGTTTGAAGCGATGTGTGACGATTTATTAGGCAAATTGCGAGTTCCGGTTAAAAGAGCATTGCGTGATGCTGGAATGACACCGCGAGATATTCAAGAAGTTGTACTTGTGGGTGGTTCAACCAGAATGCCAATTGTGGAAAAATTGGTAGAAGCGATGATTGGTTTACAGCCGAATCAAAATGTTAACCCCGATGAAGTTGTAGCCGTTGGTGCTGCGGTGCAAGCTGGTATTTTAGCTGGTGAATTGAAAGATGTATTGCTACTTGATGTGACTCCTTTATCAATTGGTTTAGAAACCATTGGTGGAGTGATAAAAAAATTAATTCCTCGCAACACAACAATACCAGTCCGCCGTTCCGATATTTTCTCTACTTCCGAAAACAATCAAAACACGGTGGAAGTCCACGTAGCCCAAGGCGAGCGGGAAATGGCTGCTGATAACAAATCCCTGGGAAGATTTAAACTTTACGGAATACCTCCCGCGCCTCGGGGAATTCCGCAAATTCAAGTATCTTTCGATATTGATGCCAACGGCATATTACAGGTGACGGCATTAGATAGAACCACCGGAAGAGAGCAAAGTATTACAGTTCAAGGAGCTTCTAACTTAAGCGAAGCCGAGATTCAGCAAGCGATTCGGGATGCTGAGAAATTCGCCGATGTAGACAGACAGCGCAAAGAAAAAATCGAAAAACGTACTCGTTCCGAAGCGTTAATTTTACAAGCCGAAAGACAGTTACGAGAAGTCGCTTTAGATTTCGGAATGCAGTTTGCTCGCAATCGTCGTCAGCGAATTGATAATATTTGCCGAGATTTGAAAGATAGTTTGAAGGCAGATGACGATAGAGGAATTGACCAAACTTACGCCGATTTACAAGACGCTTTATCCGATTTGAATAAAGAAGTTCGTCAGTACTACGCCGACGACGAAGAAGACGATTTATTTGGTACCATCCGCGATATCTTTATCGGCGATAAAGATGATGATGATTTATACGATAAGGGCTATGGTAGAGGCTCTGACAGGGGTTACGGTAGAGATGCTGGCTTAGGCTATGGTAATAGGGATTATGACCGGGGCTACGGTAAAGATGCCGATAGGGGTTACGGGAGAGATGCCGACAGAGGTTATGGTAGACAACCTGACGATAGGGGATATGGTAGAGAACCCGATAGAGGTTATGGTGGCGATTCCGACCGTGGTTACGCAAGAAACGACCGGGGAAGAGATAAAAGAGATAGTGAGAGGGATTATGGAAGAGACAACAGCTATCCTTCCTACGACAAAGATTATTCTTCGCGTAAACCAGCCAAGCCCAGCTATCAAGATAACTGGGATGATGATGATGACGATTGGCTATAAAGTCGTTTAAATTAGCTTTTTGTGAGCAAATACAGGCTAATATACGGGCGGTTAACCCCGCTCTTAGCTATTTGACGACAAATATACTTATGAAACAATCCGGCTTGAAATATTAGATAAGGGTAAAAACTACACATATAAACGCTTTTTCTTAAGTCTTCAAAAAACGTTTCATTTTTTCTCGAAATACCGCATATTGCATTCAAATGACAATCGAAAATAAAAATCTAATTAAAATAACTTATTAATATTTACTAATTCCTATTCCCTATTCCCCATTCCCTATTTCTTCTTATAAACAACTTACTATGCAGAACTTGCAGAATTTTCGCGATTACTACGAGATATTAGCAGTATCTAAAGAAGCTCCTAATGATGAAATCAAAAAAAGTTATCGCCGATTAGCTCGACAATACCATCCAGACTTAAATCCTGGTAATAAAGCCGCAGAAGAAAAATTTAAAGATGTAAACGAAGCTTACGAAGTCTTGAGCGACCCCGCTAAACGCGCTCAGTACGACCAATTCAGCGTGTTTTGGAAGCAAAATGGCTTTGCTGGCTCAAAATCTTCCTCACGCAAAGCCCCGAATCCAGGAAACGGTCGTACTTCTACTGAGGTTAACCCCGGCAAATACGATAATTTTGATACCTTTATCGACCAAGTATTTGGTGTAAAAAATAAAGGCAATGCACCTGGTAGTTCCCCTAATACGACAAAAACTGACCCATTCAAGACTCCCAGAACAAAAGTTTCTTATACTCCAGGTGCCCGTCCAAATCGGCGAGATATAGAAGCAAGATTAACTTTACCTTTAGAAAAAGCTTATCAAGGTGGCTTAGAAAGAATTCGTCTCGAAGATGGACGTTCTTTAGAAGTAAATATGCCTCCAGGAATGGTAACGGGACAAACTATTCGATTGCGAAACCAAGGCATTGGTGGCGGCGATTTATACTTAAAAATTACCGTACAGCAACATCATATTTTTAAACTTGACGGCAGCGATATCTTCTGCCAAGTGCCTATTACTCCTTGCGAAGCAGTCTTAGGAGGACAAGTAGAAGCACCTACGTTAGATGGATTAGTAAAAATGACTATTCCCCCAGGAGTTAGATCCGGGCAAAGATTGCGTTTAGAAGGTAAAGGCTATCCCAACGAAAAAGGCAAACGGGGCAACCAACTCGTAGAAATTCAAATAATTACTCCTGCTCCTAAAAATATCAGTTCTGAAGAACGCGAACTTTACGAAAAGTTACGCGAGATAGAAACCTTTAAGCCTCGTAAAGATTTGCTGAGATAATTTGTCAAAAAATAGCTATATTGCCTTATGGGGAGCCAATACAGCCTCGAAACTTATATTTACAAATATTCAAATATTGATGAAAATAAGATTTGGCAACCTTGCTACGAAAAGATAGTTTTAAAATATGAGAAAAAACTGTTTGCAAGGTAACTAACACAGCCGTGAATCAAAATGGGACAAAATTAAGCCGAGGTGAAGCAACCTACTATTCCTTATTAGGTTTACATCCAGCAGCTTCGGTAATCGAAATCCGTCGTGCTTACCGAGAGCTTAGCAAACGCTATCATCCCGATACTACAGATTTACCCACAGCAGTTGCTATTGTTAAATTTCAAAAACTCAACGAAGCTTACGCAACCCTAAGCAACCCGCAAAAACGTTTAACTTACGACCTGAAAATCGGCTATTCTCGGTTTGGAGTGATTCAAGCACCCTCCGACTTAAACCGTCCAGTTTCTGGTAATCGATATACATCCAAATCGGCTTACCTCGATCCTACCGATCGCCCCCTCTCACCCGGCGAGATTTTTGCTTTATTTATTCTAGGGTTAACTTTTTTAGGATGTTTGCTACTAGTAATCGCCGTAGGTTTAACCAGAGGTGAAGCAGCTTTTCAAACAACCATAGAGCAGCGAGATATTTTAGTACATCAGCAAGTAATTAATTCAGATCGAGCAAATATTGTACATAAAATTAATAATTAAAATATCAAAGGGTTTAATAAAGCAACGGGGAGTAGATGGGGAGAGGGGGAGAGGGGGAAGAAAAATTACTAACAACTAACAACTAACAACTAACAACTAACTGTATTATGTATCTTTTAAATTCAGAAACTCCACTGTACAATCATCCACTTCCTCAAATTGAGCAATGGTTAGAAAACAGGGGCTGTCAGCAAGACTCAAAGCTATTACATTTGTGGCGCATACAGAAACCTGCTTGGGAAGCGGAAATCTGGCTTGATGTCGAAGAAATTACCGTCCGATATCTTAGCGCAGGAGAAAAACAGGAAGACGTTCAGCGCTCGTTTAAATATTCTCTAAGTCGCCAAGATGTAGAAGAAGCGATTTTCTGCGGGCCATAGGGGAAATGGGGGGATGGGGTGATGGGGAGAGAGGGGGAAGATGGGGAGATGAAGGGAGAATTACAAATCCAAAATCCAAAATCCAAAATTCTATGCCCAATCCCCAATGCCGAATTTTTAAACTTTCCCAAACCTTCTGTCTCTTTGCTGATAGGCTGATAATGCTTTGCGGAATTCGTTGCGGTCGAAATCGGGCCACAATGTGTCGGTAAAATATATTTCTGAGTAGGCTGCTTGCCATAAGAGAAAATTACTCAAGCGCATTTCTCCGCTGGTACGAATAATTAAATCTGGATCGGAGTTTTGAGCTGTGTAAAGATGATCTTCAAATGTCGCTTCATCAATTTCGTGCGGCTGGAGCAATCCTTTGTCTACTTTTTCGGCGATCGCTCGACAAGCTTGAATAATTTCTTGTCTACCTCCATAGTTGGTAGCGACATTAAAATCAATTCCACGATTGTCTTTGGTTTCTTCCATCGAACGGCTAATTTCTGCTTGCAAGGCATTTGGCAAAGCTTTTAAATTACCTACAAAACCAATTCTGACGTTCTCTTGCAGCATTTCTCGCAGTTCTTGACGCAATACACGCTGGAATAAAGTCATCAAAAATTCGACTTCTTCTTGCGGTCTACCCCAGTTTTCGGTAGAAAAAGCATAAGCTGTTAAGGCTTTTATTCCCCAATCTTTACAGCAGCGGAGTAAATCCTTGAGAATATCAACTCCGCGCTTGTGCCCCATAATTCGAGGCAAACCCCTACGTTTAGCCCATCGACCATTGCCATCCATGATTACCGCAACGTGTAGTGGTAATAGTTCTTTTTTTAAATCGCTTGGCAAAGATTCTAAATTCGTTGATTGTGCTGTCATTTTTTATCCCGAGAAGCGGTCGATGGTAAACCGAGTAAACGTGAAATTAATGCGGTGGATTTACCACGAATTTGACGACCTAAACTGAATAAACCGGGGGCTACAGCTTCCCGATCCACAGCGGGAGAAAACAAAGTCTCCAAGGAATCTCTCAATTTCGTGATTGTTAGCGGTCTATTTAGAGTTCCCCTTTCTGCAAGAGAAATAGAACCTGTTTCTTCCGATACAACGACACAAATACAATTTTCGACACGTTCGGTAATTCCCATCGCAGCTCGATGCCGCGTTCCCAACTGGCGAGAGGCAGTACGCCCCGAAAGCGGTAAAATTATACCACTGGATACAATCCGAGAACCACGTATCAACGTTGCACCATCATGCAAAAGAGTTTTTGGCTGAAAAATTGTTTGCAGTAGTTCCTTAGAAACTTCAGCATTCAGCTTAACTCCCGGCACGGAAAAATCACGCTCATCAATTGGACCAGTCGTTTCTATAATCAACAAAGCTCCAATCCGGTTCTTGGAAAGTTCTCTAACCGCATCAACAATTTCATCAATTACACTATACGATTTCGGTACTGCTAAACTCGAAGTTTGAAACAACTGCCGAAATTCACCACGTCCCAACTGTTCTAGAAAGCGGCGAAACTCTGACTGAAGAGTTATCGCCATTGCTACAGCACAACCATATACAAGGCTTTGCAAAACAAAATTTAACAGTTGTAGCCCAAAGAAATCACTTACTGCCGAAGCTAGCATTAAAAGAATAAATCCCCGCACCATCCATAGCGTGCGACGTTCGCTGATAATTACTAGCATCATATATGTTAGGGCTAGCACTAACATGATATCCAGAGTCTTTAACAAGGGCTGCGACCATCCCAGGTTTGCCAGCCATTGTTTCCATAAATTCCCCATGACATCTGGATTACGCGCTTTGTTTGAAGGATATTTTGCTCAAAGTATAAATAATATAGATGCCCTCCGGGCAACTTGCTTGCATAGTAGCATGAAGTACAGAGCATAAAATAGTTGATTTGTTTTCAGCCTTTATGCTACCGTACTGCTTTGCCGATGTAATACTTTATTATTCGCTTTTTTTGAGCCGTTCTGGTAAGCAATCTTGACGAATCAAATCTTGATATGATTCGCGCTGCAAAATTAAGCTTGCTTCACCATTCCCAACTAAAACTGCTGCCGGTCGAGGCAAACGGTTGTAGTTAGATGACATACTGTAATTATATGCACCAGTTCCCATTACTACGAGAGTATCTCCCGGTTCCGTGGGTGGAATTTGAGCATCATGAATTAGGATATCTCCCGATTCGCAATGTTTACCAGCAATTGTGACTTTTTCGGTAGATGGCACGGACATTTTATTCGCTACCACCGCTCGATAAATTGACTGATAAGTAATCGGACGAGGATTGTCCGACATTCCTCCGTCTACAGCGATATACTTACGTATTCCGGGAATTTCTTTCGATGCACCAATACTATATGTTGTAACGCAGGCTGTACCAATTAAAGAACGTCCCGGTTCGCATAATATTTTTGGTAAAGGAATATTCGCGGTAGAACAGGTTTGTTCAACTACCTCGCAAATTGGCTTTACCCATTCTTCTATACTCGGTGGGTCATCGGATTCTATATATCTTATTCCCAAACCACCACCAACATTTAATTCGGTAATGTTGATCTTATAAGTAGCAGCTTTTTTTAACCACTCTACCATAAGAGCGGCTAAATCTTGATGGGGTTGGCGCTCAAAGATTTGCGAGCCGATGTGAGCGTGTACGCCAACGCAGTTTAAAGATTTTTGCTTGCTGACGAAAGCAAACAGCTCGTCAAGAGCATTGGGATCGAAACCAAATTTACTATCTAACTGTCCCGTGCGGATGTAATCGTGGGTATGACAATCAATACCAGGAGTCAGACGCAGCATAATCCGGTACGGTGCATAGCTTGAATAACTATCATCCGCCGCGAGTTTTACCAAAGTATTTAATTCATGCCAGTTATCTACCACAACAGTACAACCGGATTCCACAGCGATTTGCAGTTCATCACGAGACTTATTATTGCTGTGTAGGTAAATCTTATCGCCATTCGCACCACTTTGTATTGCTGTATATAATTCACCTCCGGAAGCTACATCTATTCCTAAATTTTCAGATGTAACAATGGCGCACACTGCCAAACAATTCCATGCTTTAGAAGCGTACAATACTTGGGATTCACCTTTATAGTATTGCTTAAAACTATCGCGATACTGGCGGCAAGCAGTTCGCAAGCTTTCTTCGTCCAGAATATATAGTGGAGAACCAAACTGCTTCACTAAGGTAGTTACATCACAACCTCCTATTTCTAAATTGTCATTCTTATTAATAGAAGCAGTCAAAGGTAGGAGTGATTGATTCGGCGAAACACTTTCTTTTTCTTCTTTCGATAGTATAAAATTACTACCATTTGTTTGAACCCCAGCCGGGTAAGTCGATACCATAACGATATAGATTGATAAATTGGATGTTTTGAATTCTGGGCGACATTTATCTCCCGTTACCCAGTGTACAAAGGGCGATGTACTATAACCAATAAAAGTGAACTTATTTGAGCTAAAAATTCAATCTCTCGATCGCGAACATCTGTCCGCAATACTGGAACTAGATAAAGCTTGCTTTGGCGGCTTATGGTCGAGAGAAGGCTACCAAAGGGAACTTGATAGTCCAAATAGCGAGATCCAAGGTTTATTTTCTCAGAAAACCGGCGAAAAACTTCTAGGAATGGGTTGTTTTTGGTCAATCTTAGAAGAAGCTCATATTACAATTTTGGCAATAGATTCTCAATATCACCGTCAGGGAATGGGCGCAGCTTTACTTTACTCTCTTATAAAGACAGCACGCGATCGCCATTTAGAAAGAGCGACTTTAGAAGTACGGGCTTCCAATCAAGCAGCAATTGCCCTATACGAAAAATTTGGCTTTAAGAGAGCAGGAACAAGAAGACGTTATTACCAAGATAACGGTGAAGATGCATTAATTCTGTGGCTTGGAGGCATACATAAGCCAGAATTTTCCGAAACTTTAACTAACTGGGAAAGTATTGTACTTCAAGGCTTGAGGAAATCAGGCTGGCAGTTAGCAGTTACCAGTTAGCAGTTACCAGTTAGTTAATATTTTTAACCTTTAACCTATTGCCAAATTTTGTTTAAAAATTATTACTATTAATAATTAAATGATATTTAATCTAACGATAAAGTATTTTTATAAAGTTCATAATCAACTTGACGGAAATAGAAAAAATTGATATTAGTGATTGTTGGCTAATGGCTTAACAATTGTCCAAATCTCAGTGTGTACGGGTTGTAGTCAAGCTAAATAACGCACTTAATTAAACTCCTCAGTACGCTGACTACAAAAAAGTAACAAATAATATGTAACCTTAACCAATCAAGTAGGTTCCCAGCATTTGGATGTCTAACAAGTTTCACAGACACCCATCGGATTTGCCTGTGCTAAAATCAGCGTACCGGCACGACGCAGGCGATGGGAATAATGCCTTATGTTTGAACGCTTCACAGAAAAAGCCATCAAGGTAATAATGCTTGCTCAAGAAGAGGCTCGCCGCCTTGGGCATAATTTTGTTGGCACCGAACAAATCCTCTTGGGTTTGATAGGCGAGGGAACTGGCGTGGCGGCTAAGGTGCTCAAATCAATGGGCGTTAACCTTAAAGATGCCAGAATCGAGGTCGAAAAAATTATCGGCCGAGGCTCGGGTTTTGTCGCTGTGGAAATTCCGTTTACCCCACGGGCAAAGCGAGTTCTGGAACTATCTTTAGAAGAAGCTCGCCAGTTAGGTCATAACTATATTGGTACCGAGCATCTACTGTTGGGCTTGATCCGCGAAGGAGAAGGCGTAGCAGCTAGAGTACTCGAAAATCTTGGTGTAGACCTATCTAAGGTCAGAACCCAAGTGATTCGTATGCTTGGTGAAACCGCTGAAGTTACGTCTACAGGTCAATCTGGACGCAATAAAACTCCGACTCTAGATGAATTTGGTTCTAATTTGACCCAAATGGCTCTAGATGGCAAGCTCGACCCCGTGGTTGGACGCGCTAAGGAGATTGAGCGAGTAATCCAAATTTTAGGCCGTAGAACCAAAAATAACCCGGTATTAATTGGGGAACCTGGTGTTGGTAAAACTGCCATTGCTGAAGGACTAGCACAACGTATTGGAAACAAAGATATACCTGATATCTTAGAAGACAAACGTGTAGTAACTCTTGATATTGGCTTGCTTGTTGCAGGAACCAAGTATCGGGGTGAATTTGAAGAACGCCTGAAAAAAATCATGGATGAAATCCGTCAGGCGGGAAATGTAATTTTAGTAATCGACGAAGTTCACACCTTAATTGGTGCTGGTGCGGCGGAAGGCGCAATTGATGCAGCCAACATTCTTAAGCCAGCTTTAGCTCGCGGTGAATTGCAGTGTATCGGTGCGACAACGCTCGATGAATACCGCAAGCACATCGAACGAGATGCAGCGCTTGAGCGTCGTTTCCAACCAGTGATGGTGGGTGAACCTTCAGTAGATGAAACTATTGAAATTTTATACGGTTTACGCGACCGTTACGAACAACATCATAAATTGAAAATTTCTGATGAAGCGGTGCTAGCGGCGGCTAAATTATCCGACCGTTATATTAGCGATCGCTATCTTCCAGATAAAGCAATTGACTTAATTGATGAAGCTGGTTCTCGGGTACGTTTGATTAACTCCCAACTGCCACCCGCAGCTAAAGAGTTAGACAAGGAACTGCGTAAAATCCTCAAAGAAAAGGATGATGCAGTACGTTCCCAAGATTTTGACAAAGCTGGCGAACTGCGGGATCGCGAAATGGAGATCAAAGCAGAAATTCGCGCTATTGCTCAAAACAAAGCTGGTACTTCTGGTGGTAATGGCGAAGAACCCGTAGTTACCGAAGAAGATATTGCTCACATTGTGGCTTCTTGGACAGGCGTTCCGGTGAACAAACTCACCGAATCCGAATCCGAGAAATTGCTGCACATGGAAGACACCTTGCACCAGCGTTTGATTGGTCAAGAAGAAGCTGTAAGAGCAGTTTCGCGTGCAATTCGTCGCGCTCGCGTTGGTTTGAAAAATCCCAACCGACCGATTGCTAGCTTTGTTTTCTCCGGGCCTACTGGTGTAGGTAAAACTGAATTAGCGAAGTCTTTGGCTTCATACTTCTTCGGTTCGGAAGAAGCAATGATTCGTCTGGATATGTCCGAATTCATGGAGCGTCACACCGTCAGCAAGCTGATTGGTTCGCCTCCGGGTTATGTCGGATACAACGAAGGCGGTCAGTTAACGGAAGCTGTAAGACGTAGACCTTATACGGTAGTGCTTTTCGACGAAATTGAAAAAGCTCACCCCGATGTATTCAATATGCTGCTTCAAATTCTTGAAGACGGTAGATTGACGGATGCTAAGGGACGTACCGTAGACTTCAAAAACACCTTGTTGATATTAACTTCTAACATTGGTTCCAAGGTAATTGAAAAAGGTGGCGGCGGTATCGGTTTCGAGTTGAACGAAGACGCTAGCGACTCTCAGTACAATCGGATTAAGTCTTTGGTTAACGAAGAACTTAAGCAGTACTTCCGTCCTGAATTCCTCAACCGTCTGGATGAAATTATCGTCTTCCGTCAGTTGAACCGTGAAGAGGTAATGTTAATTGCCGATATCATGCTCAAGGAAGTATTCGGGCGACTCGTTGAGAAAGGTATTCAGTTAGAAGTGAGCGATCGCTTTAAAGAGCGTTTGCTTGTAGAAGGTTACAACCCCAGCTACGGTGCAAGACCTTTACGTAGGGCAATTATGCGCTTACTAGAAGACAGTCTTGCTGAAGAAATTCTCTCTGGACGCATTACTGAAGGTGATACAGCCTTGGTTGATGTGGACGAAGGCGGAAATATCCTTGTTACTGCCGAGAAAACACCAGAAGACAGCAGCGGTGAGCAAGATGATGCTTTGCCTCAAGCTGTTGAGGGGTAATAGAGTTTTAGATAGTAATTATCTGGAATTTTAATAATTAGGAAGCGGTAGGAAATTTCATTTCTCTACCGTTTTTTTTGTTTTACAGATAAATTAGTATATTAGTTCTGTTTTTGCGGAGATTATCGATTGACAAAACCGCAGAGAGCGCGGAGGGCGCGGAGGAAAGAGGTGGAGAGAGATTTTAAAATTTAATTTAACAATATAAATAGTTCATTCATAAATATCTGAAAATATTCTTTTTTATTGTCAAAGAAAAGAATCCTCTATGACTGTTCCATCACGCCAAATAGTATCGCGGCAGGTACATTCAATAAAAGAAGTATTATCAAAAATAGCTCCAGTAAAATTAGCTTCCGCTAAATCGGCATCGCTAAAGTTAGTACCACTTAAATTAGCACCACTCAAGTTAGTACCAGGTTCGAGGATAATCCCAATAAATGCTCTCTCTCCAGCAGTATATCGCTGTAACAATTGCTCAGCAGTCATGCTTATTTAATATTTTTAGTCCATTTTAATTCACATCTTGCACCATTTCTGTTAAGCTCAAATTCCCGCCTTGTAAGCCGGAGGCTTTCTCGCAGAGAAATCAATTGATGCGGCTCAGATACAAAGTACGTTGAAACGCACTAAAATAACCTAAAACCCTTAGCCAGACTGATTTATCAGACTTTGTGTATTAGCCTTAGAATAAATTCCAAGGCGGTTTTGAGAATAGTGTAAGATGCGAATTTTTATGGATTTACGCTATTAGACTCTTAATTACATTCCCCGGCACATTTATAATTACTCCGATCAATCTCAATAAATAAAAATTTCTCTCCCCAATAAATAATCAAAAATCAAACCGGGATAAATTCTACACCAACACCGTCTGAGTTTTTAAGATAAATTAAATATTGGCTCGCGGCATAGATTGGTGTATTCCCTCGTTTAAAGCAGATGACAACAAAGCTACTGAACAATCGTTATCAAGTTATCCAGGTATTAGGTGCTGGTGGGTTTGGCGAAACCTTTTTGGCGGAAGATACTCATCTTCCTTCTCGCCGACGTTGCGTGATTAAGCAACTTAAACCGCTCGTAGATGAACCAAAAACCTATCAAAAGGTTCAGCAACTTTTTGAACGAGAAGCAACAACTTTAGAATTTCTCGGTGAAGGTAGCGAGCAAATTCCCAATCTTTTCGCCTATTTTTCGGAAAACGGGTTATTTTATTTAGTTCAGGAATGGATTCAAGGACAAACTTTAACGAATATTGTTGAAGCTCAAGGATGCTTGGATGAAACAATTGTTAGAGATATTCTACGAAGTTTGCTATTGGTTTTAGAATACGTTCATTCAAAAGGAATTATTCACCGCGATATCAAACCCGACAATATTATTCTTCGTAATTCAAATAACAAGCCGGTTTTAATTGATTTCGGTGCGGTAAAAGCAACAATTCGTACCACAATCAATTCTTCAGGAAATCCTACGCAATCTATGGTAATTGGTACGCCGGGATATATGCCTATCGAACAGGTTTTGGGGCGTGCAGTTTTTGCTACCGATATTTATAGTTTGGGTTTAACGGCAATTTATTTATTAACCGGGAAACATCCCCAAGAATTGGAAACGAACCCAGAAACTGGAAAAATAGTCTGGGAAGATGACGCTCGCTTAATTTCTACCTCTTTAAAAACAGTTCTCAATCAAGCGATCGATCCAAATATAGGTAGTCGCTTCAGTACAGCAAGCAAAATGCTTTATGCTTTGCAATCTAATACTTCTACGGCTACTTCACCCGTACTAAATAATCAAAAAACTCAAAAAACAGTTGCAGTATCTCCTGCCGGTGGAATTCCTCGAAAAAATATCAATTCCACAAATTATACGACTTCTCCAAACTGGTTAAAACCCGGTTTAATTTTTGGCGGTTTACTGGCTGCTGGATTAATTGGGGGAATAGCAATTGCTAATTTTAATAAACAGCAACCGGAAGAAGATGTTGTTGTATCCCAAACTCCGCCACCAACTATTGATAATGATAATAGTGTAATTCCTTCTCCCGAACCTTCTGTAAACATTCAACCAACCGCAAAACAGCAAGTTGAACCACCAGAGCCACAAATTGCTCCACCGCAGCAGCAACAAGAACAAATAATCGAACCAACACCTGAAGAAATACCTGAAAATAGGCAACCGACAGCTATTTTTACACCACAACCCCAACCGCAAATATTTTCTACTCCCAAACTTAAACCTAAACCTAAACCTACTCCTACAGCTAATTCACTGCCAGAAGAAAACGTAAAACCAGTTACTCAAAATGATAGTCAAAATAATACTGCAAATACTAATATTCCAGTATTTCCTACAGGTAGCGATGAAAGCAACGTTACAGCAAATTTAGGGCAACCGACGAAAGTTTCTAAAGGTTTATGGAATACCCGCGCCTATCTTTATAAATTACAGCCCAACGTAGACTTAGGTTTATTATTCGATCGCCAATCTGGAAAATTACGACAAACAGAAGCATCTTTAGCTCAATCCGTAGGAGCAAACACGATGCAAAATACTTTACAAGGAATGTTAAAAGGTAATATTAACGGCGACATTCAACAAGGATTGCAGCGAGTGTATCAGCGCCAAAGTAACAGATATTCTTTTCAAACAGGAAATTTAAAAGGAGAAATAGAACGTAATAGAGAAGGTAGAATTTATATTGCCGTTTGGGAAGCGGATTTGCATTAATTGGGCATAGGGCATCGGGCATTGGAGAGGGGGGAGAGGGGGGAGAGGGGGGAGAATTAATTATTTAAAACTCCTAACTCAATAACAGACGTAGCATTGCTACGTCTCTACAATGCCCCATGCCCCATGCCCCATTCCCCATTCCCTATGCCCAAGTTAATTACTTAACAGTTACTTTCGCACCAGCTTCTTCAAGCTGCTTCTTAGCATCTTCAGCAGCATCTTTAGCCATAGCTTCTTTGATTGCTTTAGGTGCGGATTCTACCATTTCTTTAGCTTCTTTCAAGCCTAAGCCTGTAATACCGCGTACAACCTTGAGGATAGCAATCTTCTTATCGGCTGGTACGTCTTCGAGTATTACGTCAAATTCAGTTTTTTCTTCTTCTGGTTCGGCAGCAGCACCAGGCGCTCCAGGCATTGCTCCAGGCATCATCATCATGCCACCACCACCGGAAGCAGAAGCATCAACTTCAAATACTTCTTCGATTTGCTTAACTAATTCGGAAGCTTCAAGCAAGCTCAAAGATTTCAAGCTTTCCATAATTTCATCGGTTTTTGCAGACATAATCTACTCCTTTTGTTGTTGTTATTTTTCTAACTTTAGTCGTAGTAAGGATTTTAATTCTTATTGAAGAGGGCTAAAGCCACTTACTACAAACAAAAAATTCTAGGAATCTCCAGAATCTGAAGAATCTCCAGAACCTTCTTTTTGAGATATTGCTTGAATTGCCCGTGCCAAAGAACTTGGTACTTCGTTGATACCTGTAGCCAATTTGGTTGGTACTTGATTGATTCCAACTGCCAATTTTGTGGCAATAGAATTCAAACCACCAGCAATACGAGCCATAAGCTCTTGCTTGGAAGGCAAATCTTTGAGTGCTTTGACTTGATCTACTGTCAAAGCCTGCCCTTCAAGCACTCCACCGCGAATTGTTGTTTTCTTAGTGGCTTTCTGAAAATCTTCGTAAGCTGTGATAGCGTCTTTTAAGTCTTCTTTAACCAGCAAGAAAACTGAAGAGTCTTGAAGATACTGCGTCATTGGCTGCCATTGAGTATCTTCTTCAACAGCAATCCGCATCAAGGTATTTTTGGTTCTTTTACAAACCGTACCAGTTGGACGCATCCGATTACGCAAATCGGTAATTTGCGATACGTTTAAACCTTCGTAATCAATAACCAGTGCTAAGGAAGACTCGCTCAAAAGTCCCTTAAGTTCGGAAACTATCTCTTTCTTATTTTCTAGCGTTCTACCCATTTCATATCACCTCCTTCATGGCTTTTATTAACCTTAAAAACAACAAAACCCTGACTGCAACAGCCAGGGTTTAATCGAGGTTTTCCAAGGTTTAATATTTATAAAAACGTTTCTCTACGCTCTTATAAAATCCTTTTGACATCATATCTTAACCATTACGATCAGAAATGAAACACAATTAAGGAGTAAACCTAGGCAGGGAATTAAGCTTTTGTTCAAGCACCTGCTGTCTCTGGCTGTTATTTATTTAGTTAAGAGTTAAGAGTTAGGAGTTAAGAATTGATAACTCATAAATCATAACTCAAAATTGGTCAAAGTCAACTATTTTTTTTCCGAGTTAAATGACCTAAACCATCTTCATATCGCGTAAAGAGTTGGTATCAACTCGAATGGATGGCCCCATCGTGGCAGATACATAAACAGTACGCCAATAGCGACCTTTAGCTCCCGAAGGACGGTTACGATCGATACTTTCCTGTAACGCCTTCAAGTTTACTAATAAGTCTTCTGGGGTAAAAGAAGCTTTACCAAACATTACATGAACTATGCCTGTACGGTCGGCTCGGTATTCTAATTTACCAGCTTTGAATTCCTCAATTGCTCCCGCAAGATCGTTTGTGACGGTTCCACCTTTTGGAGATGGCATCAAACCACGAGGACCTAATAATTTACCAAGTTTTGCTACCTGTGGCATCACGTCGGGTGTAGCAATCAACTTGTCGAAATCCATTCTTCCTTGCTGAATTTCGGTAATTAATTCTTCCGAACCTACTATATCTGCACCAGCATTAGTCGCTTCTGCTACTTTTTCACCTCGTGCAATTACTGCCACTCGGATTGTTTGTCCGGTTCCCTTTGGCAGTACTACTGTTGTCCGTAACTGCTGGTCTGTATACTTAGGATCGATTCCTAAACGAATATGCGCTTCGGCTGCTTCCGGAAACTTTGCCGTTGCCGTATCTTTGAGCAAACTTAAAGCTTCTATCGGTTCGTAGTCTTTATCTTCGACTTTCTCAAGCAGCGTCTTCATGCGACGCGATAATTTATTATTTGCCATGTTTTCTCCTGGGGTAAAACGAGATTGCTTCTCTCCCCCAAATAAATTTTAGATTTTGGATTATGTCCTTACGGACACGCTCCGCTAACGGATTTTGGATTAAGTGTTAGTGGTTAGTGATTAGTAGTTAGTTGCTAATGATTAGTTATAAATTCATAACTCATAACTCCTAAAAAACATCGATCAAAGTTTTATACCTTTGACCTTTAACCTTCTCAATCTGTTACCGTTACGCCCATATTACGAGCGGTACCTGCAATGATTTTCATCGCCGCTTCGATGTCGTTGGCGTTCAAATCGGGCATTTTGGTTTCGGCGATTTCTCGCAATTGGTCTTTTGTGATGGAACCAACTTTAACTTTTCTCGGTTCTGCCGAACCTTTGTCAATTTTGGCTGCTTTGGTAATTAACACAGATGCAGGAGGAGTTTTTAAGATAAATGTAAAACTCCGGTCTTCAAAAACCGAAATTTCGACAGGAATCACCGTTCCAGCTTTATCGGCTGTTTTGGCGTTGTACTCCTTACAGAACATCATGATGTTAACGCCGTGCTGACCTAGAGCAGGTCCCACTGGCGGTGCTGGGTTGGCTTTCCCAGCTTGCAGAGCCAGTTTAATAATCGCTGTTATTTTCTTCGCCATTGCTTACTAGCTTTGTTTCTCTACTTGATTGAATTCCAATTCTACTGGGGTGTCTCTTCCGAAAATCGAAAGTGATGCTTTGAGCTTACTTCTTTCCGGACTGACTTCGATAACTTCACCTTCAAAATCTTTAAACGGACCTGAAAGCACCATTATCTTATCACCAGCAGCCATGTCAATTTTCAATACTGGCTCTTGTTCGGTAGCTTGTTTGAAGATTCTTTCAACTTCACTATGGGAAAGCGGCAACGGTTTTACGTGTCCGCGCCCTCTACCCGTACCGCGCTTTTGTTCTGCTCCTACGAAGTTAATTACATGGGGAGTGTTTCGCACTACCTGCCATATATCATCTTCCATTTGCATTTTTACCAGTACATAGCCAGGAAATACCTTTTCTTCTGTACTGTAGCGACTACCATCTTTACGAATCTTAACTGTTGGCGTGTGTGGAATTTCGACTTGGATGATTTTATCAGCGACATCAAAAGTTTGAATACGCTGCTCCAAGTTGGTTTTTACACGCTTCTCGCAGCCAGAGGCTACTTGCACTGCAAACCAGCGAGCTGAGCGCACGCTGCCATCATTTGATGGTGCATCTACTTCCTCTGACTGCAACGGCGAATTACGGTCTTCGTCTGTTGCAGAATTCATTTAAATATTACTGTTGCTGCCCAAGCAAAGAATTTATCTACGAAAAATATAACTGTAGCGGAAAGAGTTACCATTAACAGCACCGCTGCGGATTCACTGACGAGCTGTTTTCGAGAAGGCCAAACGACTTTATCAAACTCCTCTCTAGTTCCTTTAAAGAAGTTACCGAGACTAAACCCGCTGCTATTCAATTCTTGAATCTGTGCTTCGTTCTTTTTGGCCACAATATGAAACTCTCCCCCTATCCTTACTTGTTACACTTTTCTTTTCATTAACATTAATAGTAACAGCTTTAAATAGAACCAATATTTATAACTAAAATATATAAAGTTAAAGCTGCTATAAAAACAAAATCAACCCGAAACTATCAGTAAAACTGATTTTACAGTTGTAGCTGCAAAGTTTCCGGGCTGGATTTTATTTTTGAGCGCGCCCTGGAGGACTTGAACCCCCGACATTAGGTTTTGGAGACCTACGTTCTACCAACTGAACTAAGAGCGCACAAGCTTTTTTAATGACTGTTCGATGTCAGTCTTATATAGTTTAACTCAATTGTGACATTAATAGATCCTTTTTTTCTAAAAATTATAGAAATTAAAGAAATTAATGAACAGCGGCGATAGATGCCGCTATTGTAATGATTTTCACGTCTACGGTGAATGTTCATTTAAATCATAATGAGCGATCGAAGCGTTGCTGAATACGAGTAGCTTTGCCGATCCGCTTGCGTAGATAATAAAGTTTAGCGCGTCGTACTTTACCACGACGTATTACTTTGATGTTATCGATGCGGGGAGAATGCACGAGAAAAACCCTTTCAACGCCAACGCCTTGAAATACTTTGCGAACTGTAATAGTTTCGTTAATTCCACCATTACGCATGGAAATTACAACTCCCTCGTAGGGCTGTACGCGGAATTTTTCGCCTTCTTTGATTTTTACTCCAACTCTTACAGTGTCACCCACGTAGATTATTGGTAAATCTGTTTTGAGTTGTTCCGCTTCTATATCGCGGATTATTTGCTGTACGTTCATCTAAATTCTCCAAGGTTTGCAAGTCCCTTACTTTGCAGTTAGGGATAAGGAACGACTCGCCGATTTTAATGCCAGTCGTTATGGGTTGTGTTCAAATCTCACAATCGCTAATAATAAATCAATATCGATGTTTTAGTCCACTTATTTCAAACCTTTATTTTAGATATTGCAGCCAATATTGCCAGAATTTTCTGTATGAAGCAGAATTTATTTTTAAGTTCGGTAGTTTATGGCGCTGTATTTAGAGTATTGAGTGTATGAAATTTAGCGTTGTGATTACAACCTATAACCGTTTAGATTTACTCAAACGAGCAATTAACTCTGCCCTTAACCAAACTCTTAAGTGCGAAGTGATTGTTGCTGATGATTGTTCTTGTGACGGTAGTTGTGAATATGTCGAAAATTTTCGCAAACAGTTGCCATTAGAACAACAGCAGCGATTAGTTTACCTTTGTAACAGTAGTAATTCTGGTCATGCTGCAACGGTAAATGCTGGGATTTCTAAAGCTAAAGGTGAGTGGATTAAATTTTTAGATGATGACGATTATCTGGCTCTTAATTGTCTGGAGGAAATGCAAAGCGCGATCGCACTTTGTGAAAATGCCGTAATCTGCTCTTGTGTGGCAGCTCAGGTGAATGAATTGGAGGTTGAAGTCACTCGTACACCTGTATTAGGTCCGGGATTGGCTTTTTACGTACCTCAAGTTGATATTCATTACGGTATGCTTCTGGAAAGATTACCGTTTGGTACCCCAGTTCAAGTAGCTTGTACTCGTGAAGCTTTTTTAAAAAGTGGTGGATGGGATACAAAATTAACTGGATGCGATGATATTGATTCTTGGATTCGTATTGCTCAATTTGGAAATGCTATTTTCTTAAATCAATGTTTAGCTTACCGAACAATTTGGGCTGGAGGATACGATCAAAAAATATATCTAAAAAAGCGTTTGAATACCAATATCTCAATGAAAGAGAAGATTTACGCTTTAGTTGACGAAAAACACCGCTCCGAAATTCCAGCTTTAGAGGATATTAAAGATTACTTGAAACTGCATTGGGCAATAGCTGCATTAAAGCAAAAAAAGCTGAAAATTTTTCTTCAATTAGCCAACACTTCCGTTTTATCTTTAACAGCTTGGAGACTTTTACTTACTTCAATTATGGCACGTCGCGGAAATTTAAACAGTCCCCATCTACGTAAAATTGTCTTAATCGAATCATCAAAAAAAAACTGAATTTATTTTCGGTTATTTATGCTTATTTTAAAAATTATATTTATGGTAATTGGTAATTGGTAAGAGTCACTAAAAAATATTAGTAGTGGAAGTATCTTGCTCCCTTGCTATTTTCCACATCATCTACATTTCATGCCCAATTACCAATGCCCAATGCCCAATTACCTATTCGCCATTACCCGAATTAATTTCCCAGCAAACAAATCGTGTAACAAAATATAAAAACAAGGAATGACAAATAAGGTTAAAAGCGTTGCTAATGACAACCCGGAAAATACTACTACACCCAAAGGTTGCAAAAATTCCGAACCTTCTCCGATTCCTAATGCTAGGGGAAACATACCTAAAACTGTGGTAATGGTAGTCATTAATACCGGACGCAAGCGTTGAGGTGCAGCTTGCAAAATTGCGCTTTGACGGTCAATTCCTTTTTGTTCGCGAATTTGATTTGCTAGCTCTACCATAATGATGGCGTTATTAACGACAATTCCCACCAGCAACACAGCACCAACGATTACTGTTGCACCGATCGCCGTTTGAGTAATATAAAGTCCGAAAATACCCCCAGCTAATGCCAAAGGAATTGTAAACATAATTACTAAGGGGTCTACGAGGGAATTGTACTGCACTGCCATGACTACAAATACTAGAAATGCGGCTAATCCTCCCAACAGTTTTAAAGAATTTTGCAGCTGCTGATTGGCTTGTGCTGCGGAACTGGGTAATACCGACACACCTTGAGGTAAATCCAAATTAGCGAGTACGGAATTCACCTGTTTTGTCGCTTCGCTAAGGCTGGCTCCTTCAGATAAATTACCGGCAATAATATAAACCTGACGCTGGTTAATCCGCTGAATTTCTCCGGGTGCTTCACCATCAACAATTTCGGCAACATCACTCAAGCGCACTTGACGGTTATTATCAACAAATAAAGGTAATCTTGCCAGTTCGGAAGAAGATTTTATTGAGTCCTCATCTAACTGCACTCGTATATCTACCAAACGGTTATCGCGCTGTAGCTGAGTCGGTGTACTACCTTCAATCGCAGTTTGAATTGTGTCGCCAATTTGTTGAGCGGTTAATCCTACTGCTGCAACTCGTTCCCAGTTAGGAAGAATTTGAATTTCTGGTTGAGGGGGATCGGCATCGGGACGGAATCTAGCTAAGGGGACTTGCTCCTCCACCGCAGCTAAGACTTGTCTTCCTGCTTCTTCTAAGGATTGAGAGTCATTTCCTTGCAAAATGATATCAACATCTGCACCGCGCACGGGAGAATTACTTAGTATCAAACCCCGAACTGCACCGGGACTGATACGCAAACGAATTCCTGCTAAATTGAGCTTCTCAAATTCGGCATCAAGTTTTTCTACATAAGCTTCTACATCGGTACGGGATTTCAAGGTAATGGTACTCGAACCCCGGAGTGGATTTTCGCTGGTACTAGTACCAAACAGCGCTCCTCCAGAGGTAGTAAAAGCATACTCGGTTTCTGGCTGTTTGAGTAAAACATCATCTACCGCAGCCATAACTTTTTGGTTTGTTTCTAATGGTGTACCGGGAGGAAACTGAGCAAATAAGTTAGCTTGTCCGGTACTGATGCGGGGTAAAATTTCTTGCGGGATTTGAGGAATCATCCATAAACTGCTTCCGCCAAAAACCAGAATAGCCAACCCAATTGCTAACAATCGAAAACGCAGCACTTTCCCTAGAAAATTACCGTATCCTTTGGTTGCGTCTTCAAAACGTCGATTAAACTGACTTAGTAGCCAAAATTCATTCAAACGACTCGACCATCTCCAAGCTAATAACCGAGATGTCATCATCGGTACAACGGTAACTGCAATTAAAATAGAAGCTGCAATAGAAAAGCTAATTGTCAGAATTAACTCGTTAAATAACAGCGAAATAAAGCCACCGATTAATATAAATGGCAATACTGCAACTAAGTTTGTACTGGTGGAAGCAATTAATGCCGATTCAACTTCCTTGCTACTTTTTTCGGCTTGATTAATTAATTGATGCGGACTCAAACGAGTTTTTGTATTTTTACCAGGAGTCATCCCCGCACCCTCGGCAATATTCTCCAACATGACGATGGAGTTATCAACGACAATCCCCACACCCAAAGCCAAACCACCCAAACTAAAAACATTGAGAGATAAGCCAAATATTCCCATCAAAATAATTGCAGCTAAAGTAGCCAAGGGAATTGCCAGCACGATAATCAACGTTTGACGGATCGAACCAAGAAATAATAAAACCGCGATCGCAGCAAGGAGGGTGCCAATTAAACCGGAAGTTGCAACGTTAGATATGGAGTTGCTGATAAATTTTGATTCATCCGAAGTAGTTGTAATTACCGTTCCTTCTGGAATTACACCGGATTGTTTTAATTGTTCTAAACGCTTTTTGACATCATCTACAACGTTAATTGTATTAGCATCTGGCTGCTTCTGGACGCTGAGTTTGACCGCTTCTTTGCCATTAAGCAAAACGAACACTCGCTGTTCTTGGGCACCATCTATAACTTGAGCAAAATCTCGCAGATAAACCCGTTGAGTTGGTGAAGTGGTATCGGTGGAAGAAACTTCAAAAGAAAGATTTTTAAGTTCTTCAGCATCTTGAAAACGTCCTACAGTACGGATTAACGGTTCGGAATTTTCACCAGTAATTCTTCCACCAGAAATATCTTGATTGCGGGTTCTTAGTTCATCAAGTACGTCATTTAAACCTACACCTAAAGCCTGCAAGCGGTTTAAGTCAATATTTACCCTAACTTCTTCTTGAAGTCCTCCCGATACATCTACCCCTGCAACCCCTGGAACTACACCGAGTTCGCGAGCGAGTTCTTCTTCTGCAAATACACGCAAGTCAACTCCTTTTAAGGAAGGTGAAGTCAAGGCAAATTCGTAAACTGGTAATTGGGAAGGGTCGAATTTGAAAATACGCGGTGCTTCAAGAGTATCTGGTAGACGGCTTCTAGCTCTGTTATATGCAGCAGTCGCATCGTTGAGAGCTTGGTCGATGTTACCCCCCGGTTGAAAGTACATATCTACACTTATTCTTCCTTCACGAGTTTGAGAATATACCTGAATCACACCTTCTGTAGCTGCAAAAGCTTCTTCCAATGGTCTGGTAATTTCATCAACTCCCACGTCTGGAGAAATTCCCGGTGCTTCTAGACGTGCGCCAATTCGAGGATAGGTAATTGATGGCAGTAAATCTACTGGTAATCTTAGGACAAAAAACATACCTAAAACAATCACTGCCAGCGTCAGCATCAGCGTACCGATATGCTGACGGATAGAAACACCGCTAATACTAAATCCGTTTTGGTTGACCTGCTGCATATTTTCAATTATCAATTATCAATGAACAGTTATCAACTAACTACTAACTACTAACCACTAACAACTAACAACTTATTCGCCTTTTTCGGAAAGAATTGAAAGACGTACAGCCGCACCATCTTTTAAAGGTTCTCCACTACGAGCTACAAATTTTTCCCCTGGTTGCAATCCAGATAAAATTTCTACTTTGCCATCAACCTTTTTTCCTACAGTTACCTCTCTTGCTGAAACTTTGGGTTTTTCTTCTGAAGAGCTTGAATTTAGAACAAATATTTTTCCTTGTTGTAATGCTGTCTGGGGTATTACAACTCTTGCTTGTTCTTGAGATGTAAAATCAACCCGTGCTAATAAACCGCTGCTAATCTGACCATTTTGATTCGGAATAACTACTTCTACTGGTACTAGTCGAGCAGTTGGATCTGCTGCTGGGGAAATACGAGTAACTTTTCCAGGGTATGTTTGGTTGGGGAAAGCATCTAAACGCACTTGTACGGATTGTCCAACTTTTATTTTTGCTAATTCTAATTCTGAAACTTGAACTTCCACTTTTACGCGATTGAAGTCCCCTATTTGCAAGACTTCATTCCCTGGTTGGAGAAGATTACCCGGTTCCGTTACTCTTACCAAAACTGCGCCAGAAATCGGTGATATTAGTCTTGCATAAGAACGCCTTTCTTGAGCTTCTGCAACTGCCGCTTGTTGAGCTACAACTCTACCTTCAGCCGCAGCGAGGGTTTGCTGTTCTACTCGAACGCTTTCTTGAGCAGCACGAAGAACTTGAGCGGCGGTTTGCGCTTCTGTACGGGCTTGTTCGGCTGTTTGCTTGGCGATCGCACCAACTTCAGCGAGTTTCTGCTGTCTTTGAGAATCTGCTTGCTGTTGTTGCAGTTGCAACCGGGTTCTTTCTACTTCTGTACGAGCGTTGCTTATCTGAGCGTTGATGCGTGCAACTTCTGATTTCAAAGATGCTAATTCTGCTTCTGCTTGATTTATTGTTGTTCTCAACAGAGCATCATCTATTTGCCCAATAACTTGTCCTCGATCGACTTTATCTCCTACATCTACATTCAAGGCTAAAAGCCGCCCTTCTACTTGCGAACGTAATGAGACTGTACGAAAAGGTGTAGTAGTACCCGTTAAGGATTGTTCTTGCTGTAATGAACTTGTGCGAGCGATCGCCACATCCACAGCCGTTGCACCACCTTTTTTCCCTTCCCTACCCCGACGTTGAGATTGAGCATCAGCCGATTCGGGGGGAAGCGAGCCGCAACTTGTACTTAAAAGTCCTAAACTTAAAACACAGGCAATTAATCCACCAGAAAAAGGGAGCAAGCGATATCCTGATAAGAAAAAATTATTATTTTGTTGTTTGCTTGTCTCTTTATGCGGCATTTTTTTGATTATAGTTTGTCTAATAAAACTGTTGATTTCCAATAATTTTTAATAAATAGGACTTACGCAAAACCCCACTTTTTAAGGGGAGGTTGAGGGGATATTAATGTTTAGAACACCATACTTTCCGTTTTCACCCGGAGGGTGTGGGTTATCGCTGCGTAAGTTTTAATAAATATAGATATGGAACTTAAAGTGATATCTGATTATGCAATTACTAGGTATTATAAATCCTGTCAAATAATCCTTACTATACCGCAAGTCATAAATTCTACTGACTAAATCGTGACTTTTTTCACTTATTTTTTTTTAATTTAAGTAGTAATATTTTTACGTTATTGTAACCAAATTAACTGTTTTTTAAGAAAATTTTATGAAAGTCTTATTTCTACGTTGAAAAAAATTTCATTTTTGCTTTGTTTCTGAAATAATCGATAGACGTACATTTTCACCATTTTTTAAGGGTTTACTACTGCGGATTACAAAAGATTCTCCCGATTCTAATCCCGATATAATTTCTACTTTTCCGTCAATTTTTTCCCCTATAATTACGCTTCTTGCTTGTACAATATTTTTTTCTCCGTCTTCTACAACAATAAATACCGTACCTTGAATATTTGTATTTAATTGATTTGCTGTTTTTTTAACCTCTGCTTCTGTTTTAACTGCTCTCAGAGGTACTATAACTTGCTGTGCGGTTGTATTCTGAAATTTGACTCGCGCTAATAAACCGCTACCAATTTTATCTTCAATATTGGGAATTACTACTTCTACAGGTATTAAACGGGCTGCTGTATTTGAGTAAGGTGAAATTCGTTTTAATGTACCGATGTATTGTTGGTTGGGGAAAGCATCTAATAAAACTTCTACCGTTTGCCCTATTTCAAGTTTTCCTAATTCTAATTCTGAAATTTGAACTTCTATTTTTACTCTGCTAAAATCGCCGATTTTTATAATTTCATTACCGGGTTGTATTAAATTACCCGGCTCGATAATCTTTTCTAAAACCAAGCCGTTTATAGGAGATGTTAATTTTGCGTAGCTTCGTAGCTCTTTTGCTTGAGCTACTACTGCTTGCTGTGCTGCTACTCTTCCTTTGGCTGCGATGACAGATTGTTGCTCTGTTTGCACTTGTTTTTGTGCTGCCTTAACTGCTTGTGCTGCTGTCTGGGCTGCGGTGCGGGTTTGCTCGGCTACTTGTTGAGCGATGGCACCTTCTTTTAATAGCTTTTCCTGCCTTTGAGCATCCGCCAAAGCTTGCTGTAATTCTAATCGCGCTCTTTCTACTTCTGTTAAAGCGTTACCGACTCGACTATTGGCTCTTGCAACTTCTGAATTAAGCGCCGCAAGCTCTGAAGAGGCTTGATTTAAAGAGGTTTTGAGTAAAGTATCATCAATTAATCCAACAATATACCCTTTGGTAACTTTATCTCCTACATCCACATTCAAGGTTAATAACTGCCCTTCAATTTGGGAACGTACTGAAATTTTCCGAAATGGTACTGTTGTTCCGGTATATAATAACTCTTTTTCTAACTGCCCTTTTCTAGCAATAGCTGCATCTACAGCAGTTGCACCTCCCCGACGTTTCAATGTGGCTTGGGCAGTTTCTTTAGGTGCAGAATTACAGCTTGTATTCAGTAAACCGATAACCAAAAATGCAAATAAAATCGAGCTAGAGCGCCATAAATTACTCTTTAGATTACTCTTAATTTTTATAAATAGCTGATTTACAGGTAAATTTTTCTGAAAGCATTTATTTATTGCTTTTTTTCCTACATTGAAATGCTGTCGTTGATTGTACATTCGTTCCTAATTTGTAATATGACTCAACCTGCATTCGGGGTTCCTAAAAACTTGTAAAAGACACGGTAGTAGGAGAAGGGAAAAATTAACTTTTTATCTAATCTAAAAAGCTAATTAAAAATGAATTCTTCGCGTTCAGCTATGCTGCCTCTATCGCAAAAACATTTTGAAATAAGTATTAGGAAATACTTGACAATAATACCTTTTTGCTCATGGCTACAGGACTGATTTTATACACCAGGTGTCATTATAAACCGAGCCTTATCAAGTGAATCTTTCTTTGAGCTTAGAATCTGTCTAAAGATATAAAAATTTTTAATTATCATTTTTCTGTGCAATCTGCATTCTCTTCAAGCAGTGACTGCATAACCAAGTTTTTATAAGCACTATTCGATCTGAAGACAATTTCGATGCGCTACATTGTATCGAACATATCAGTATTTTACTAAATATGTAGTTAACCTTAAGATATATTACACATTCTGGTATTTGCAGAGTACATAGTGTAAGAGTCTCAATTTAATGAGGAAACAACCAGTGACATCTCCAAATAAAGTCGTACAAGTAGCTGAAAAATCTTTGATTGCAGAATTTTTTCGAGAATCAGTTGGTAAATGGAATTCGGAAAGGCGTTACTACACTTTACCGGATGGAAAAACTAAGGAAGTTGCGAGTATTATTAGGATTCGGTTTTTAGAAGCGGGATGCGATGAATTGCGAAAACTAGCACAGATGCACGAATTAGATGAGTCTATGAAGATGACTTGCGGTGCTGAAGTTTCTTGGCAAAGCACTAACGCCGTAACTCAAGCAAAAGAATCCAACGGTTTAACATTATTCGGTGCTTTGGGAAATATATTGTATCGCGATCGCGGTTTTGCAACGTCGAAGCCAATAACCGCCGAATATCATTTCCCTAACGATAAAACTTTGTGTTTGCGTACAGAGTACAATGGCTCGGTGTTTGAGGAAGAGTTAAAATTTATTGGTGAGAAGTATCGTACCCGTCAATCCGTAATTTCTCGCGCTGGGGAACAGGTAATGATTGGACAATATTTGGAAAAGCGGATTGAAGAATGAATAATTATCAGTACAAACTTTAGCTTTATCGATAGGTTAAAGTTTGTATTGTCAACTGATAATATTGGTTTTATTGGATTAAGCAGTTAATTTAACCATACGCTTCTTAAGTCGCTCAAAAAAACTCCAAATTAAATATTGACTTTTAATTAATTTGAGCTTACTATATGTATGGAACGAGAAAGTAGTAGTTTATATCAACTTGGAAGTTGAATAGTTAACGCTAAATATTTTTTATAATTGAATAAGGAATTTTTAACCTAAAAGTGTTGCACTCTTAGGTTTATTTTGCTATCTATATATAAGCATTAATGATTTTAGGTGTAATCAAACTGGCGACTTTCTCGTTTATCGTTGGTTGACTTCTAACTTCTTAAGCGCTGCATACTTGATTGAAGAAGGAGAGTAGCCATAATGAAAATTAAAATAATTAGCAATTTATAAGGCAAGAAAAAATAAAGACTGCCTTAATTAAACCTAGAATTTGGAAATAGAAATAGAAAGCCGTAAGTGTTGAAATTACTTGTCAAAGTCAACGCTTAGTTTTTGCTGAAAAATAAAACTTTTTAAGGCGAGGAAATAATGGATCGAATAGCCTTTTTAATGTTGTTTCTCTACATTCGTTCATTTGACTTCTCTAAATACCCCGAGGATTTTGATGATGGAAGAAGAGAGTCAAAATCTGAAGATGGATTCAATCTAGATGAATTAAATAGAAAAGGGGAAGAGCAATTATTAGCAAAAAATTATCAAGTGGAGGCTAAATACTTTTTAGAAAGACGTACATTTTTGTAAATGTATAAATCTTTGTTCGTAGTAAGCGATTTATCGCTGGGGACTAAAGTCCTTACTACGAACTAGATAATTTTTATCACTTACTAAATCAAGCTAAAATTGAATGCTCTTAAGTTACTAATAAAGACATATTGCCCAAGTAATTTGACTTGACTAAAATCAAAATTGATGTTTTATGTAAGTAATTGTACTTATGTTGATTTGCTCGCATTGATACTAATAAAATTTGCCATATCAAAAAAACACTGTTAGTATCGAGGTGGCTTTTTCGTGGTTATATTTACCAGTGTATTCTACCGCCAGTTGATGTAATTTAACATTGGAAAATATGGCAATTATCACAGTTTCAAGCACCGCTGACAGTGGAAAAGGAACGCTTAGAGAAGCTATTTTACAGGCTAATTCAGGGGATACAATTCGCTTCAATTCATCTCTTGCTAACAAAACGATTAAACTCAACGAACAGCTTGTCGTTGATAAAAATCTTACTATTGATGGGGCTGATGCAGCAAATTTAACTATTAGCGGTGAGAATAAAACGCGGATTTTACGTGTTAGCTATGACTATTCGGATGTAGTCTTGCGAAATCTCACTTTTGCTAATGGTAAAGCTGTTGATGGAGATTCGAGCAAAACCCAGCGGGGTGGAGCGATTGAACTTGTTGACTCTAACACCTTGGTGGTGGAAAATTCCCGCTTTATCGACAATGTAGGGGAACGGGGTGGTGCAATTTTTGTCGGCTACGGCTCTAAAGCCACAGTTATAAACAGTGTTTTTGATGGAAATGACGGTTCGGTTGCTAACGACGGTTTTAGTGCAGGTGCAATCTCTACCTATGGAGGTGGAGAGAGAGCAACCGTTGTTAATAGTAAAGGCGATCGCAATGTTGGTGGAGAAGCCTTTCTAGAAATTCGCGACTCGACTTTTACAAATAACAAAGGAACCTACGGTGCTGTCTACACCTTATTAACCAACCTCAAAGTTGAGGATTCAATCTTTAAAAATAATGAGGGTGTTGATGGAAGTGGAGCTATTTTCACTGATGGAGCCAACGGAACTGAGAAACGCGATAATTTTGGCGGCACAACTCTGATTCGCAACGTTGTGGCAGAGGATAATATCGGCGGTGGAGATTATGGTGGAGCCTTTTTCCTCAGCGGATACTCTAAAGACAAGATTGTTATTGAAGACAGCAAAATCATTAACAACAAAGCTAGAAGAGGAGGCGGTTTAGCCGTTCAATCTTATCGAGATGAAGAAAACCCTGCTTCTTTAGTTATTCGCGATTCGATAATTGCCGATAATACTTCCACATCACAGGGAGGAGGTTTATGGACGGATATCAAAGGTGGAGTCACAATTGAAGATTCAACCTTTTCTGGCAACCGCATCGAGAATTCTAAAGGAAGTGGAATCGGTGGAGCAATTGTCCTGAATTATAAAACGCCAGCCAAATCGACCATTATCAATTCAACATTTGCTGATAACTACGCTGGCGATCAAGCAGGAAGTATCTGGATTGCTGGGAAACAACAGGCAAAAAATCTCACCATCAGCAAGTCTGAGTTTGCAGACAATCGTTCGAGCAATAAAGAATTAGAGAATACAGTTAATTACCAAGTAACTGATGGTGGTAGCAACATCGTTCAAAATATAAACGGTACGGATTCAGGCATCCCCGGAGCGAAGTTAGTTGATGATTTGCAATTAAGTGTAAATCCAGTTCCTCAAAATGACGATAATCCTGTTACCAATCCAGTCTCGACACCTATTAACAACGAGCCTTTACGTTATGAAGCCGAAGAACTTACTCTAGATGGTTATAAAGTAGAGACTGTAAAAGGCTCTGGAGCATCAGGTGGAAAACATATTTCTATCAAAGGAGCTAGTGATAATAAAGGCTCTGCTACAGGTACATTCGAGGCTGAAGCAGGAACTTATCAAGTAAAAGTTGGCTACTATGACGAAAATGATGGTCAATCTAAAGCTAAAGTCACCGTTGGGGGAGAGAGTACAAGCTTTACTTTTGACAAAGATTTACCTGATAGCTGGGTAAAACCGGCTTCAAAAACTAGTCGTATTGCCATAGAAGAAGTGCAGTTAGAGTCTGGAGATACTTTCAAAATTGAAGGAATTAGTAATAAAGGTGAATTTGCTCGCTTTGACTATATTGAATTTTCTCCCATCAAAGATGTAAAAGCATCGGAAGTCAATTCTAATCCTGCAACTGTGCAAAGTACGAACAATCCCGAACCTCAGTCAGCCCCCGTACCTATAGAAAATGATTCTAATGTTTCGGAACCGTTAGAACCTGTAATCAATGGAATCGTAAATCTGGGCAAAGTTGATTTTGATGGAGATGGCAAAGTTGACGAACGAGTTTCGTTGATTTTGGATGATATCAATAGTACTGGTTCTTATCAGAATTCAGCAGGTTTTTATCAAGTTTTGGATGCGGATGGTACCGTACTTGATACAGTTACAAATCAACTGATTAAGCCGGGAGAACAAGGATATGAAACAGCGGCACTCAATCAACGTATTCCTGAATTAGAGTTTGATAAAAATGATGGTAGTTTAACCGCAGAAGTTGATGGGGGAATATTCTTAGTACCATACTTAATTGCCAATGGTACTGTAGAAGAATTTATCGGTACAAATCCGACTAATGATAAATCTGGCAGCGGATTAAATGCCTACTTTGCTTTTGGAAATGCGAATCCAGATGGAATCGAACATCTTAAAGCTTCAGATAATAACTTTGGTTTTGAGGATTTGTATGGTGGAGGCGATAAAGATTTTACAGATTTGACTTTCAACGTTACTGTTGAGAGCGCTTAATTCCGAATTTGATGTATCAAGAAACCCGGCTTTTTCAAAAAGTCGGGTCTCTTGCTTTCTTCCGAGCAGAAAAGTAGAGATTATAATCTCAATTAAATCTAATAAATGACTTATGACTGCTGAAGAGTTATTAAAGCGATATACTGCTGGGGAGAGAGATTTTAATGGGGTTAATTTGAGAGGTATCAATCTTAATGGTGCCAATATTAGCGATTCTAGATTTGATTGGGCTGACTTGAGGGAAGCCGATTTGAGCGGAGCTAACTTGAGTTGGGTAAAACTTAGTAGTGCCGAACTTCAAAACGCTATTCTTAGAGATGCCATCTTAAAAAAAGCCTTTATGGAATTTGCTCATCTTGAAGGTAGCATTCTGGTGGGGGCTGATTTAAGGGGATCTCTCATTCGGGAATGTAGTTTGAATGATGCCAATCTTGAAGGAGCTAATCTTAGAAATACTTGCTTGCAAAATTCTTGTTTTTTAAGAGCTAACCTCAGAAATGCCGACTTGAGAGAGTCCGATTTGCTCGAAGCTATTTTTGACGAAGCTAACCTTGAAGGAGCTAATCTCGCCAGACTTTGCTCAGTTTATGAGACTAGTTGGTATAGAGCTAATCTTAGAGGTGCTTGCATCGAAGAAACCGATTGGAATATGTGTCGTTGGGATAATACTATCGCACCCGATGGTAGAGTAATTACCGATGAAGATTAAGAATTTTAAATTACAGTTAGTAGTAGTAGGTTGGGTTAAAGCCCCACAAATAAATTGATGGTTAGCTAAAGATATAAATAGGACTTTAACCCAACATCAGGATTTTGATTCTACACGAATGGCTATAGCTAACTTTTACAAGTTTTAAAAATTTCGATATTTCAACCATAAATTATGTTGGGTTACGGAGCATATTTAAATTACACTTATCAATCAAATTTACTTTATGCTCCTAACCCAACCTACAAACTAAATTTTCTTGGTTTGGAAAAGAATTCCAATAAGCAGCAGGAGCATCTTTTATAATTAACGTTCCTTTGGGTGCATTCCCCGCTTTATCCAAGGTGACAAAATATCTTAAATTCTTTGCCATTCGCTCAAAAGTTATTTTATTATAACCGCGTGCTTGACCGATACCAATACAAAGATCGGGTAATAATGTTTTAAGAGTTTCATTAACAGTATCTCCGAGGGTATTAGTCTTACCGGGCATAATCTTGAAGTCAATGCAATCGATATATTGACTCAGCTTTTGAGGAGGGCGTTAAGCGAAGCTCACCGAAGGTATCGCGCAAAGACTTTACTAATAACTCTGAAGCATTTAAACCATCATCATTCGCCTCAAAGCCAGTTATTAAAACTTTCACTTAAAAATATTTGTTATTAATTTTATTAATTCTCAGTTCATAGTAGGTTGGGTTAAAGTCACACAAATAAATTGATGATTAATAAAAAATATAAATGCGGCTTTAACCCAACATCGGGATTGTGATTATATACGAATGGCTATAGCTAACTTTTAATTATTTGTTGTTTAAAAGTTGCTATGTTTTAACCATAAATTATGTTGGGTTACGGCGCATTTTTAATTTACAATTATCAACCAAATTTATTTTTGCGCCTAACCCAACCTACAAGCTTGGAAGATTACCTATCGAAAAAAAACCGCAGAGAACACAGTAGTAGGTTGGGTTAAAGTCGCACAAATAAATTGATGGTTGACGAAAAATATAAATGCGGCTCTAACCCAACATCGGGATTGTGATTATATACGAATGGCTATAGCTAACTTTTAATTATTTGTTGTTTAAAAGTTGCTATGTTTTAACCATAAATTATGTTGGGTTACGGCGCATTTTTAATTTACAATTATCAACCAAATTTATTTTTGCGCCTAACCCAACCTACAAGCTAAGAATTACAATCTAAAATCCAAAATCTAATAATGCGTTCCCGTTTTCCGATAATGTACTGCTGTCAATCCTTCGTTATTCAATACTTTACCGTTATCTACGGTGGCGTAAACTAACCAGTGGTCGCCGCATTCCATCCGCGAATTTACGGAACATTCAACGTATGCTAAAGCATCAGCAAGAGCGGGAGAACCATTACTAGCTTCTTCTGTTTCAATCCCTGCAAATCTATCTTCCCCAGGGCTAAAGGGTTTAAGAAAATGTTTCATCATCCCTAAATGACCGCCTTCTTTTAATACATTCAATACAAAACCGCTACCAGAATGCATTAAAGATTCTAAGGCTCTATCTTTAGCTACGGCGATGGTTAAACCGGGTGGGTTAAAGCTGGCTTGAGATACCCAGGAAGCTAACATGGCGCTGGAAACATCACCTTGTTTCGCAGTTACCACGCACAAGGAACCAATAATTCTTCCCACTGCTTGTTCCACGCTGGTAGAAGGTTGAGTTGGTGCTTTGACTTTTTTGGCTTTTTTCAATGATTGAGCAAAATCAACTCCGGCTTCTTCGCACATTTGCAGCGTCTTTTCGTCGGGTTTAAATTTTACCCGAATCGGTTCAAAACCAAAGCGGAATCCAGCATCTTTGAGTTTGCTTTCTAATATATCTACTGCTTCTCCACTCCAACCAAAAGAACCAAATACCCCAGCGGGTTTACTTTTGGCTGCTGTAGAAAGGATAATACCTAAAGCTGTTTGAATTTGCGTTGGTGCATGACCACCGAGAGTGGGAGAACCGATTACAAAACCGGATGCTTTTTCTACTGCTATTTTAATTTCTTCTGGTTCAACAGCTTCGCAATTGATCGATTCTACAGCGACTCCGGCTTTAGTTATGCCTCTGGCGATCGCCTGCGCTAAGGTTGCGGTATTCCCGTAGGCGGAAGCATAAATTAATGCAACGTTAGTATCTTGTTTTGTTTGCTGTTTGCTCCACTCGTGGTAAGCATCTGTAATATCGATTAAACCTTCGCGCACCAAAGGGCCGTGATTGGGAGCATACAGCCGCACCGGCAAATCATCTATTTTTTCTAAAGCGGTTTCTACTTGACGGGCGTGGGGAGCCATCAAGCAGTCATAATAATAACGTCTATCTTCTACAAAAATCTTCCAACCTTCATCAAAAACTTGATCGCCACAGATATGTGCGCCAAATAATTTATCGGTGTAGAGAATTTCCGTTTGAGAATCGTAAGTGCAAAGATGATCGGGATAGCGGGGATTAGGAGTAGGAATAAATTCTAAATTATGTCCTTTTCCTAAATCGAGGGTTTCTTCCCCCTTCATTACCATAATTGGTAAATCTTCGTTTTCTAAAGCTTTGCGTAAATTAATTGCACCGGGATTAGAAGCAACAAATTTTACTTGCGGTGCAACTTCCAGTAAAGCCTTCAAAGTAACAGCACGGTTGGGATTAACGTGACCGATTATAACGTAATCAATCTTAGTTACATCAATTCTTTCTTGCAACGCATCCAAGTATTTTTCCGTAAAAGTTTCCCCAGGAGGATCGATTAAAGCAATTTTATCGGCTTTGATTAAATAAGAATTAGCCGTAGTACCTTTACTTAAAGCGTATTCGATCTCAAACCGTAACCGCGTCCAACTGCGGGAACGAATGATAGTTGTATCTGTAGCAATGGGGAGAATTTGAACGTCACGGGGTTTTGTTTTTGACATGGGTAAATTGGTAATTGGTAATAGGTAATTGGTAATGGGTAATTGGGGGAGAGGGAGAAGAATAACCTTTAACCTTTAACCTTTGACCTTTGACCTAATTATTCTTAACTCCTAACTCCTAACTCCTAACTACTTAATAATGATTTCCAACTTTTCTGTGATGCACTGCGGTTAAGGCATCTGGTTTACTGACTTTTCCTGCATACACGGTGCTGTATACAATCCAATGATCTCCAGCGTCCATTCTGCTGGCAACTTCGCATTCTACATAGGAAAGTGCATCTGTTAATATTGGCGCACCGTTTTCGGCTGGTTGGGTTTTGACTCCTTCAAAGCGATCGGCACCAGGGCGGAAACGCTTGAGGAAATGGTTCATCAACCTTTGATAATTGCCTTCTTCGAGAGTATTTAAAACGAATTTATCGCCAACCTGCATCAAGGATTCAATTGCTCTATCTTTGGCGACTGCAATTGTTAATCCCAAGGGTTTAAAACTTGCTTGATTTACCCAGGATGCCAACATCGCGCTTTTTACGTCACCTTGTTGAGCAGTAATAATATATAAACCACCACTCAATCTTCCCATAGCTTTATCTAAGTCAGCATCAAGAGACTTCATGTTTTTGATGCTTTTGGCGCGGTTTAATAATTGCCCTAAATCAGTTCCCGCTTCTTCGCACTGCTTATAAGTATTTTCGGTTGGTGTTTCTTTAATTTTGATGGCACCAAAGGCTGGTTTTAAACCCAATTCGCGGAATTTGGTCAAAACTGGATCGATTGGTTCATCATCACCACCACCAGTTTCAAATAATCCTACTGCTTGCTTATCGTGTACCGAACCCAAAATAGTACTAAAAGCAGTTTGCAGTTTTTGATCGGATGCTGGCGGCATTCCCAAGATAATTCCACTAAACCGACTTGCTTGTTCTCTTAATTCCTGTAAGTCAATTTCTTCGCTCAAATCTACCATTTCTACAGCGACTTCGGTTTTAGAAACACCGCTAGCTAATGCTTGAGCAAGTTTATTACTGTCACCGTATTTGGAAACGTAGAAAATACCAACTGTTTTCTCAGCTTTGGCTTTATTTTTACTCCAATTGCGATAGCGTCCGATTAATTCATCTACATTATGCTGTAAAAGTGGCCCGTGCCCTGTAGCTACCATTCCTACGGTTTCCAACTCACCCATGCGTTTGAGAGCAGACATTACAGAGCGAGCATTGGGAGCCATCAAACACTCGTAATAATATTTGTATTCGCCGCTAATTGCATCCAAATCTTCATCAAAAGTAGCATCCGAACAATAATGCATCCCAAAAGCATCACAGGTAAAAAGAATTTGAGTTTTGTGGTCGTATGTGAAAATTGTGTCGGGCCAGTGTAAATTAGGAGCAATGACAAATTCAAGCTCATGTCCGTTTCCTAAATCTAGGCGATCGCTATTTTTAATGATTTGTCTTTTGAAAGGTTGGTGTACCAGATTTTCCAAAAACTGAATCGCAACTTTTGAACCAACAACGGTAACTTCCGGTGCTAACTGTAAAAAATCTTTAACTAAGCCGCTGTGATCGGGTTCGGTATGACTGATAATTAAATAATCGATTTCCGCTGGATTAACAAGTCCATTAAGAGTATCAAAATACAGCTTGCGGAATTTTTCGTGAGAAGTATCAACTAAAGCAGTTTTTTCACCACGGATGATAAACGAGTTATAAGTGGTGCCATTTTCCAAACCAAACTCGATATCAAATCTATCTCTATCCCAATCCAGAGAGCGAATTGCCGTAGTATCTTCAGCAATCTCCGCAGTCTGCATGGTCAGTTTTTTTGCGATATCGGTAATTGCTACCATAACTCGTCTCCTTAATAGATTTTTATATCTGAGTATTTATGCCTCAACTCCTATTGTGACACGAGATAATTGCATAATTTTATCAATATATCTATGGGTAGAGTTTGGGGATGGATAATGGGTAATGGGGTAATTGGTCTTGTAGGGTGTCTTAGACGCACGACTATATACTGGTCTAGCAAAATCGCGATCGCCTTTCTCGTAACGCTCCAACAACTCCTCAGCAGTCATCTTCCAACTCATAATTTGTAATGCTTCAATTAATGTCGGTAGAGATTAGTAATTGAATACTATTATCTTATAAATATCCATAATTCTCAGCGCACCTCCGCGCTAACCTCCGCGTACCTTTGCGTTAAAAAAGTGTTCTCAAATCCCTCAAAAACCTGGCTAGCATTAATAATCGGCAACTCCCGCTTACACTGGGGTTTATTCAACCAACAAACCCTTACAAAAGCCTGGGATACCAACTATTTATCTACCCCCTCTCCCCCCTCTCCCCCCTCTTCCCCCTCCCCCCCTCTCTTCATCGCTTCCGTAGTTCCCACTCAAACAAAGCTTTGGCAAAATTACCCAAATGCAAAATTTATTCCCTTAAACGAAATCCCTCTCAACAACTTATATCCCACATTAGGAATCGATAGAGCCTTAGCTTTACTTGGTGCTGGTGAAACTTGGGGTTTTCCCATGTTAGTAATTGATGCGGGAACGGCACTTACTTTTACAGGTGCCGATAGCAACCGTAATTTAATCGGTGGCGCAATTTTACCGGGTTTAGGCTTACAATTTTCAACTCTTACCAACAAAACCGGACAATTACCAAATGTCCAATTACCGCAACAACTTCCACGAAGATATGCAGTAAATACTCAAGAATCAATCCAAAGCGGAATTATTTACACAATACTCGCAGGAATCAAAGATTTTATTGAAGCGTGGTTACAAGATTTTCCTGAAAGTAATGTTGTTATCACAGGTGGCGATCGCATTTTATTATTTAATTATCTAAAATCGCAATATCCCCAAATTTCACAACGGATAATCGTAGAAAAAAATTTAATTTTATGGGGAATACAAAAAACAATAATGTAGAGACGTAGCACTGCTACGTCTCCCAACAAATTTGATACATACACAAAAATCTAACTTAATCAAACAGCACGATTCAATCTACGTTTAAACAACAAACCCCCACCTACAATCCCCAAAGCAAACAAACTCAAACTAGAATTACCTTCAGCAACAGAAACAGTTTTAAATGTAATATTAGAACTTGTAAAAATCTCGCGGTTAACTTCTAAAGTTTGAGTTTCGGGATTAAAATCGAAGAATTCAATCCTTTCTGTCGAATACGAATCTACATTATCGGAAAGTTCGGGAAGTTCTGCAACATCGCCAGTATAAAATATAGGAATGCTGAAGTTACAAGTAAACACTCCTTCCGAACATTCAGATGGATAAACAACACCGCTTAAAGTTGTTCCCGGCGGAAATAGGGCACCACCAGGAGGAGGAGTTACGGGAGAATCGGGAGGTGGTGGAGTTGGATTGGTTAGTATTTGATAGTCGGCAGTTTCACCGTTAAAATTCAAACCTCTTTCCGGTACAGATAAATCGAAGTCCGAAACAGTATTACTATACAAAATCCCTGTACCAAATCCAAAATCTGCTGGTACCTCAGAAGCCTCAGCTTCAGTATCTAAAGTAAATGAACCCGTTAACCCATTTTCGTTTTCAAAGCTAAAGTCTAATAAAGCTGCTTGTGCTGGTGTAATGCTTCCAGTTCCTAAAGCTAAGGATAATAACCCTCCAGTAGCTATAATTAACTGTTTAATTTGCATATAATTAATTAACTTTAAGTCTGTAATACTACTCAGTTAATCATTTATAGTTCCCGCAAATAATAAGCTTTTTTTTGTGTTATTTGATTTATCTTTATATAAGTTACTTCCATCGGCGATTAACTTCGATAGCAGCCTAATTTACTATTTACCTAATTCGTAATTCTTAACCCCTTTTAATAAATCCTTTAATTCCTTTAGCGACATCAGAAGCGGATGATTGAGGTAAATTATCTTCTCCATAATCAATCATTTTCAACTTAGATTGAGGAATAAGTCTAGCGTAAATGTTAGTTCTTGTTAAAGCATCTGCCGTATCTTTTGCACCTTGAAATATCAAAACTGGAATCTGGATCAAATCCAATTTTTCTTGCAATAATTCCGCTTTAATTTCTGGAAGCTGACGCTGATATAATAATTTACTTCCCGTTGGATTTTCTAATAATATCCGTCTTTGCTGCAAATCTTCTTTTATTTTAATTTTCCAACCAAACATTTTTGCGAAGGGACGAAATATTTGTAAAAACCTAAATATAAATGATGGACTTTGTATTAAACGTCGCATTTTTTGCCAACGTTTTTCAAATCCATCAATTTCCACACCTTCTGGAGATAATAATATTAAACCTTGAACTTTCTCTGGATACTTTAAAGCACAACTAGCAGCAATCCATCCTCCTAAAGAATGTCCCGCTAAATACACTTTCTCTAATTTTAAAGCTTGTAAAAACTCTACTAAACAATCAACGTGCAAATCAATTGCATGATGAACGTCGGGATATTCTGACTCGCCGAATCCTAACATATCTGGTGCAAAACAATGGAAATCTCGGCAGATCAATTCCATTGTCGATACCCATTCACTGCTATCGCACCAAGCACCATGTAAAAAAACTACGGGAGTACCATAACCAACTTCACGCCAGAATAATAACCCTTGAGAAAGCTTTCTCCGAGAGTTACGAAATAACATCGTACTCATATTGAATTTAATGAAGGTAGTTAAATTTAACAAATTTGATTCTTTAACAACTTTGATGCAAAAATCTCTACAAAGTTCGTTATACAAGGATTACTAAACTGACCGAAAAAAGACCGATCCGTATTATCTTTGCTTATGTTCCCTGATCCCCACTCCCCGTTCCCTTTTTTAAACTAAATCCAAAACCTCAAAGTTGGATATTAGTACATAGTTTTATGCTAATGTTGTCAAGTCACTTAAGTAGTCTTGCAACTGCCGATAGTGGTCGTGAGACATTGGTTCTTCAGGTAAAGAGTTGCGATCAAAAGCTTGTATTTCACTTGCTTCTAAAGTGTCTTGAATCTCCATTTCTCCTCTTACTTCTGCTTCCGCTACAACACAAATTGAATGGATTCTAGGGTCCCTATCTGGTGCTGAGTAAACTCCAACCAAACGTCGAATTTTCACTAACTCCAATCCGGTTTCTTCCATTAATTCACGTTTAATTGTGGTGGGAACATCTTCTCCCCAATCTACCATTCCACCAGGCAAAGACCACAAACCGTTGTCTCTTCGCCGAATTAATACAATTCGTCCATCGGGTAATATCGGAATAATACTTGTTCCCGTTATCGGATGACGGAAAATAATACCCAGTATCGTTTGTCCATAGCGCCATAGAGTCCGTGTAGACTGTACGGCTGTACCAAATAAAGCAGCAACGTTCAATGTTCAAATTTATGTGTTGTACTTACTTATTCTGACTTACACTCATTCATACAACTACCATTGTATATAGCAGCTTTGATACAAAAATATTTGTGCGTCAGGTTTTATTCTAACAATTACCACTTTATAAAATGGTAGTCATAGAACAGTTTAATTTTACCATCCAAAGAGTTAATATATATTGCGTATAAATATACTTTATGGCGCAGTAGTTTATCAAAAATTATCGGTTTGTAATTGGTGTTACAATTACTGCAAATTGTCGAAAATATTTTTCTGACAGCAATTAACCATATAGTTAATTCAGAGCCAAATTTAAAGTTATAGTCATCGTTTTTGACTATTTAATACTTGTAATTCGATATTTTTGTTAAAATTAAAATAACTATTGCGATAAATTAAATTATAGTTTGTCAACCAAAAATATTTTTTAAATATAGTTTTCATAGTTTAGACCAACTACATCTAACTGATAGAATGTTAATTATAAGTGAAAAATTAAAAGATAAACTTTAATATTTAACTTATAATTAAGGTAACGCTCCTATATAAAAATCATAGAATAAATCACTTATTGCAACACTTTGATTTTTTGAGTGCGATACACTGTACCCGGTGTCGGCTAAGCCGCACAGTAAGGTGAACACTTATTGCCAATATTTTTATTACAGTAATAATTTTCGATAATCGCCTAATTTTTAATAAAATATTAGATATAAAACAGGAATGGCCGCAACCGCAACCAAAAAGTAGTCATTCCCAACTCTAAGATCCCCCCAACCCGATTAAAAAAGGGGGCTTTGCGTAAGTGCTATAAAATTTATAATGGTGTAAACTTAATGCGACCCATTGACATTATAAAAATAAATGGGATAGACTGTATTGCTGTTTAAAATATGCTAGTTACTGGTTTAGGCTAGAATGTTATTAACATCAATTAGATAGCTAAAAAATATCTATCTAATGCCGAACGGTAATTTAAACGTTGTTTATTAATGAGGTGAATATGGCTAAGCGCCGTAACCTAAAGAAAGAAAAGGCGTTACGGAACCAGGCATATGCCCGCAAGTTTCGTAAACGGACTAACACAGGACGTTATCAAAGAAGGTACCAGCAAGGACCGCCTAAATCAGAAGAAGAGAATTCATCAAATAATGATGATAACGGCGGAACTAGTGCTACTGACTAGTTTTCTAATTTCAATTTTTACTTTTGTAAGTTTTGAATTGCGGAGCGTTTATGTACACGCTCCGCAATTGCTTTTTTCAGTTACCAGTTATCAGTTATATGGTTTCCCGTTAAATACTTATTATTAAGGGAGTGGGGGTAGAGTGGGTAGAGTGGGTAGAGTGGGTAGAAATTTATTAACTCCTAATTCCTAACTTCTAACTCCTAACTCCTAACTCCGATTCCCTACTCCCTACTCCCTACTCCCTTCCCATTAATTTGAGAACGAGCAACTTGTAATGCTTGATTTACCTGCTCGAAACCCGTTCCACCATAACTATTGCGTGCAGCTACAACTTGACGGGGTGATATGGCTTCATAAATATTCTTGTCAAATTTGGGATGCAGGTGTTTCCATTCTTCCAAACTCAAGTCTTTTAAAAGTTTACCAGCAGCAATACTGGTTTTCACCACCTTACCTACGAGATTATAAGCTTCTCGGAAGGGAACACCCCGCGCTGCTAAATAATCTGCGACATCGGTGGCATTAGAAAAGTCTTCCGCTACAGCTTCTGCTAACCGTTGAGTACGAAATTCTAAACCTTCCCGCATCAAAATTGTCATTGCTGATAAACAAGCTTTGACGGTATTAACTGCATCAAACAAACCTTCTTTATCTTCCTGCAAGTCTTTGTTGTAAGCAAGGGGTAATCCCTTCATCATCACTAACATCGCTTGCAGATGACCGAATACCCTGCCCGTTTTACCTCTTACCAACTCCGGTACGTCGGGGTTTTTCTTTTGAGGCATAATACTCGAACCAGTTGCACAGCTATCTTTCAGCGTGACAAAGCCGAATTCCTCGGAACTCCATAAAATCACCTCTTCCGATAAGCGGCTAAGGTGAACCATAATCAAACTGGCTGCACTCAGAAATTCAATTGCAAAATCGCGATCGCTAACTCCATCAAGGCTGTTATCGTAAACCTTGTCAAAATTTAATAGTTGAGCGCTGTAATGTCTATCTATAGGAAAAGTAGTTCCCGCTAAAGCACCGCATCCCAAAGGTGAAATATTTACCCGCTTATAAACATCTCCCAGCCGTTCCCAATCTCGTTGCGACATTTGGAAATAAGCTAAGAGATGATGAGCAAGACTTAGAGGTTGAGCGCGTTGTAGATGAGTATAGCCAGGAATCAAAGTTTCAACGTTTTTTTCAGCAATATCAACTAAAACAGCTTGAAAATCCCGTAATAATTGACGAATTTGCTGAATTTGTTCGCGTAAATAAAGTCTCGTATCAGTACCTACTTGGTCATTACGAGAACGTCCCGTATGCAGTTTTTTACCGACATCACCAACAATTTCTACTAAACGATGTTCGACAGCAAAATGTACATCTTCCGAATCAACATCCGGATTAAATTTACCTTCACGATATTCCTGACGAATTTGCTCTAAACCAGCAACTAAGCGATCGCCTTCCTCCGAAGATATAATCTTACACTCTTGCAACATTTTGGCATGAGCAACCGAACCAGTTAAATCGTATTCAATTAATTCAATATCAAAATCTATGCTGGCATTAAAGCGAGCAATAGTAGGATGCAACGCCGATTCAAATCGCTGGCTCCAAGTTTGTTGTGTTTGTGTCATAGAGGGGGGAGAGGGGGAAGAGGGGGAAGAGGGGGAAGAGGGGGAAGAGGGGGAGTGAGGGAGTAGAAATAATTTATAATTCCTAGTTCTTAACTCTTTAATACAAAATTTAAAATTTTCTAATTCCTAACTCTTAACTCCTAACTCCTAACTCCTAACTGGTCACTGTTCACTGCTAACTGTTACCCGTAGCTTGTCAAATTACGAATTAAATAACCGATTACTAATCCAATTAAAAGCGCCCAAATTTGACCTGTTTCGACAAAGTTATTCCAAGCTTTTTGTATTTGACCTAAAAGATCGGGGTCGGTGACATTTTGAGCTAGTACTGACCAGTTTACAGGTATTCGGCTCTGAGCATTCACGGTATTTGATAATAAAATTGTTGTCCAAAAACTGAGAGCAAACCCACCCAAGAGCGACCAAAGTTTCATTTTTAACTTACCTATTGGTTAGCATCACCGTGATAGCTCAAAGACTTATATTATGACATCCGTAATTTCTCGGCTGAACGCAATATTTGTCCGGCTAAAACGGCTGCACCAAATCCATTATCTATATTTACTACTCCTATACCCGCCGCACATGAGTTTAGCATTGTTAGTAAAGGCGCTAAACCACCAAAGCTGGCACCATAACCGATACTGGTAGGTACGGCAATTACTGGTGAGTCTGCTAAACCCGCTACAACACTCGGCAAAGCACCTTCCATACCCGCAACAACAATTAATACAGACGCTGATTCGATGACATGGCGATTACTTAACAAGCGATGAATTCCTGCTACTCCCACATCCCATAGCCGTTGTACCTGGAAACCCGAAAGTTCTGCGGTAATTGCGGCTTCTTCGGCAACTGGTAAATCGGCAGTTCCAGCAGAGAGAATACCAATTGTACCGGAATATCGAACTTTAAGTTGAGCAGGTGCGATCGCGCAGATTCGAGCCATATCGTAATAACGCAAACCCCTGACTTTGGGTTGTAGGGCAACGAAAACTTCTTGAGTAATGCGAGTTGCCATCACAACTTGATTTTTTAAACGCATCACCTCCATAATCCGAGCAATTTGTTCGGGGGTTTTATCTTGCCCCCAAATCACTTCCGGGAAACCAGTTCTTAAAGAGCGATGATGGTCAATTTTGGCAAACTCATCTACAGATTCGTAAGCTAAATCTTTTAATTGAGAAAATGCAGCATCAGTGGATAGACTTCCGTTCGCGACAGCGTTTAGTAGAGATTGTAGAGCTTTTTCATCGGTCATAGAAGATGGAGGGGGAGAGGGGGAAGAGGGGGAAGAGGGGGAAGAGGGGAAATAAGGAGATGGGGAGACAAGGAGAATAAAAACTCCTAACTCTTAACTATTCCCCATGCCCAATGCCCTAAGCCTCATTCCTATTTTTTACTCTTTCGTAATTTTAACTTCTTCGATATTCCAGAAAGCACCGCCGATCGCATTAAATTTAGTGCCTTGAATATTGTTGCGGATGGCTCCTAGTGAGAGGGGATTAACAAGATAGATAAAAGGTAAATTTTCTTGAGTAATTTTTTGGGTTTCGCCGTATATTTCTTTGACTTTTTCTTCATCTAATTCCTGTGTTGCTTTGACATAAAGTCTGGCAATTTCTTTTTCCCAAGGTTCAACTTCCCAACCTTCAATTGGTTTTTGTCCGGCTTGAGGTTTCTGATTAAACATATGTAATCCACCTTCGGGTTTCCATACGTTGGCTCCATCATTTGGTTCCAAGCCACCCGTTAAACCTAGTAATGCCATTTCAAAGTCTAAGCTATTAGATATTTTATCTAAATAAGTATTCCAAGCTAGAGGGGTGAAATCAACTTGAATGCCTATTTTACTTAGATCGGATTTGATTTGCGCTCCCATAGCTTCGCGAATTTTATTACCGGAATTAGTTAGTAAAGTGAAGCGGACGCGATTTCCATCTCGATCTAATAATTGACCTTGAGAATCAGACTTAAATCCGGCTTTTTTGAGTAATTCTCTTGCCTTATCTAAATTGTAATCGTAGACTTTTAAGCCTTTTTCTGGAGATAGGTAATAAGGGCTTTGTACGGAGATTGGTGAATCTTGTGTTTGACCTAAACCTTGAAAAGTGTTGTTAATCATGGTTTGGCGATCGATAGCATATGCTACAGCTTGGCGGAATTCTTTGTTATTAAACCATTTTGATTTTATGGGATCGACTAAAGGCTTACCGTTTCTGCTACCTTTGTTTAAGTTAAAAAATACAAAAGATGTACCAGTAGCCGGACCACCATTCTCTATTTTAAAATTACCGCGTTTTTCTTCTTTTTTAAGTAAAGAGAAATAGTCTGGAGTTACACCGATATAATCCAAGCTACCGGAACGGAATTGTAATAAGGAAGTATCTTGAGATTCAACAATTTCCCAGTTTACTTTTTTGATTAATGGTTTATCTTTTTTCCAGTAATAAGGATTGCTTTCAAATACGACTCGTTGAGTAGTATTGTAACGTCCTAACTTGTAGGGGCCATTAGTAACAATCTCGTCAACAGGGGTATCAACACTCCATTTTTGCAGAAATAACGGCTTCCCTTCCGAATCTTTTGTTTCTACCGATTCTCGTAAAGCATGAGCCGGTAAAATCGGAGTCCCCATATTTTGTAAGAAAGGGCGAAAAGGCTCTGGTAAAGTAAATTCTACTTCGCGATCGCCGAGTTTTCTAACTTTAGGCAATTGACCGCTTTCACCGATTTTAAAAGCGTCTTTAGTATCGGTAGGAATTTCTTTATTAAAGTAAATGCCGTTGTAAGTAAATGCTACATCATCTGCGGTTAAAGGTTTACCATCAGACCATTTCAAACTATCGCGCAAGGTAAAAACAAAACGCAATCCATCATCGGAAACTTTCCAAGATTCAGCTAATTCTGGCTCAATTTCTCCAGTTATAGGGTTTTGAGTCGTTAAACCAAGAAAAGTGTAAGGAAAAATATTAGGTGACTCTTGAGAAAGAGCGTAGTTAAAAGTTTTCGGGTCGCTGAGAATACTAAGTATTAACGGTTTTGTTTCTGCTGCCTCGGTTCTAAAATTAGCCGGATTGCAAGCAGCAACAATAAGAGCCGTTATCGCTGCCAGAATAACTGGTAAACGCAAACGCCGAAAGTTGGAAAATAGAGAAGAAATTCTGAGCATTTAGGTAGATATACGAATAGTTAATGATATTGATTGCGATTGTAGCGAAAACTATATTTCCTATGTTCGTAGTAAGGGCTTTAGCCCTCTTCCGGAATATGAAGGGCTAAAGCCCTTACTACGAACCTATTTAATTAACAAAACCACAGCATAAGCACAAATCCCTTTTTCTTCACCAACGGGGCCTAATTTTTCATTAGTTGTGGCTTTGACACCAACTTGGTTTGGTTCGATTTGTAAAACACTGGCTAATTTTTCGCGCATTTTTTCTATATGGGGTTTTAGTTTGGGACGCTCTGCGACTACCACAGAATCAATATTTCCTACTTTCCAACCCTGCTCTTGAATCAAATTATTAACTTTATCTAAAAGCATCAAACTATCAGCACCAGCCCACTTGTCATCGCTGGGGGGAAAATAATGTCCGATATCACCCAAAGAAAGCGCACCCAACATCGCGTCCATAATCGCATGAGTTAGAACATCAGCATCGCTATGTCCCAACAAACCTAAAGAATGAGCAATTTCCACACCACCCAAAATCAACCGACGCTCGGTAGTTAAGCGATGGATATCATAACCGTTTCCAATACGAACATTCATAACAAGGAGTTAATTGTTAGTTGTTAGTTGTTAGTTGTTGGGAATTGGGAATTGGGAATTGGTAATTGGTAATTGGTAATTGGTAATAGTTAGGAGTAAAGAGTAGAGTCGCGAGTTAATAATTTTCTACCCCATCACCCCATCACCCCATCACCCCATCACCCCATCACCCCATCACCCCATCACCCCAT